>JACRAN010000355.1 GCA_016234735.1 Bacteroidota bacterium | reverse complement strand
GAAGCAGGTGCGGTTCAGGTAGCGGTAAAACAGTTCGATGAGGTCGAGGAAGGCCCGGTAGTGAGGCTCGGTGGGCTGGTCGTCCATCCACGAAATCACATCGCCCCGCACTTTGAGGTCTTGCTGAAAGGTGCCCTGCCTGCCTACACCGGCCTGGTGCATCTGGCCGGTGGCGTGGCGGTTCAGGAGGTTGTTGCGCAGCCCGGCGATGAGGTCTTCGTCAAAGAAATCCTCGCAGGTGGCATAGTTGTCGGCGAGGATGCCCTCGATGATAGCTTCGAATTTTTCATCCATTGGTTAGTGTTTGAGGGTTTAAGTGTTTGAGAGAACTCAAGCCCTCGAACTCTCAAATCCTTAAGCACTCCAAGCCTCACATCGTCCAAACCCCGAAGGTATCTTCGGTCTTGCTGTTGCGGGCGTAGTGGAAGCCGATGCGCTGGCTGCTGCGCACGAAGGTGCAGGACACCATGCCGATTTCGCCGGTTGGTATTTCTACTTTGAGGCTCAGGAAGCTGAGTTTGCCGTTGTTTTTTCGGAACTCCATCGCCGGGTAGTCCAGCCGGATTTGGTAGGTGTCCCAGAGTGTTTTTTTCAGGGAGGCCAGTTCACTTTTCGTGGCGATGTCGGCGATGCTGACCCGCAGGACGTTTTGTTCATTGGTCAGCCACTTGTTTTGCTGGGCGTGGGCGAGGCTGGCTGCGAAAAGGAAAGCGACAATTGTTAGGAAGGTTTTCATGTTCTGGTAGTTTTAGTTGAAAATACGGCGGGTGAAATCGTCGTCAATAATAAGGAAATCAATCGGGTAAAGTTTAAACTAAAAGTACTTCCTGCGTAAATCCGCTACTTTTGTCCTCGAACTTTTCCATCCAACCGCATGGATTTCGGCAAACTCTCCAACATCGCCCGCGTCGATTTCACCCTGCCGCCCGACCCGCCGGGCAATGCCGTCGTGTTGTCTCAAGCACTCAAATCCTCAAACACTCAAAACGCCTACATCGGTGCCACCGGCTGGGGCATGAAGGAGTGGGTGGGCAAATTTTACCCGAAGGGGGCCAAGCCGACCGAGTTTTTGCGGCACTACGCCCGCCAGTTCAACACCATCGAACTGAACACGACGCACTACCGCATCCCCGACCTGTTCACCGTGCAGCACTGGCACGACGAGGCGGCGGCGGACTTCCGCTTTTGCCCGAAAGTGTTGCAGACCATCAGCCACGCCGCCGATTTGGGGGCGGTCAACGACCTGACGCTGCGTTTTTGCGAAGCGATGGAGGGCCTGCGGGAAAAGCTCGGCTGCTGCTTCGTGCAGTTGCCGCCGCACTTCGGGCCTGACCGATTGCCCGTGCTGGAAGGTTTTTTGAAACGGTTCAGCCTGCCGCTGGCGGTGGAGGTGCGGCACGAAGGCTGGTTCTCCAACCCCTTGAATTTCAACCGATTGTTCGACCTGCTGGAAAAATACGAGGTGGCCACCGTCATCACCGACGTGGCCGGTCGGCGGGATGTGGCACACATGCGGCTGACCACCGGCACGGTGCTGGTGCGCTTCGTCGGCAACAACCTCGACCCCACCGATTTCACCCGCCTCGACGACTGGGTGCGGCGGCTGGAGGGGTGGTTTGCGCAGGGTTTGCGGCAGGTTTTTTTCTTCACCCACGAGCCGGGCAACCTGCTGGCACCTGATTTAGCCATGTATTTTCTGGAAAAATTGCAGTGCATCGGCAGCATCGAAACGAGGGGCCCGAAGGTCATCGGGCAGGAAGGCAAAGGCCAGCAGATGTCGCTGTTTTGACTTGAAATTTGTCGCCGGGTATGAAATTATCGTAAAATCGGTGCAACAATTGCCCTTCGGTTTCCACGGCCATCAAATGTCGTTATTTTAGCCGCCGGAATTTTAGCCGCATCATATTTTCAGGTTTTCATACTATGCAAGAAGTGGTTGGAGCAATATCGCCGGGCGTGGGGGAAGTGCAAAGCTACCCGTTTTACCATCGGGACCTCAGTTGGCTGTCGTTCAATTACCGCGTGTTGCAGGAGGCCAAAGACCCCACTGTGCCGCTGCTCGAACGCCTGAAATTCCTGGCGATTTATTCCAACAACCTCGATGAATTTTTCAAGGTGCGGGTGGCCAACCACCGCAACCTGATGCGGGTGGGCAAAAAAACTCGGCAGGTTTTCGACTACAGCCCGAAGGCCATCCTGAAGCAAATCCTGCGGATAGTGAACCGGCAGCAGCAGGAGTTCAGCGAAATTTTTGAAAAACAAATCGTGCCGGAACTCGGCAAGCAACGCATCTTCCTGAAACGCAGGCTCGACCTCGGGCCAAAACAACGGGCGTTCGTGGAGCAATATTTCAACGAAAACATGCTGCCGTACGTGCAGCCTGTGCTGCTGATAAAAGGCAAAATCCGCCCGTTCCTCAACAACGCCTCGCTCTACCTGATGGTACACATGGAGGACAAGGAGGACTGCTCGGAGCAGTATGCCATCGTGAAAGTCCCCTCCGAGCACCTGCCCCGGTTCATCCAGTTGCCGTCGCTCAATGGCCGCCGGGAACTCATCATGCTCGACGACATCGTGCGGCACTGCGTGTCGGACATGTTCCCCGGCTACAACATCCAGGACACGTACTCCATCAAGCTCACCCGTGACGCCGAACTTTACATCGACGACGAGTATTCGGGCGACCTGTTGACCAAAATCAGGAGCAGCCTCACGAAACGGCACGTGGGGCCACCTTCCCGCTTCGTTTACGACCGGGAAATGCCGCCGGAATTGCTGCAATTCCTCATCGAATCGTTCAAGCTGAAAAAAACCGACCTGCTGGTGGAGGGGCGCTACCACAACAATTTCGACTTCTTCAAATTCCCCGATTTCGGCCTGGCCGAACTGAAAAACAAGCCGCTGCATCCGCTGAAATTCAAGCCACTGGAAGATGCGCCCGATTTCTTCAAAGCCTTGCGGGAGCGGGACCACCTGCTGGCCTTGCCCTACCACTCGTACCATTCCGTCGTGCATTTTTTTGAAAAAGCGGCGCAGGACCCGCAGGTCACGCACATCAAAATCACGCAGTACCGGGTGGCCAGGCGCTCCCGCATCATGAATGCGCTGATGGAAGCGGTGGAAAACGGCAAGCAGGTCTTCGTTTTCATTGAGGTGAAAGCCCGTTTCGACGAGGAGGCCAACCTCGAATGGGGCGAGCGGCTGGAAGCCGCCGGGGTGAAGGTGGCGTACAGCCTTCCCGGCGTGAAAATCCACTCCAAATTAGCGTGGGTGCTGCGGAAAGAAGCCGCCGGGCAGCAGGTTTACACCTACCTGAGCACGGGCAATTTTCACGAGGACACGGCGAAGATTTACGGCGATTTCGGCCTCTTCACCACCGATGTGCGCCTGACGGAGGAGGTGGCCCGGGTGTTTTCTTTCCTCGAAACAGGCCAACATCCAAAAGAAAATTTCAGGCACCTGCTGGTGGGGCAGTTCCAAATGCGGGAGAAAATCGAGCAGCTCATCGACCGGGAAATTGCGAACGCCAGGGCAGGCAAGCCCTGCGGCATCAACTTCAAGCTCAACAGCATCCAGGATGAAAAAATGATTGCCAAACTCTACGAAGCCAGCCAGGCCGGGGTGCCTATCCGGTTGATTATCAGGGGAATATGCTCCATCGTGCCGGACGTGCCCGGTGTGAGCGAGAATTTTGAAATCATCAGCATTATTGACCGCTATTTGGAACATGCCCGTGTGTTCATTTTCCACAACGAGGGTCAGGAGGACATTTACCTCGCCAGCGCCGACCTGATGACCCGCAACCTGAAATGGCGGGTGGAAACGGTGTTCCCGGTGTACGACGAAGCCGTTCGGCAGCAAATCAGGGATGTCATCGAACTGCAATGGCGGGACAATACAAAAGCACGCATCATCGACCGGGAACGCACCAACACCTACCGGAAAACAGACTGCCCGCCCTTCCAGTCGCAGGTGGAGACGTACTATTATTTTAAACGGAAAACAGTTGACGGTTGACGGCCAACAGTTGCCGGATTTTCATTCCTCATCCCTCGTTCCTCATCCCTTCAAAGCTGCGTTTGCAGGACTTTCCAGACATTTTCGAGGAGAATGTACTGCCCTTTTTCGTTGGGATGGATGCGGTCGCCCTGGTTTAGTTCAGGAATGCCGCCCACGTTTGCGAGGAAAAACGGGATGAGGGCGGTGCCGTGTTCCTTCGCCAGCCGGGGGTACATCTGGCGGAACGCCGAGGTGTACTGCGGTCCCATGTTGGGCGGCGCTTCCATGCCTGCGAGGATGATTTTGGCGGCAGGGTAAGTGGTTTTCACCGACCGGATGATGGCCCCAAGGTTCTCTACCGAGGTTTCCGGCTGGATGCCCCGGAGGGCATCGTTCCCGCCCAGTTCCAGCACGAAAATATCGACCGGCTGCTTGATGACCCAGCTTACCCGTTCCCGGCCAGCGGCGGTGGTTTCGCCGCTCAGCCCGGCATTGATGGCCCGGTAGGGCAGGCCGAGCGAGTCGAGGCGCTGCTGGACGAGGGCCACGTAGCCCTTCGAGGGGTCGAGGCCGTAAGCCGCCGTGAGGCTGTTGCCGAAGAAAACGATATTTTTCTTTGACCCAGTTTTTGTAGCATCCTGGAGGGAGGCATCGGATGCAGGAGCCTGATTTTCAGTCGATTGCGAAGACTGGCTACAGGACACCAGCAAAAGACAAAAGAAAATTCCAATGAAAAAACGCCAATTCATGATGTAAAATTGATAAGCGGAGATGAGTTAAGTGCCCGGAAACTTTTACGGGTAATTAAAAATATTCATTGTTTATTTGCGGCAATACTCGACTACAAACAAGACACAAGGATTACTGTCCAAATTTTCTGGAAAAACGATACAACCAGTGCGCAATAAAGTAATTCTCGTCGAAGATAACAAAGCCCAGGCTGACCTCGCCAAAATCATATATCTGGCACAATCAATTCCGGTTGAACTCATCCATTGTCCCGATGGGGAAGATTTTTTACAATTGCTCCCCACCCTAAACCAACAGGAAATAATCTACGTCCTGCTGGATTTGAACATGCCGAAAATCGACGGCTACAAAGTGCTGGAGGTCATGTCTTCCCATGAAAACTGGAAAAACATGGCGGTCATTATTTTTTCCACTTCCAGCAACGAGGCCGACATTCAAAAATGCTACGAACTGGGAGCCAGGGCCTACGTTACCAAGCCACTCGACCTCGATGAATTCGATAAAACCATTCAGGCCATCCATGGTTTTTGGGGGGAGGTCAATTTAAAGCCGATCATGAACTGAGCCGGAACGCGCTCAACCCAGCCCTTTCAGAAATCTCAGATTCCGCTTCAATCCCTCGTATTTCGTGCGTTTCACCGCTGATTTGCTGAAAAACCGACGAAAAACACCCTCCGTGATTTCGTGCCACTGGCGTTGGTCCATTTCCATCAACCCCGGTTCCGGCTCGAAGGCAGGTTCGCTGTGCGGTGTTGCGAAGCGGTTCCAGGGGCACACCTCCTGGCAAATATCGCAGCCGAAAACCCAGCCCTCCATTTTTCCTTGAAACCCCTGCGGAATTTCCTCCCGGAGTTCAATGGTCACGTAGCTGATGCACTTCGACGCATCAACCAAGTAACCCTGGGGCGAGATGGCCTCCGTCGGGCAGGCCTCGATGCAGCGACGGCAAGTGCCGCAATGGTCGGGCATGGGTTGGTCAATTTCCAGTTCGAGGTCGAGGATGAGTTCGGCGAGGAAAAAATACGACCCAGCACCGGGGCGGATAAGCAGCGTGTTTTTGCCCATCCAACCCAGCCCGGCCCGCCGTGCCCAGTCCCGCTCCATGACGGGGGCCGAGTCCACGAAGCACCGTCCGTCCACCTCGCCGATTTGCTCCCGGATGAACCGCAGCAGGTCTTTCAGTTTTCTTTTCAAAACGAAATGGTAGTCCTCGCCGTAGGCATAGCGGGCGAGCCGGGGCGCCTCGGGGCCGGTTTGTTTTTCCTTCGGAAAATAGTTGTGCATCAGCACGATGACCGACTTTGCGCCCGGCACTAATTTCGTCGGGTCGGTGCGCAGGTCGAAGTGGTTGGCCATGTACTGCATCTTGCCGTGCAGGCCCAGGTTGAGCCAGGCTTCCAATTGGCGGGCTTCCTCATCGAGTGGTTGCGCCCGTGCGATGCCGGTGAAGGAGAACCCCAGGCGTTCCGCCTCGGCCCTGATGAGGCGAGTATTTTTTTGTAAAATGCTGATTGTGAAAGGTTTGAAGTGGATGCTGATGCACAATTCCACAAAGGTAAGCCCCTGTTTGGGGATTTTGTACTGTTCAGTTTTTCTTCCGGGCGAAGAAAAGACGGGCGGGCAGGTGCATCAGGAGAAAAAAGCAATGCCCGCCGACTTTGCCAGACGGGCATTCCAATGTTGGGTTCAAGGGGTGTGCGGGATACTAAGATCAGTATTCAAATTTGACTTCATCCCTGGCCGCATCGTAACGGATGTTGACATTCGGGGCCTGGAATCCCATGGTATGGTCATCGCTACCAATAATTTGCAACACGCCATTGTCAGGGCCAATAGAAACTGCCGGGTTGCCATCTACGGCCGTGTCGAGGCTGTTTTGCAGGTTTAAAAAGGCGCTGGTGAAAGCAAAATTGTTGTTCTGGATTCTCATGCCGATGAACGAACCGGAGTTGATGCTGCGGGTACATTCCACCGTGTTCGTAGCGATGAGGACAACCTCGATGGTTTGCCGGTCGGCGGTGAATCGGATGGTGCGGATTTGATTCAGGCTGCCATCGTAAAGCGGGTAGTTGGTATTGTCTGGACAAGTAGGCATCGTGATTTGTTTTTTGTTGAAGAAAAGAATTATAAAAGCCAACAAACGTAAGTTTTTCTTCCGCTATTGCAGTAATCGGTACGGGTGGTTTCCAAAAACTTGGGTTCGAGTCAGTGCCCAGGCTTCATCGGCCGTGGCAATACAAGGCGGGGTTATCTTTAGTCAGGGTAGGAAAGAATGTAAAAAATAACGGTGCTTGTACCCAAAAGATACAAGCCCCGAAATTTTTAAAATACCCGTAGGTACATGTTGGTTCCAGGGAGTGGTAGTT
>JACRAN010000354.1 GCA_016234735.1 Bacteroidota bacterium | reverse complement strand
GTCGATGAGGTAATTCTGGCCATCCATCATCACCCGGTACATTTCGTTGATGTCCGCCGTGTTTTCGGTGCTGAACAAGGTTTTCAGCACGATGCGGGCAGTGGCGGCCATCATTTCCTTCGCAATGTCCAGGGGCGTTTCGGTGGGGCATTTTTCGGCGAGTTCCTGCATGCAGCGCCCGGCCACCCCGGTCATGCTGTTGAAGAGGTCTTCGAGTTGCGTTTTGTAAAAAGCCGGTTGCGCCAGCCGCCGCTGCCGCCGCCAGTATTCGCCTTCGCTGGTGACGAGGCCGGTGCCGAGGGCCAGCCGCAGGTTGCGGTAGGCAGGGCTTTTCACGTAGTTTTTCTGGTTTTTTTGGAGCACGTGGGCGATGACCTCCATGTTGGTGATGACAAATATCTTCCGAAGGAAAAAAGGCATTTGGTAAAAATCGCCCATCGCCAGCGACTGTCCGATGGTGAACTCGTAGGGGTTTTTCAGGAATTCGGCACCCGGCAGGAACGGGTTTTTGCCGCGGAAAACGGGGATGGTGGATGGCTTTTTCATAAAATATTTGCTGATGTTGGAAACCATATCGGGTAACAGTTTGCCGAAGGAAAAGATTGGAATTTTCACAAAGAAAACAAAGAAACTTTAGCCGCACCGGGGCGTTTCAGTTAAGCGATTTTTAATCGTTTAAAATACCTAAAAAGAGAGTGTAAACTGCCAGTTTCCCCTCCCGATTTCATACCTTTGCCGCATGAATAATTTAGAAATGACAGAAGAAGTGCTGCCAGAGAATGGCAAGTACGATGCCGGCAACATTACCGCGCTCGAAGGTCTCGAAGCCGTGCGCAAGCGCCCGGCCATGTACATTGGAACTACCGACGTGAAGGGCCTCCACCACCTCGTGTGGGAGGTCGTGGACAACTCCATCGACGAACACCTGGCGGGGCATTGCACCCAGGTCGATGTCATCATCCATACCGACAACTCGATTACCGTCAGGGACAACGGACGTGGCATTCCGGTGGACATGCACAAGAAATTGAAAAAATCTGCCCTCGAAGTGGTGATGACGGTGTTGCACGCCGGGGGTAAATTTGACAAAAACACCTACAAAGTTTCCGGTGGCCTGCATGGTGTGGGCGTGTCCTGTGTGAACGCATTGTCCATCCACATGCGGGCGGAGGTCCACCGGGACGGCAAGTCGTACGAGCAGGAGTACTCGAAGGGCAAGCCGCTCTACGACGTGCGCGAAATCGGCCCGTCGGGCAAGCGGGGATCCTACATGACTTTCCACCCCGACCCGGAAATTTTTGAATCGCTTGATTACAAATACGAAACGCTCGCAGCGCGCCTCAAAGAACTTTCGTACCTCAACAAGGGCCTCAAAATTTCCCTCGTTGACGAACGGGAGTTGGACGAGAAAGGCAATTTTAAAACGGAAAATTTCTACTCCGAAGGCGGCCTGCTCGAATTCGTCGAATACCTCGACGAGTCCCGTGCGAGGCTCATTGACAAGCCCATCTACGTTATCGGAAGGCAAGACAATGTGGAGGTGGAAGTCGCTATTTTGTACAACACTTCCTACTCCGAGCACTTGTATTCCTTCGTCAACAACATCAGCACCTACGATGGCGGTACGCACGTGAGCGGTTTCCGCCGGGCACTGGGCCGGGTGTTGGGCAAATTCGGCGAACAATCGGGGATGCTCGCCAAGGCCAAAATTGCCCTCTCCGCCGAGGATTACCGGGAGGGCCTGACGGCCATCGTTTCGGTGAAAGTGGCGGAGCCACAGTTCAAAGGCCAGACAAAGAGCGAGTTGGGCAACTCCGAAGTGCTGGGCATCGTGTCCCGTGCCGTGGACGATGCGCTCTCCACCTACATCGAGGAGAATGCCGGTGCCGCCCGCAAAATCATTGAAAAAATCATCCTCGCCGCCACGGCCCGCCAGGCTGCCCGCAAGGCCCGCGAGATGGTGCAGCGCAAAAACGCCCTCACCGGCAGCGGCCTCCCCGGCAAATTGGCCGATTGCTCCAGCAAAGATCCGGCGGAGAGTGAAATTTTCCTCGTCGAGGGGGACTCCGCTGGCGGTACTGCCAAGCAGGGCCGCGACCGGAACTTCCAGGCCATTTTGCCGCTCCGCGGTAAAATCCTGAACGTGGAGAAGGCGATGGAACACAAGATTTACGAAAACGAGGAAATCAAGAACATCTTCACCGCCCTCGGAGTCAGCATCACCGAAAACGACGAAGGCCAGCGCATCCTGAACATCGAAAAACTGCGCTACCACAAGACCGTGATCATGTGCGACGCCGACATTGACGGCAGCCACATCACCACGCTGATTTTGACGTTTTTCTTCCGGTACATGAAGCCGCTCATCGAGCAGGGCTTCATTTTCATTGCTTCGCCACCGCTGTACATGGTGAAAAAAGGCAAGCAATTCCGCTACTGCTGGAACGACGACGAGCGCCGGGAGGCCATCAGCGCTTACTCCAGCGGTGAGAACGATGCCTCCGTGAAGACACAACGCTACAAGGGTCTGGGTGAAATGAACGCCGAGCAACTTTGGGAAACCACCATGGACCCGAACAGCCGCATCCTGCGCCAGGTAAACATCGACGATGCCGCCGAGGCCGACCGCATCTTCTCCATGCTCATGGGCGAAGAGGTGCCGCCCCGCCGGGCCTTCATCGAGGCCAATTCCAAGTATGCGAAGGTGGACGCGTGACGAGGTATGAAGGTATGAGGTATGAGGTATGAGTGGGCAGCCCGGAGTCGGGCTGCCCACTTGTGTTTTGAGGGAACTTGAAGTCACAATTGGTGACCTCAAGCTGTACCTTCACAATCTGAACCTAATTTTTCAACCTCAACCCTACACCCTACAATAATGGAACTACGCATTATTCAGCAAAAAATCTTTGAAATCAGGGGCAAGAAGGTCATTCTCGACTTTGATCTGGCCGAATTGTAAGAAGTTGAAACAAGGGTACTCAACCAAACAGTAAAACGAAATCTTGATAGATTTCCACAAGACTTCATGTTTCAACTTACCAAATCAGAGTTAGAAATCTTGATATCACAAATTGTGACATCAAGTTGGGGAGGGATAAGGAAATTGCCATTTGCCTTCACTGAACAGGGCGTGGCAATGCTGTCGTCCGTGCTGCGAAGTAGCAAAGCCGTCCAAGTTAACATAGCCATCATGCGAACTTTCGTGCTGATGCGGGAATATGCACTGACCTATGCTGAGTTGGCTCAAAAATTAGCCGAATTAGAGGCCAACTTTGACAAAAAGTTTGAAGACATTTACGAAGTGCTCGACCAACTGCTTTCCCACAAAAAACTCC
>JACRAN010000350.1 GCA_016234735.1 Bacteroidota bacterium | reverse complement strand
GAGGTGAGATGGTGAGAGGTGAGAAAGCCTGAGATTTCAGTATTTTAGATTCTCACCTCTCACTTTCTCACCGTCTCACTTCTATAACGCCAAAGATGGGTTTTGGAACGGAAGGTTGACAGGTAGGGCGGCGGAAAGTGAAAAATGACGGTACCGATGACCTGCCGGATTTTCTTTTTGTTACCTTCTCGTATTGGCAACCAAGCTCCCCATTTTTGCGTACATTTGCGCCCCAAAAAACAATGGAGAATTGAAAATGGAGAATTGAAAATTAACCCTGCTCAGTTCTCAATTCTCCATTTTCAATTCTCCATTTTCAATTGTTTGCATGAAAAACATCCGCAATTTCTGCGTCATCGCCCATATCGACCACGGGAAAAGCACCCTCTCCGACCGCCTGTTGGAGACGACCAAAACCATTTCCGCCCGCGACATGAAAGACCAGGCCCTCGACAGCATGGACCTCGAACGGGAGCGGGGCATCACCATCAAGAGCCACGCCATCCAGATGTACTACACCCACACGGACGGCGAAACCTACACGCTCAACCTCATCGACACGCCCGGCCATGTTGACTTTTCTTACGAAGTGAGCCGCTCCATTGCCGCCTGCGAGGGGGCGCTGCTGCTGGTGGACGCCACGCAGGGCATCCAGGCGCAGACCATCTCGAACCTGTACCTTGCCATGGACCACGACCTCGAAATCATCCCCATCGTCAACAAGGTGGACATGCCCAATGCGATGATTGACGAAGTCACCGACCAAATCATCGAGTTGGTGGGGGTGAAAAATGAGGACATCGTGCTGGCCAGCGGCAAGACCGGGCAGGGCGTTGACGACATCCTGACGGCCATCGTCAACCGCATCCCGCCGCCAAATGGCGACCCGGAAGCACCGCTCCAGGCGCTCATTTTCGACTCGGTGTTCAACTCGTTCCGGGGCGTGATTGCCTACTACAAAATCATGAACGGCACCTTGAGGAAGGGCGACAAAGTGCGGTTTTTTCACGCAGAAAAAGAATACAACACCGACGAGGTGGGCATCCTGCAAATCAACCTCATTCAGAAGCAGGAGATGAAGGCGGGCGACGTGGGCTACATCATCACGGGCATCAAGGTCTCCAAAGAAATCAAGGTGGGGGACACCATCACCCATGTTGCCAACCCCTGCCTTGAAGCCATTCATGGTTTCGAGGAGGTGAAACCGATGGTGTTCGCCGGGGTGTATCCCATTGAAAACGAGGAGTTTGAAGACCTGCGGGAGAGCCTGGAAAAACTGCAACTCAACGACAGTTCGCTGACCTTCGAGCCGGAAAGCTCGGCGGCGCTGGGCTTCGGTTTCCGCTGTGGGTTCCTCGGCATGTTGCACCTCGAAATCATCCAGGAGCGCTTGTCGAGGGAGTTCGACATGGAGGTGATTACGACCATCCCCAACGTGTCGTACTACGCCTACACGACCAAGAAGGAAACCATCTTCCTGCGCACCCCGACGGACTTCCCCGACCCGACCAACCTCGACTACGTGGAGGAGCCATACATCAGCGCCCAAATCATCACCAAACCAGAGTATATCGGTGCCATCATGACGCTCTGCCTCGACAAGCGGGGCATTTTCAAAAACCAAAGCTACCTCACGCCCACGAGGGTGGAGATGTCGCTGGAACTGCCGCTGGCCGAAATCGTTTTCGACTTTTACGACCGCCTCAAGTCCATCAGCCGGGGCTACGCTTCGTTCGACTACCACCCCATCGGCTACCGGGAGAGCGACCTGGTGAAAGTGGACATCAAACTGAACGCCGAGCCGGTCGATGCGCTCTCGGCATTGGTACACCGTGACAAGGCGTATGCCTTCGGTCGCCGCATCTGCGAAAAACTCAAGGAACTGCTGCCCCGCCAGCAGTTCGTCATCGCCATACAAGCCGCCATCGGTGCCAAAATCATCGCACGGGAGACCATCTCCGCCATGCGCAAGGACGTGACCGCCAAATGCTACGGCGGCGACATCAGCCGGAAACGCAAACTCCTCGAAAAGCAGAAAAAGGGCAAAAAGAAGATGCGCCAGATTGGCAACGTGGAGGTGCCGCAGAAGGCGTTTTTGGAGGTACTGAAGCTGGATTAAAAGACTTTAGACGAGAGATATTAGACATCAGACCTTCCAAGTTACTAACTGACATTACGCACTCGTCCCATCGGGACGAAATCTTTGTAGAATCTGGAGGTCAACAAGCACCACCGTTCCGTAGGAACGGTATCTGGGAGCCAATAGATACCGTTCCTACGGAACGGCTTAACGGTTTTCCTTGCCATCGCTACAAAGATTCCGCTCCTCCGGAGGGAGTGCGTAATGTCAGTTACTAAAACATGGAAGGTCTTTTGGCTATCAATTTAGCAAACTGTTTCTCTATGAAAAAGCCAAATAAGCGCAAGATTCCAGCAATTATCTATGTCGCCCTTGCATCCCTGGTGATGGTCATTTTGGCAGCAGTTACAGTCGGGGAACCGCTGCTGAACATTTCTGCCTTCGTGTTGGTCACGTTTGCTACGGGTCTTGGTTATTTGCTTTCCAGAAGAAATGACGGGGAAAAAAGCGCCCGGTTTGCCAAGGCACTGCTTATTTTGGCGATTTTGGTCAATGTGTTGGCGGCAGGTTTTATTTTTCAAGTACGCTAGTTAAAACTATGCCCTTTAGGGCAAGAATTTATTTGCTACTCACTTTTGGTATTTTTGCGACATGAAGAATCAAAGGTCAAGTAGCCATTCAGTCCATCAGTTGCAAGTTCACCTGGTGT
>JACRAN010000349.1 GCA_016234735.1 Bacteroidota bacterium | reverse complement strand
CTAGGTGAAAAATTGGTAATCTCCCGCCACGGCAAACTGAGCATCTACGGTCTTTCCAAAAAAAATATTGGTATCAGGAATGACGGCGAGCTGGTGATTTGGGGCGAACTGACCATCAATCGCACGGTTTCGGCCAATATTCAAAACAGCGGCTTAATCTACAATTCAGGCTCCCTTGCCTTCGACCAACCCGAAAAAAAGGGGCTGATACAGCCGAACGGTGGCAGGTTCGAGAATTATGGTGAAGTTTTATTCTTTTGATTATCAATGCCTTATTGGTTTTTTTAGCTAAAAAAGAGCTGCTTTTCACATCACCTTGCTATTAATATCCCGGTTTATTACATTTGCCGGAATTTTCAGAAAACTGTTGCCTTCAGCGAACTTTCTGAAAATTGACCATCTTTAATAAAATGGCGTTCCGAACGCAGCTTTTTTTTCTAAACACTAAACTTGTTTGCAATATGTATTGGACCCTAGATCTTGCGTCGCACCTGGAAGATGCACCGTTTCCTGCCTCCAGAGACGAATTAATCGACTATGCCATTCGCTCTGGTGCCCCTCTGGAAGTTATCGAGAACCTTCAGGACATGGAAGATGAAGGCGAATTGTACGAAGGCATTGAAGATATTTGGCCCGACTACCCTCGAAAGGACGACTTCCTCTTCAACGAGGATGAATACTAACTGTTGAATATCAGTCGGTTACACGCCTGAAAGCCAAAAAAAAATTGCAGGTTTTACCGTTCAAGGTAAAACCTGTTTTTTTTATACCTGCCCTGCTTCGCAAAATGCTCGAAATCATCTTCCAGGATTCCCACCTCATCGCCATCAACAAACCACATGGGTTGCTGGTACACAAATCGCCGATAGCCGCCGACGCTACGGAGTTTGCGGTACAACAACTGCGCAATCAAATCGGCGCAAAAGTGTTCCCCGCCCACCGGCTCGACCGGAAAACGAGTGGCGTTTTGCTTTTTACTTTATCGCCAACTGTCAATTCGTTGATGCAGGTGCAGTTTGCGGAGCACAAAGTCGAAAAAACTTACACCGCCATTGTCCGAGGTTTCACGCCGGAGGACGGCCTCATCGATTACCCGCTGAAAAATGAAAACGGCGTCGAACAGGAGGCGCTCACACGCTTTGAGACCCTCGCCCACGCTGAACTTCCGGTGCCCTTTGGCCAGCATCCGACTTCACGGTATTCCCTGCTGAAATTGGTGCCGCAGACCGGCAGGCACCACCAACTGCGCAAGCACCTGGCGCATATTCTCCACCCCATCATCGGCGACCGGCCACACGGGTGCAACAAGCAGAACAAACTTTGGAAGGAAAAATGGGAAATGACCACGATGCTGCTCCACGCTGTTTCTCTGGAATTTGAGCATCCGGTTTCCGGTGAAAAAATCAAAATCGAGGCGGGCTACCATGCCGAATTCCAGCGGGTTTTAGCAATTTTTGGGGCAAACCTCGTGTAAAAATCAAGTTTCAAAACAGCCAGCCCCGAACCAGGTTTGCCACCAAAATCCCCAGGAAATTGGCCACTGCAATGCCCACCAGCCCGGTCAGCACACCCGAAAAAAGTAGCGACCGGTTCTTGATGACCGCCGCCACCTGCCCGATGAAGGCCGGGCCGAACACCCCGGCGGTGGAAGTGATGATCATCGTGTCCCGGTCAATGCCGAAAATGCGGCAGAGTGTCAAGTGCAGCACCACCAGCAGCGTCAGCACCAGGGCACAGTAGCCGAGGATGGTGCCGCCCGACTTCAAAATCTCGCTGAAATCGGCCATCATGCCGATGGCTATCGAGAACATCAGCAGCAGGTACTCGCCAGATTCGTAGGTGCCGCCGAGGTTCCTGATTTTGGGTGAAAACGATGCGCCCACGCCGAGCGCTGAAATGAGCAGGATAATCAGGCCGGGCTTTTGAAGGCTCCCGGTGAAAAGCCAGACCAGACACACCGCCACTGCTGCCAGCAGCAATGACAAGCCAATTCCAGTCAACAGGTCATTCCGGGAGAAGCCGTTCACGGGCAGGAGTTCCTCCACACCGGCATGTTTGTCTCCCTGAAACTCAGGCAAAAACCAACCGAAAACACGATGCGCCACCGAGGTCAGAAAAATCAGGTAGAGGCCCCCACAAGCAATCTCTGCCGCGTTGAGCAGGATGAAGGTATCCTCGCCGGCCTCCAAAGCGATGGCGATGGCATTCATGTTGGGCGTACCGCCGATGAAAACGCCCGTCAGCATTCCGTTGAGCGCCCAGCCGTTTGGCAAAGTATCCCGGTAGAGCCAGGTCACGAACACGCCGCAGACAATCACCGCTACAATTTGCAGCACAAACCCGATGATAGTGCTCTTCGCCAATTTCAACCAGCCCAGCAAATCCGTCGAAAAAAGCAACAGTGGCAATGCCAGTATGATGGTGCCCTGCACGAACCCTTCGCAAACCCCGTTGTCCACCGGGAAGGTCGTCAGGTTGCGCAGCCCGATGCCGAACAGGTAGCACAGCACCACCGGACTGAGCCAGTTTTGGGTGCCGAGCCGCTCGGTGAGGCGGGTGAGCAGCCAGGGCATGACGAGGATGAGCAGGGCTTGTAAGATGTTGAAAATCATGTTGTTGTGGGCAATTTTTGCAGTTGGATGGCACCGTCGAAACCAACTTCCAGCACACAATTTTCAGCGTCCGGGTGCAGGAGCAGCCAGTTGGCGATGGGCTTCACGATGAAATCCTCGATGGCCCGCTGGAGCGGGCGGGCACCGTATTTTTCGTGGAAACCAACGCTGGTGATGTACTCCACCACCTGCGGCGTAAACCGGAGCGACACATTTTTTTTCAAAAAACCCTCCCTGAGTTTCACCTCGTCCAATTCCTTGAGGGCAATTTTTTGGATGTTTTCAGCGGCCAACGGCTGAAAAATCACCACGCCGTCGATGCGGTTCACAAATTCTGGCCGGAAAAAATGGCCGATGGCCGAGCGGTAGGTCTCGTCGTCGGGCATCTTGCTGCCGTAGCCAATCGACGGGCGGTTGGAGCCACCGAGGTTGCTGGTGAGGAGGATGATGCAGTTGCGGAAGTTGGTCACCCGCCCGAAGGCATCCACCAGCATCCCCTCGTCCAGCACGGTGAGGAAGGCATCGAAAATGGCGGGCGCTGCCTTCTCGGCCTCGTCGAGCAGCAGCACGGCGAAGGGCCGTTCCCGCACGTCGCTGACGAGCCTGCCGGGTTCGGTGCCGGTGCCGAGGAAGCGGGTGATTTGCGAGGGGTGCTGGAATTCGCTCATGTCGATGCGGATGAGCGGCGATTTTTTTTGCCCCAGCCCGAAAAAATATTGCGCCAGCGCCTGGGCGGCGGCGGTCTTGCCCACGCCGGTCGGCCCGGCGAAAATGAGCGTGGTGATGGGCCGGTGGGGGTTGTTCAGCCCTGCTTTGAAAACCTTGATGATGTCGCAGATTTTCCCGACCGCTGCCTCCTGCCCGATGATTTTTTGGTTGAAAAAACTGCTCAACTGCTGCTGGTCGAGCAGCAGGTCGTCCCGCAGGAAAAGCTCCGGCAGCCCCGTCCGGCGGATGAACTGGGCGATGACATCGGAGCGCTGGATGTCGGTTTTTTGATGAAAAATGGCCTCGCTCACGCACTCGCCGAGGAAGCGGATGCCCTTGCCGGGGAAACTCTCGTAGGGGTAAAACCGACGCAACAACCGGATGGCCGTCTGGAGGGCGTTTTGCGAGATGTTGACCTTGAGGTTTTGCTGGAGGTAGACCGTGAATTTTTCCAGCACCACTTGCAGGCTCCGCTCTGGAAGTTCCTGAATTTCAATGAGTTGCATGCTCTCCACGAAGCCGGGGAGCAGCCGCCTCATGCTTTCGAGTTGTTGCGGGGTCACCTCGCCCACCACCTGCAATTTGCCCTGCTGGATGAACGGCAGCAGGTAGGCCGCCACGCTGTCCTCCACACCCTTGCCCCCCTCCCGCAGCAGCCGCCCGATGTCTTCGACCCACAGGATTCCGTTGACGGTGCCAAGTTCCCAGACGAGTTCCTCCACCGTCTCCTGCCACTCGCCGAGGTACTTGCTGGTGGCCGTGAACCGCTGCGCCTGGATTCTCCAAAAACTGAACTCCGCTTCATTTTTCCGGGACAGGTTGGCCACCTTCCGAAACGCCTGGCGGAGCACGGCGCTCTTGCCAACGCCGTGATTTCCGGTGAGCAACACACAGGCCCGGTGCTGCAAAAGTTTTTCCACCACCTGCTCCACGTAAGTTTCGAGTTCCCAGGCGGCGTCGGGCATGGTGGTCAGGTTGCGCTGCACAGCCTTGGGGTACGGGTAGCGTTCGGCCAGCCGTTCCAGCACTTTTGGCGGTCGGCCCACGTTCCAGGAGTAGTTGAAAAAAACCTCGTCCTTCACTTTCAGT
>JACRAN010000348.1 GCA_016234735.1 Bacteroidota bacterium | reverse complement strand
GCCACTCTAAGCTGTTTTATGCCTGCTTGATCATTTTGCCGGTTTTGTCCCCACACTTTCCCGGGGATATTTTCGGCGGGTTTTTTGGGCTTGCATAGGATATGATTTTTGGGGCGATTGGGCTTAACTTAATGGTGTTGAACCATTGATAACCGTTCCATCGGAACGGTATTTCTTCCCAGCAGATAGCGTTCCGATGGAACGGAGACCGAGGCTAATTTGCCAATGCTACAAAGATGCCGTCCCGATGGGACGATTATTCTCAATTAACGCTCGACCCTATCGGGAATGACAATGAAATCCGTTCAAATCCGCAAAATCCGTTTCATCCGTTCTCCAATCCTGCCCCGCGCAGGTCTCACTTCAAGGCGATGTACTCCACGAGCAGGGCATTCCGGTCGATGCCGAGGTACTGCTCCGGCGGCAGGCTGATGCGTTGCAGGATTTTGTAGCAGTTCAGCAAAAACACCTCTGAAATGGGCGTGTCGGCGGAGAGGTTGAACGAATTGCGCATGACGAGGCTGCCGCTTGCTTTTTATCAACAAAAAAAACCGGGGGAGCCAGCCCACTGCCACCGGAAACGCTGGTTTTTGAAAATGGCACCTACTAAGTTTTCAGGCTTTGATTTGAAAATCCCGTTGCAACGTTTCCCGAAAGCACGGGATTTCTATCTTTGCCAGAAGCCGCTCGTCCCACACGGCTTTTTTTAGAAAAAAAAATCAACAACATGAAATTCAACATTTCCTTCCTGCCAGTGCTAGTCGCCCTATTTTTTTCGGTAAAAACGGCGGCGCAAACCGTGCCCGTGCCCGCCCCGGTGCAGATGCAGGCTATCCTGGTGAAAGGCGCAACGGCCCACCTCGGCAACGGCCAGGTCATCGAAAACAGCCTCGTGGCATTTGAAAACGGCAAATTCACCGTGGTGGACAACGCCGCCATCAAGCGGGGCTTCCCCAACCACCGGGAAATCGATGCCACGGGCAAGCAGCTCTACCCCGGTTTCATTGCCCCGAACACCACGCTTGGCTTGCAGGAAATCGAGGCCGTGCGGGCCACTGCCGACAACGCCGACCTCGGCGGCCTGAACCCCAACCTGCGGGCCATCATCGCCTACAACACCGACTCGCAGGTGACCCCGACCGTGCGTTCGATGGGTGTGCTGTTGGCGGAAATTGCACCGCAGGGCGGCAGGATTTCGGGCACTTCGAGCATCGTGCAACTCGATGCCTGGAACTGGGAGGATGCCGCCTACGTCATGGATTGTGGCATCCACATGGGTTGGCCGTCGTCCAGCCGCTTCAACTTCCGGGAGGGGCGTATCGAGAAAAACGAAACCTACGAAAAGGAAATCCGGGAATTGGAAGATTTTTTCTCGCAGGCACAGGCTTGGCTGAAAAACCCGGCCCCGGCCCCTGTCAACCTCCGTTTCGAGGCGATGAAGGGACTTTTTGAAGGCAAAAATCGGCTCTTCGTCCACGCCAACTCAGCGCAAAGCATCCAGGAAGCGGTGCTTTTTGCGGAAAAATTCCAACTCGCCCCTGTCATCGTCGGCGGCAACGATGCCTGGATGATTACCGAATTCCTGAAGCAGCACAAGGTGGCCGTCATCCTCGACTCCACGCAGCGCCTGCCGTCGAGGGAGGACGAGGACATCGACCAGCCGTTCAAAACGCCAGCCCTGCTGCAAGCTGCCGGCGTGGCGTGGTGCTTTGGCCACGACGGGTTCTGGCAGCAGCGCAACCTCGCTTTCCAGGCGGGTCAGGCCGTTGGTTTTGGGCTGGCCTACGAGGATGCGGTGAAATCGCTGACCTCCAGCACCGCCAGGATACTCGGCATCGACAAAACCGCCGGGACGCTGGAAGCAGGCAAGGATGCCACGTTTTTCATCAGCGAAGGCGATGCCCTCGACATGCGCTCGGCCAAAGTCACGCAGGCGTTCATCCAGGGCCGGGAAATCAACCTCGACAACAAACAGGATATGCTGTACCGGCGTTTTCAGGCGAAGTACAAGTCGAGGTAAAACTTTGCATTTTTGCAGCGTTTGAATTAAATTGGACAAAAATTATAGCAATGGAAGTTTTAAGAAAGAAAATCACTTACCAGGAATTCAGGCAAATGGAATTCGATGACAGCGATGAAGCCTGGTACGAACTCATAAACGGAGAACTCGTGAAAAAACAATCCCCCACCGTCAGGCATCAAAGAATTTCAAGGAAAATTGAACGTATTCTGGATGTCCATGCTCAAAAAACGCAGGCTGGTGAGATGTTCCATGCACCGCTCGACGTGGTGTTGGACGACCACAACACCTACCATCCCGACATTCTTTTCATCAAAAAAGAACGCTCGTTCATCATCGACAACACGGAGGAAGTTATCATCGGCGCCCCCGATTTGGTGATTGAAATACTGTCGAAATCAACCGCAGGCGACGACCGTGGCGTGAAAAAAGACAACTACGAAAAATTCGGGGTGCGGGAATACTGGTTGGTGGACCCCAAAAACAAATCCATCGAAGTTTACACCCTGATTGACGAGCGCTACAAATTGGTGAGCTACGTGGTGGAAAACGGCCTCGCAAAATCCACCGTGCTGGAAGGTTTCGAGATTGAAATCGAGCCTGTTTTTGAGGAATAATTCCTGCCTGATATTTGCCACTCACCGTACCTTCGGCGCATGAGTTGGGAAATTTACCTTTTTTTCTTTCTGATTGCAGCGGTGTACGCCTCCGTCGGATTCGGCGGCGGATCGAGCTACATCGCCGTGCTGGCGCTGGTCGGCGTGGGCTACCTGCTCGTGCGTTCCGGGGCGCTGCTGTGCAACATCGTGGTCGTCACCGGCGGTGTCTGGATTTTTCACAAAAATGGCCATCTCGACTGGCGGAAAGCACTGCCTCTCACGCTGTCGAGCGTTCCGCTGGCGTTCCTCGGCGGCTACCTGCCCATCCGGGAGCGGACGTTTTTCCTGATACTCGGCGCCACCCTGCTGGTCGCAGGCATCCTCACCTGGTGGCAGCCCCGGTTCAAAAAACCGTTGCCCGACGGCGAACCGCAGCGAAGTTCCGGCATTTTTAGCGCTGCCATCGGCGGCGGCATCGGCTTCCTTTCCGGCGTGGCAGGCATCGGTGGCGGCATCTTCCTGGCCCCGGTGCTGTACCTCACCCGGTGGGCCGAGGCCAAAACCATCGCCGCCACTGCGAGTTTGTTCATCCTCGTCAACTCCATCGCCGGGCTGGCCGGTCAAATGGCCAAACCTGAATTTCAAATCGACTGGAAATTTTTACTTCCGCTGATGCTTGCCGTATTTTTGGGCGGGCAAGTCGGCTCCCGGCTCGGTGCGGTCAAGTTGCCCACTCTGTGGGTGCGCCGGGCCACCGCCCTGCTGATTCTGTACGTGAGCATTCAGCTTTTGAGAAAATACGGGTGAAGACAAGCGTGAGAGACGTGAGATGTGAGAGGCGAGACGTGAGACAATGAAACAATGAAACCGTGAAGCCATGAAAATCACCATTCTTTCCTTCGGCATCGCCAAAGACATCACCGGCCAGCGGTTCCTCGACTGGGAAATCGGGGACGGGGTCAACGTGGCGGGCTTGCGGGCTTTGCTCGCCGAGCGTTTTCCGAGGCTGTCGGCGTTGGCGTCTCTGCGTTTTGCCGTCAACAGCGAGTACGCCAGGGAGGATTTGGCGTTGCAGGAAAACGATGAGGTGGCGCTCATCCCGCCCGTGAGCGGCGGCTGACAGAGGTGAGAAGTGAGAGAGGTGAGAGGGTGAGGAAGGTAGAGGCAACCAGGCAAATTACAATTTGGGGGTTCCAACATTTTGTTACATGCTCGAAATCAAACTTTTAGACTCCCCGCTCGATGTGCAGCATTGCATCGGGTTCGTCAGCACGGGCAGTGCCGGGGCTATCGACGTGTTCATCGGCACGGTGCGCAACCACACGAAGGGCAAGCCCGTCCTCCGGCTGGAGTACGAAGCCTACGAGCCAATGGCCATAGCGGAAATGCGCAAAATTGCGGAGCAGGCGAAGACGAAATTCCCCATCGAAAAAATCGCCATCCACCACCGTACGGGCACTCTCGACATCGGCGATGCGGCGGTGGTCATCGCCGTTTCGACCCCGCACCGGCAGGCGGCGTTCGGGGCTTGCCAATTCATCATTGACACGCTGAAGGAGACGGTTCCGATTTGGAAGAAGGAATTTTTTGAAGATGGGGAGGTGTGGGTGGCGGCGCACCCGTGATTCAGTTTGCAGTCGGCAGTCGGTAGGAATTACAGCCAACTGCTAACCCCGAAGGGATAAACTTTCCACTGCATTTATCTTCTCCTGGAGCAGGTTGAAAAACTTCCCGGCATGCAGCCCGTCCATCATGGCGTGATGGACTTCCACGGACAGGGGGATTTTGCGCAACCCGTTTTCCTCGAACATTTTACCAAAAACTATCTTCGGAATGGCATCCTGCTTGCCAAACCTCCGGGGATGCTTGACACTGGTGATCGATACCCAGGGCGTCACGGAGTAGTGAATCATGTCGTGCTCGCTGTCACGAGGGTCGAGGGCACGGGTGCGGTGCTGTTCCTCGACCTTGAGCCTGCCTGCCGCCACGAAGCTGAACACATCGGGCGTCATTTCAAAATAGCAAAACGTGAAGGTTTCGTCGTCGTGCAGCAGCGTCGCACTGGGGTAGATGGAATCGAAAAGCAAGACCTCGCCCTTGACCAACCGCAGGCGGAATTCCTCGATTTCATTGGCGGTTTGCGTGGAAAAAAACAGGCAGGCCAGCGAAAACGTCAGGTCGTTTTTTTTACAAAAAGCGTAGAGCCGGGTCACGTCAAGGTTGGCGCAGACGTTGAAGAACGGGTCGTCGAAGTTCCTGAAAAAATGGAAGGCCGCCCGGCGCTTCCAGGTTTCGATGTCAATGGTTGTGTACATTTTTTGGTAACCGGATGTGTTGGATTTTCACTTTAAATAAAATCAGAAGGCCGATGAGAAAAAACACGGCCAGCGCCAACACGCTGACCCTCATGCCGCCTGAAAGCTGGCCCGTGAAGGCAAAACTGAACGAGCCGAGCGCCGTCGCCGCTTTTTCCAGCACGTCGTAAAAACTGAAGTACGATGTGGTGTCCTTCGTGCCTTCCGGCAACAGTTTGGAGTACGTGGCCCTCGACTGCGACTGCACCCCGCCCATCACCAGCCCGACGGCGGCAGCCATGAAGTAAAACTGCGTTTTACCTTCCACAATGTACCCAAACCCGCAAACCACCGTCCATAATATCAACATCACCACCAAACCCAGCTTGTTGCCAACGGCATCAGAGAGTTTGGCAAAAAGCCATGCGCCCACCAGCGCCAGGATTTGCAACAGCAGGATGACGATGATGAGTTCGTCAGCCGCCATTTTCATTTCAACGCCTGCAAACAGGGAGGCGAGGGATAGCACCGTTTGCACCCCGGCGCTATAAAAAAAGAACGAAAGCAGGAAGCGCTTGAGGTTGGGCGATTGCTTGACTTGTTGCCAAACCTTGTTGAATTCCTGATAGCCTTTCGACAAAATCTTGAGGTCAAACGGCTTGTCGCTGTCTTTCGGCAGCCGTGCGAAGGCGTATTGTGCAAAACCCAGCCACCACAATCCAACCGTGAGAAATGAAAGCCGGACAGGCAATGTACCCACCTCACCTCTCATGCCGAACCATTCAGGGTATGTAATCACCAACAGGTTGACAATCAGCAAGATAACACTCCCGACATAGCCAAACATGAACCCACGGGCACTCACCCGGTTGTAATGTTCTTCTGTCACGATGTCGGGCAGGTAGGAGTTGTAAAAAACAATGGAGCCGCCGAAACCTGCCGTGGCCAAAAGAAAGCCAAACATTCCGAGGGTCATTACCGGCCCGCTTCCGATGTTTTCACCGTCGAAAAAAAACAAGGACATGCAGGCCAGTGAACCCAGTGTGGTAAAAAATCGCATGAAAGCCTTGCGCCTTCCGCTGCTGTCGGCGATGCCGGAGAGGATGGGCGAAATGAAGGCTACAAGCAGGTACGCTACCGCCACCGTCAGCGAAAACAGCGTGGTGTTGTACATCGAAATGCCCCACAGACTGACTTCCCCTGCCGTGACGTATTCAAAAAAAGAAGGGAAGATGGCCGTGGCAATGGTGAGCGAAAAGGCCGAGTTGGCCCAGTCGAACATGGCCCAGCCATTGATGGTTTTCGGGTCGTTGCGTTTAAAGCCGGTGGTGTCAATCATAGGTTTTTCATTTGGCGAAAGGTAAGGCGATTTACGATTTACGAATGACGATTTACGATTCTTAGATTCAAATACTGCTGTTCCAAATATTTTGTGGCCAAAAAATCAACCCCCTGTCCACATAATGACACTTACCTTTGACGCAACCAACGTGGCTCTCAAATCCTCAATCGTCATTCGTAAATCGTAAATCAAAATGACCTGCATCATCGTTGACGACGAACCCCTCGCACGGGAGGGCCTGGAAATGAAAGTTGCCAAAATGGGTTTCCTCGAACTCGTGGGGCAATTTTACAACGGGCTGGACGCCAACCGCTTCCTCGCCGAGCAGCCCGTTGACCTCGTTTTCCTTGACATCCAGATGCCCGACATCACCGGACTGGAACTGCTGAGGACGCTCAAAAACCCGCCGCTCGTTATTTTCACCACCGCATTTCCGCAGTTTGCGCTCGACAGCTACGAACTCGATGCCATTGATTATCTGCTGAAACCCATTGATTTTCAGCGGTTTGTAAAAGCCGTGAACAAAGCCAGGGAAATTCATGACCTCCGCAGTCGCAGTCAGTCGCAGGTGGAGGGCGTTCACGAGGACTCCATTTTTATCCGCGCCGACCGCCAGTTCATCAAGGTTTTTTTTAAGGAAATCCGCTACTTGGAAGGCATGAGAAACTACGTGATGTTCCATACCCTGAACGGGAAAATCATGACCGCCATCAGCCTTCAGCAAGCCCTCGAATTTTTGCCCAAGACGCACTTTGCCAGGGTCAATAAATCTTATGTGGTCAATGTGGACTACGTGCGGCGGGTGCAGCAGGATTTCATCTTGCTCGACAACAGCTTTGAAGTGCCCTTCGGCAGTGCCTACCAGGAGGAATTTATCCGAAATTTCGTGAAGGGAAATTTGCTGGAGCGGAAATGAAGCTACAGTGGGCACTGCCGAACTTAGAAGGTCATTTCCGCTCCAGCCACTTGTGGGGAAAACCTTATTTTTTCACTACCTTCCCCTGCTGCACATTCCCCCCGTTCAACATCCGGTAGAAGTAAATTCCTGACGGCTTGCCCTTGAAATCAAATGTGCTGGAAGCTTGGTTGCCACCGTTCCAACGGCGTTGCAACAGCAATCGGCCATTGATGTCAAAAAATTCTACCTGCACTTCGCCCACGACGTTTTTCACCTCGATAACCAATTGATTGTCAACGGGATTTGGAAAAACCCTGACGGGCAAGGCCACTTGCTCCTGTGTCGAACTGGGTGGTGGCGGTATCAGCGCAATGGCCGCTTCCACCGCAGCCAGCGCATCCACACGCCCGAAGCCGTAGGTGTGGTTGGGCACATCGGTGCCGGGGATGGTGCCACAATTTTGGTCGGTGGTTTTCGGCACGGCGGTCTGCTCGATGATGTCCTCGATGAGGTCCACTTGCCCCGCCAGGTCGGGGTTGGCGGAGATGACGAGCGCCACCAGTCCCACCACGTGCGGCCCTGCCATGCTCGTGCCGGAGTAGTTGGCATACCCACCGCCCGGCACACTCGAACGGACGTTGACGCCAGGCGCAGCAACATTTGGCTTCAATCGGTTGCTGCCGTCCACGGTCACGGGGCCACGGCTGCTGAACCCGGCAATCGTGTCGTTGATGGCCGTGGCACCGACCACGAAGCTGCTTTCAAACATGGCGGGCGGGTTGGCGATGCTGCCGCACCCGCTGCCACTGTTGCCAGCCGACACGACGACCACCGTGCCCGCCAGCCGCAGGTTGTTGACCGCCAGGTTCATCACCTGGAAATTGGAGGGGTTGCAGCCTTCCTCCGTTGCGCAGTACCAGGAATTGTTGATGACGTGCGGTGATTTGGACGGGTCGGGGTTTTCATCGTTCAAATCGGTGGGTGCCACGAACCACTGGAAACATTCGAGGTAGGTGAAGGGCGAGCCCCAACCCCGTTCCATGTTGCGGCAGGCGCACCATTGCGCTTCGGGGGCTACTCCGATTTCGTTGTCGCCGTCCAGCCCCACCATCGTGCCCATCGTGTGGGTGCCGTGGCCGTAGTCGTCGCAGGGCACGGGCGAGTCCAGCCCGCAGGGGTTGAGCGAGTCGCCGTTGAGCGGGCTGATTTGGTGGATGGCATCGTGCCAATTGTAGTCGTGGTCGGTGGTGTCGGTGGGAGCGTAGTAGCCCCGGTACTGGTTTTTCAGCGCCGGGTGCTGCCAGTCGTAGCCCGTGTCCTCCCCGCCGACCACGACGCCCTGGCCCCGATAGCCCAGCGCCCACACGTCGTCGGCGTTTATTTTTTCGATGCCCCATTCGATGAGCGCCCGTTCCTCCACAGCACCTTCCAGCCGCTCGACTGGCTCCGCAAATCGCATGGTCGGGTTGTCCATGATTTTTGCCACATCCACCCGTTGCGCCAGCGAATTTATCAAATCAAGATTGCCTTCGGTTTTGATGGCATTGACGATGAAAAGGCTTTCGTGGGGTGCATTTTTTTGGGTCAAAGAAGCCGCCAACCTCGCCTGCGTTGCAATTGCTGTCTGCCGGAGCATGTTGAATACGTAGGCTGCTTTTTCGTCCTTCGTTTTCAACTGCCTGGCGGCGGCGGGGTCCGCCTGTTGCGCCAGCAAAATGAGGAAGGGCACGGACTGGCCGCCTGCCGTTTTTTCCAGCAGGGAGGCATCCACTTTTTGACGCCAGTCTTTGCCTGTTTGCCCAAAAGCGAAGCCAAAAAACACAAACAAAACGGCGATGGAAATGAGTTTTTTCATGCAAGGTTAGTTTTTGAAAATAATTAGACGGTCTGCCAGCAAAGGTAGTTCAAACGCACAGCCTTCGGCTCGTGACTTTCCGCAATTGGCAGACAGTTGTCCTGTTCCGACAAGTTTAGCGCAACTTAACTTCGGACGTTCAAAGACCGTCATGCCCGGCAGGGCAGTCTTTGCGCGGCATCAACCAAAAATTTCCGGCCAATCAAGTTGGGTATTGAGAAAAAAGGAGTGGATGAGTGCGGCATGGGCCGAAGGGTGTTCTTTTGTCCCCGTAACATCGGGGACAAAAGGGAGCAAGCCACCCGGTCACTTTTCCGACCATCAAAACGGCAAATCCTCGCTCACATGCGCCGGTTCGTCGGCGGCAGCGGGGAAGTCGTAGTCTGGGTCGGCGGCGGCGGGGGCCGATGCGGCAGCGCTTGCTTTTTCCACCCGCCAGGCGTTCAGGTTGGTGAAGTATTTCCCCTGCCACTCCCGGCCCCGCAGGTCGAAGTGTACTTTGATTTGCTCGCCTTCCTTGTGGGCATCGATGGCGGCGCAACGGTCTTGTGTCAATTGGAATTTGATGTATTGCGGGTAGTTGCCGTCCTGGATTTCCAGCACGAACTCACGGGCGGTGAAGGACTGTGATTTGCTTTCGGTGTCGTACTTCCGCAGGAGCTTTCCCTCGATTTCAAAACTTTGCATAATTCGAAATTTAGTGTTTGAGTGGGAGAGGGTTGAGAGTTTGAGTATTCGTCCCTTCAAAGGCGCACACACTCAAATACCCAAATACTCGAACCCTTAAAAAAAGAGCGGGGAATGATGCTTCATTCTCCGCCTTTTTCACCTTCAAAAGTAGTGAAAGTTTATAGATTGGAAAAAACGGACGGGAATTTTCTAAAAAAACGTGACGGCTTCGCCGGAAGTGAGTTTGTAAATATCAGTGGCGTTGCTGCACAGCACGGCCTTGTCGCCCCGGATTGCTATGGGGGCTTTCAGGAGGGTCGGATTGTACATGATAACGTTGAGCCAATCCTGGTCGTTAAATTCCCGTCCCCGGATGTTCTTTTGATAGTAAGGGTGCGATTTGTTCATCAATTCTTTCGGGTGGAGCGCCAGCGATTCCAGTATCTGCTGCCAACTGGTAGCTGTGGAAGGGGCCTTGTCGAAGGAATACGTCCGGATGTACGGAGCAATGCTCTGGGCGTGGGCAACGGTCCGGCGGTCACTGCTGGAGTCCGGGTTGTAGTAGATTAATATTTCACGCTGATGGGTCCTCATGGGCAATCGGTTTAAATTTGAAAGAAAACGAACAAGGGTAAAGTTATAGTAAATTTGTCAAAAGAACAAAATATTTCTTAATAATGGGGGAGATATGGATATTGTTGAAACAGATGTTTGAGAAAATGCGCTTATTCAGAAAATAATTTAATGGCCCCCCACTTTTCTTTCAGCATGGTTTCGGTACTGGTTTTTCGATATTTGCAGCCGATAACCAAAATGCAACATGATCAACCTGACCAAACATTCCCTCCAAAAATTAGAAGTGCTTTTCCAGGAACTGGGCTACGTCGTCCGCTACGAAAAAGGCAATTTCAACTCCGGCTACTGCATGGTGGAGGACCGCAACATCGTGATTATCAACAAGTTCTACGAAACGGATGCCCGCATCAACGTGTTGCTCGACATCCTGCAATCATTGGATTTCGAGCCTGGGGTGCTGAGTGAGAAATCGGGGAAATTTTACCTACGGATACTGCAACATGCTGGCGGGGAGGAGGACGAGGCGGAGCAGTAGATGGCTATTCAAATGAAATCTTGCTCAAATCACGCCTTGAGTACACGATGACCAAGAACTCCAATCGCTTCGGGTGTACTTTGTAAACGATGTACCACTTTTTCCTGAACAGAAATCTTCTGTAAATTTTATCGGGTGTTCGTTTCCAGGCATACTCAGGGAAGCGTTCGGGATTGGGTGCGATTTTTTTCACGATGACATCGTAGAGTTCACTGACAAATACCTGGGCGGTATTTTGGTAGCCATTTAAATTCAGCCATTCGAGAATCCCGTCCAGCATCTCGTCAAAATCAGCTTTGATGATGATTTCTCTTCCGTTGACAATCATAGCTTGTGCCTGGCTTTGAATTTTTCCAAAGAAATATCACCACTATTTTCTGACCGTTCGATGATCTCGTTCAATGCCTTAGCCGTAATTTGCTGGAAATCCGGCTCGAAGTTGGGTTCTTTTTCTATGCTGAACTCAACGATTCCCCTGAGTTTCAAGGCATCCAGCAAATTGAGTACAAACCCAAGTTCTGATTGCTTGATGGTGAGGGTAGCTTTTACGCCAGATGAAATTGAATTGTCCATTTGAATTATTTTTCCGAAATATCGGTGTTTCAAAACAAAACTACAAAACTTCACCAACCTTACTTCGCTGATTTCTCATCAACCCAACCTACTTTTGCCGCAAACAGTTTCGATGCAGTTACTCATCAAAAACGCCATCCTCGTTCACCCCGCCTCCAAACGCAACGGCGAAAAAGCAGATATTTTCATCAAAAACGGGAAAATCGAAGCCATCGGCAACGGGTTGGAAGCCGACGGTGCCAGGGTTTTCGATGCCAACGGTGCCTGCGTCTCGCCCGGCTGGCTCGACCTCGGCACCCTGGTCGGCGACCCCGGGTTCGAGCATCGGGAGGATTTCAAATCAGCCGCCGCCGCCGCCGCCGCTGGCGGCTACACCGACTTAGCCTGCCTGCCCAACACGGCACCGGCCATCCACTCGAAGTCGGAGGTGCAGTACGTGCGGGGCAACTCGAAGGGCAGCCTGGTGGAGTTTTTGCCCATCGGGGCGGTGTCGCAGGAGTGCCAGGGCAAGGACATCACCGAGATGTACGACATGCAGGCCGCAGGTGCGGTCGCTTTTTCCGATGGCAAAAAACCGGTGCAGGACAGCGGCCTGATGCTGCGGGCCTTGCAGTACGTGCAGCCGTTCGGCGGGGTCATCCTCAACCAGCCGCTCGACAAAACGGTGGCTCCCGGCGGACAGATGCACGAGGGCGTGATGAGCACCTCGCTCGGTCTGAGGGGCATCCCTTCGCTGGCCGAGGAACTCATGCTCAGGCGCGACATTTACCTGACGGAATACACCGGCTCCCGCCTGCACGTCCTCAACATTTCCACCGCCGGGGCCGTGCTGTTGGTGCGGGAAGCGAAGGCCAGGGGGCTGAACATCACCGCCTCCGTGGCGGCCATGAACATCGCCTGCGACGACCACGAACTTCACGATTTCGACCCCAACTTCAAAGTCATGCCGCCCATTCGGGAGCAGTCGGACTTCGAGGCGCTGCGGGCCGGGCTGGCCGACGGCACCATCGACTGCATCACCTCCAACCACACGCCGCTCGACGAGGAGGCGAAAAACCTGGAGTTCCCGTTCGCCGATTTCGGGGCCATCGGACTGGAAACTGCCTTCGGGCTGAGTTGGATGCACTTGCAAGGGCACCTGAAAATCAGCGGGTTGGTGGAGAAGTTGGCCATCGCTCCGAGGCAAATCCTGCACCTGCCCGTACCCGATTTTGCGCCCGGCGCACTGGCCAACCTGACCATTTTCGACCCAAATCTGGAGTGGACTTTTACGAAAAAAGACATTTTCTCAAAATCGAAAAACACGCCGTTCGTGGGCTGGCGGATGAAGGGGAAGGTGCTGGGGGTGGTGAACGGCGGACGGACATTTTTTAGGGATGAGGGATGAGGGTACAGGGATGAAGTCAGCAAGGATGGACACTTAGTGTAATCGATGGCTTGATTTAGTCTAATTTCTCGGTTGAAATCAAGATTGAAGTTTAATTTTCGGCCATATCTTTTCATTTTTTAAAACAACGAACATGACAACTTTTGACAATCCAACTGGAATTCCGAACGCCTCCACTGTCTCTGTCTGGCCCACCGCCTTGCGTTACGGAATAATCGGGGGCGTATTAATAGCCATGGCAGGACTGATTTTCAACCTGACAGGTCTTTCCGACCCTTCAAAGCAGGGTGGGGCAGGCAACACGGTTGCTGCCATTGTCAACTATGGGTTGATGATTGGCACCATCATTTTGGTCATCAAGAATCACAGGGATGCAGACCTCGGTGGCTACATCACGTTCGGTCGTTCGATAGGTGTCGGTACGGCCACCGGTTTGATACTGGGTGTAGTCGGCGCCATCTGGACGTACATTTTTTTTACGTTCATTGACCCGGGGCTGGTGGACCAAATTCGGGAGATGGCCTACGACCAGGCGATAGAAAGAGGCTCGACACCCGAACAAATGGAACAGGCCAAAGGGTTTATGGAATTTTTCACCAGCCCGGGTTTCTTTACCTTGGCAGTGCTGTTTGGCGGTGTGATTTTCGGGGTGATTGTGTCCCTCATCGCAGGTGCCATCATGAAAAAAGACCCGCCGGTACTCGCATGATAACGACATAAAATGGCATTTTTGCCCAAAATGTCATTCCTACAAAAACATCACATGCAACAAACCGCTGTAAAATACGGTATCATAACAGGTATGGCGATGGCGCTGTACCTGTTTGTTTTTTATAAAATCAACCGGGAACTGGCGCTCAACCCGATGGTCGTTTGGGGCACGTTGTTCTTCGCCGTCGGGGCGATGGTGCTGGCCGTTCGGAAAATCAGACGGGCCAACGACGGCGAAATCAGCAAGCAGGAGGCCCTGAAAAACGCCTTCCTCGTTTTCGTGCTGACGCAATTGGTTTTCTGGCTGTTCATTTTCGTGTTGTTCAACCTCATCGACCCCGGCCTGATTGACTTGCAGCAAAAAATGATGCTGGATGCTGGTGTGAAAGTCGAAAACCAGGACCTGCGCATGACTTTTGGCAGGGTTTTCTTCCGCTTCGCCTTCATGCTACTGCCCGGATTTTTCTTTTCGCTCATGGTCGCCAGTTTTATGAAAAAATGAATCGAAATCCGAAATGCAAATATCCGTCGTAGTACCGCTTTTCAATGAAGATGAAAGCCTGCCGGAACTGGAGGCTTGGATCCGCCGGGTGATGGAGGCACACCGTTTTTCTTACGAAATCATCTTCGTGGACGATGGCAGCAGGGACCGTTCGTGGCAGGTCATCGAGGGGTTGAGCCAAAAAAATCCCTGTGTGAAGGGCATCAAATTCCGCCGCAACTACGGCAAATCCGCTGCCCTGCACGTCGGTTTCGAGGCGGCGAAGGGCGATGTGGTCATCACGATGGACGCCGATTTGCAGGACAGCCCCGAAGAAATCCCCGAACTGCGCCGCCTGATAGTCGAGGACGGCTACGACCTCATTTCCGGCTGGAAGCAGAAGCGCTTCGACCCGATGTCGAAGACCATCCCCAGCAAATTTTTCAACGGCGTTACCCGCTGGATCAGCAAAATCCCGCTGCACGACTTCAATTGCGGCCTGAAATCGTACCGCAGCAACGTGGTGAAAAGCATTGAAGTGTACGGCGAAATGCACCGCTACACGCCGCTGCTGGCCAAGTGGTCAGGTTTTTCAAAAATCGGAGAGAAGGTGGTGGAGCACCGGGCACGGCAGTTCGGCGTGTCCAAATTTGGCCTCAACCGCTTCGTCAACGGCTTCCTCGACCTGCTGTCCATCACGTTCATCGGCAAATTCGGCAAGCGGCCCATGCACTTCTTCGGCACTTGGGGTGTGCTGTTTTTCCTCGGGGGCCTTGGAATCTTACTTTGGCTAACCATCGAAAAACTCTTCAACAATGAGTACGGCATCGCCGACCGGCCCCTGTTTTACTTCGGTATCCTGACGCTCATCGTTGGCACACAGCTCTTCGTGACGGGCTTCCTGGCCGAGCTGCTGGTGCGCAATTCCTCGACCCGCAACCAGTACGTCATCGAGCAGAAAACTTAGGGTCGGAGGGTTCAGGCAACCTGGCCCAGTGGCAAAATCGAATGTTCCTGCACGGCCATTTTCTGAAGTGCCTGCCCCAGGTCCCAAATGATGTCATCAACGTTTTCCACGCCTACCGACAACCTTACCAAGTTGTCACCGATTCCCAACGCCAGTTTTTCCTCATGTTCCAGGCCGGCGTGGGTCATGCTCGCCGGGTGCTGCGCCAGTGACTCGGTGCCGCCGAGGCTGACCGCCAATTTGATGAGGCGAAGGTGGTTCAGCAAGGAGAAGGCTTCTTTTTCGCCGCCCTCCACTTCAAAAGAAACCATCGCCCCGGGCGACAGGCACTGTTTTTTGTAAATATCCCAGGCATCGCCATCGGCGGGAGTCAGCAGCCCGAGGTAATGCACTTGTCTCACATTGGGCTGGTTTTGCAGCCACGCAGCCACTTTCGTGGCGTTTTCTGCCTGTTTTTCCATGCGGAGTTTGAGCGTTTCGAGGCTTCGGAGCAGCAGCCAACCCGTCCATGGGCTGGCCAAGTTGCCGAAGAAAGTCCGCAGGGTTTTTATTCTTTTCACCAAATCCGAGGACCCCAGGCAGGCACCGGCCACCACGTCGCTGTGCCCGCCGATGTATTTGGTGGCGGAATACAGCACGAGGTCGGCACCCAGCTTCAACGGGTGCTGCCAAAGCGGGCCTAAGTAGGTGTTGTCCACCGTTGTGAGTACCTTTTTTTCGGCGGTTGAAAAATGGCGGGCCACCCGGCTGCACATTTCGATGTCGATGAGTGCATTCGTCGGGTTGGCGGGCGATTCGAGGTAAATCATGGCCAGTCGGCCTGCTTTGCCCGATTTTTCTACCAAATCAATGATTTCTTCCCTGCTCAAGTCTGCGGTGAACCCGAGCGCCTCGATGCCGAATTTCGACAAAACATGGCTGATGAAATGGCTGGTGCCACCGTACAACGGGTTGCTGTGCAGGAGCAGGTCGCCCGGTTGCAGGAACTCGAACATGGCGGTCGAAATGGCCGCCATGCCGCTGTCGAAAACCGCACAATCTGCCGCCCCGTCCCAGATTGCCAACCTTTTTTCGAGAATCTCCAAATTGGGATTGTTGAGGCGGCTGTAAATCAGGCCCAGCTTTTCTTTTTTGCCCTGCTCCCGCAAGCCGTAGGCAATTTCGAAGAATGCCTTGCCTTCCTCTGCCGTTTTGAAAACGAAAGTGGACGTTTGAAAAATCGGGCTTTTTAAAGCGCCCTCCGACCATTCGGGGCGGTACCCCTCGGACATCATCAGACTTTCCGGATGGAAATTATGCTCTTTCATTGGTTGCGTTTTTTTTGTTTAACCTGTTCACAAAAATACAGGGATTGGTTCATTGTTCTAAAAATTAGTTGATTATTAGAAAATTAAACTAAAATATATTTTGTCAGTAGAAAAAATTTCTGAAAAACTGTTTTTCGGAGCTTACCTTTGGAAAAATTTTCGCCACCATGATGAAGTTAGACGAGACCGACCTGGCCATTCTCGGCCTCCTCCAGGAGGATGCCTACGCCACTCACAAGGAAATTGCGGGCAAATTGAACATGACGACCACCCCGATTTTCGAGCGGGTCAAACGATTGGAGCGGGAGGGGGTCATCAGAAATTACGTCGCCCTGCTCGACCGGCGCAAGGTCGGGCTGCAACTCGTGGCTTTTTGCGACGTTCAACTCAAGGTACATTCCACGCCGTTTTTGGAAAAATTCGAGGAAGAAATCCGCACCATCCCCGAAATCCAGGAAGTTTACCACATTGCAGGTATGTTCGATTACCTGCTGAAAGTGGTCGTGAAGGACATGGAAGCCTACCAGGGGTTTGTCGCAAAAAAACTGGCGGCCTTGGACAACATCGGGCGGGTACAAAGCGCCTTCGTGATGAAAGAAATCCAGCACACGACCCGCTTAAAATTAGATTAGCCGATGAAAAAAATAGTTCTCCTCAGCCCGGCACACCCGCTGAGGGGCGGCATTGCCGCCTTCACGGAGCGTTTTGCAGCGGAGCTGCAAACGGCTGGTTATGAGGTGGTTGTCTTCTCGTTTTCGTTGCAGTATCCCGGATTTTTGTTTCCCGGCACCACGCAATTTTCGAGCGACCCGGCACCGCCCGGCCTGCGCATCCGCACCTGCGTCAACTCCATCAACCCGTTGAACTGGCTCAAAATCGGCCTCGAACTGCGCCGCCTGCGCCCCGACCTCATCGTGCCCCGCTACTGGCTGCCGTTCATGGGGCCGTGCCTCGGCACCATCCTGCGGCTGGCAAAGGGCAACGGCCACACGAAAGTGGTGGCCATCGCCGACAATATTTTGCCCCACGAAAAACGGCCCGGCGACCGCCTGTTCACCCGCTGGTTCCTGAAGCCGGTGGATGCCTGCATCGTCATGTCCCGCTCGGTGGAGGCGGATTTCCGGCAGTTTTCGGCCACCAAACCGGTGGCCTGCATCCCGCACCCGGTGTACGACAACTACGGTGAAAAATCGCCCCGTGCGGAGGCGTTGGCGCAACTCGGCCTGTCCCCAGAGCCTCGCTACCTGCTGTTTTTTGGCTTCATCCGCGACTACAAGGGGCTGGATTTGCTGCTCGAAGCAATGGCCGACGAGCGCATCCGGCAGATGAACCTGCGCCTCATCGTGGCTGGTGAATTTTACGGCAACCGGGAGTTTTACGAAAAACGAATTGCCGAATTGGGCATTGAAAACCAGTTGGTGATGCGCACCGAATACATCCCGAACGACGAGGTGCGGCACTACTTCGGGGCCGCCGACCTGGTGGTGCAGCCCTACCGCACGGCCACGCAGAGCGGCATTTCGCAGATGGCCTACCATTTTGAAAAACCGATGGTGGTGACGGCGGTGGGTGGCCTGCCGGAAATCGTGCCGAACGGCAAGGCAGGCTACGTCGTGCCGGTGGAGCCTGTTGCCATCGCCGATGCCATCGTTGATTTTTTTGAAAACAACCGGGCGGCTGCGTTCACCGAAGGCGTTGCCGAAGGCAAAAAAAGGTTCTCCTGGGCGAGCATGGTGGAGGGGCTTGAGAAATTGAGAATTGAAAGTTGAAAATTCTACATTTCCAAAGCAGGAACAACCACTGCCCACCGTTGAGTATCCGTCGGTTTTCGGAAAAACCCACTACTTTTGACTGGCCGAACGCAAACCATGAAGTATCTCCTGCCACGAAATATTTCCACTCAGAAAATGCTGTCGTTCCTCACCGGGGCGAAGGGCCGCATGGTGAAACTGCTGCCCGCATCGGAGGTAAAATCCGCCGTGCAACTGCCCATTCCGAGGACGCCGTTCGACGTTTACCGAAGGGAAAAACTGATTAAACTGCTGAACCTCGGTGCCCTGGCCGAGGGCCGGTCGGTGCTGGAAATCGGCTGCGGCATCGGCGATTTGCTCAAGGAAATCAGCCGTTTCAACCCCAAGGAACTCTACGGCGTGGACACTTCGGAGGAGATGGTCGGCTTCGCCCGGCAGTACCTCGAAGGGGTGAAGGCCGACGTGATGACGGCCAATATTTTCCGGCTGCCCTTCCCCGAAAAATCGTTCGACCTGGTGGTGGTGATGTCGGAATTCCAGCATGTTTTGGAAGAAAAACAGGTGGAGCGCCTGATGTACGAGGTGTGCCGGGTGTCGAGGCAGTGGGTGGTGCTGGTGGAGGACACTGCCCCGCAAGAAAAAAAGGAGCCAGGCTACGTGCGCCGTACCATCGAAAAATACAAGCAGGAGATGAAAAAAAAGCGGTTTTTCTTGCGGCAATTCGACTTCCTCGACGTGGCCGCCACCCGCTACGTGTACACCAGCCGCAGCAATCCCTGGCACTGGGTCCGGTGGGTTTTCAGCCCGCTGCTCTACCTGCTGGGCTTCCCCGGTTCGGTGATGAAAATGCCGACTGGCTCGGAAGAATTGCCGGCTTCTGATGCCGCCATGCAACTCCAAAAATGGACGCTGCCCTTCGCCACCAGCCTCGACGGGATTTTCAGGACGGTGGAAGGCACGACGGTCATGCGGTTTGAGCGGGAGCAGTTGTTTAGGCGGGGGTGAGCAGTCTGCCGGACAATCACTAACTTGGCTGCCATTCTGTAACAAAACGCTACCCAACATGCGACTTAAATTCCTCACTCTCTTCCTCTGCGGAGCCATGCCGCTCCTCCTCTTTTCCCAAAAAAAACCGCTCGACTACTACCTGCCGCCGGTGCAATACGACCCGGCCATCCCCACACCGGAGCAGGTGTTCGGCTTCCAAATCGGGGAGTGGCACCTCAGCCACGACCAGTTGCTGATGTACTACCGCCTGCTGGATGCGGTAAGCCCGAAAATCACGCTGCACGAGTACGGTCGCAGCCACGAGCAGCGGCCGCTGATTTACCTCACCATCACCTCGGAACGAAACCAGGCCAACCTGCAAACCATTCAGAATGAGCACTTTGCACTCTGCGACCCGGAACGCTCCGGTAAGCTGGACGTGTCGAAAATGCCGGTGGTGGTGTACCAGGGGTTCAGCATCCACGGCAACGAACCGAGCGGTGCCAATGCCGCCCCGCTGGTTGCTTACTACCTCGCTGCGGCGCAGGACGAGGGGACCCGCCGCCTGCTCGACGAGGCCGTCATCCTGTTCGACCCATGCCTCAACCCCGATGGGTTGCAGCGTTTTTCGACCTGGGTGAACAGCAACCGCAACGAAAACCTGAACGGCGATGCCAACGACCGGGAGTACGACGAAGCCTGGCCCAGGGGACGCACGAACCACTACTGGTTCGACCTGAACCGGGATTGGCTGTCCGGTCAGCAGCCCGAAAGCGGCGGGCGCATCGCCAATTTCCAGGCGTGGAAGCCGAACATCCTCACCGACCACCATGAGATGGGGTCGAACAGCACGTTCTTTTTCATGCCCGGCGTACAGACACGGGTGAACCCGCTGACTCCGAAGAAAAACCAGGAATTGACCCAAAAAATCGGCGGATTTCATGCCAGGGAACTCGATGCCATCGGCTCGCTGTACTACTCGGAGGAGGGCTTTGACGATTTTTACTACGGCAAAGGCAGCACCTACCCCGATGCGCAGGGCTGCATCGGCATCCTGTTTGAACAGGCCAGCAGCCGGGGGCATTTGCAGAACACAGAGAACGGCCCGCTGTCGTTTCCGTTCACCATCCGCAACCAGGTGCGTACGGCACTCTCCACGCAGCAGGCGGCCGTCGCCCTGCGCACGGAACTGCTTGATTATCAGCGCAATTTTTACAAAAATGCCCTCGATGAAGCCCGCCATGACCACCGCAGGGCGTTTGTGGTGGGTGAAAAATACGACCGGGCACGGCTGCTGAAATTCGTGGAATTGGTGCGGCGGCAGGGCGTACAGGTGTTTGAAACCAGCGAAAAAATCAGCGCCAACGGCACGGAGTTTTTGCCGGGCAACGCCTTCGTCATCCCGTTGGAGCAGTCGCAGTACAAGCTGATTTTGGGCATGTTCCAGCGGGACTCGGTGTTCACCGACAGCATTTTTTACGACGTGAGCGCCTGGACGCTTCCGCTCGCTTTCAACCTCGAATACGCCGAATTGACAAGCTCAAATTTTTCAAAAAAACTGCTGGGCAAAGCCGTTGAAACAGTGCAACTGCCTGACGGCCAACTGCTTGCGGCTGCCAACGACTACGCCTTCGCATTTGAATGGGATGGCTACTACGCCCCGGCGGCGCTGTACCATTTGCTGAAAAACGGGCTGTTGGCGAAGGTGGCGGCCAGGCCGTTTCAGGCGCAGACCGCCGGTGGGCCGAAGGATTTCAACTACGGCACCATCGTCGTACCGTCGCAAAACCAGCCGGTAGGGGAGGCGGCATTGGCCGACCTCCTCCGGGAAGCGGCCCGGCTCGGCAGGGTGGGAATTTATGGCCTGACAAGTGGCCTCACGCCCGTCGGCATCGACCTCGGCAGCAGCCAGATGGAGTCGCTTCGCAAGCCCAACGTGCTGCTGCTCACCGGCGACGGGGCCAATGCCAATGATGCCGGGGAAATCTGGCACCTGCTCGACACCCGCTACGAGATGCCGGTGACGAAGGTGGATGTCAGGAATGTGGCCCCCGGCCTGCTCGAAAAATACAACGTGGTGGTGATGGCGAGCGGCAGTTACGGCCAACTGAACCCCGAAGCCCTGAAAAACTGGGTGAGTAGTGGCGGTACGCTCGTGGCCATCGAGAGTGCGGTCAAATGGCTGGAAACTAGGCAGTTAGCAGGAGTTGTTTTCAAAAAAGCGCCTGAGCCAGCGGCTACTGCGACGACCCAACTGCCCTACATCGGGGCTTCGGAAGACCGGGCGGCGCTGGAACTTCCCGGTGCCATCTTCGAGGGCGAACTCGACCTGACGCACCCGATGGCCTACGGCTACCGCCGGTCGAAGTTGCCGGCTTACAGGAGCATCGCCGACTTCGCCGAACCCACGAAAAGTCCCTACGCCATGCCGCTCCGGTACACTTCAAAACCCCTGATGGCGGGCTACATTCACCCAAAACAGAAAGGATTTGCGGTGGGCAGCCCCTCGATTGTGGTGAGCGGACTTGGTTCCGGTCGGGTCATTTGCCTGTTGGACAACCCTACTTTCCGGGCGTTTTGGTACGGCACCGACAAGCTGTTGGCCAATGCGATTTTCTTCGGCAGCACCATTTCACCGCAGACGGTGGAAAAGAAATGAGTTGAGAAATGGCGTGGACGTGGTAGGATTGGAGAACGGATGAAACGGATACAGCGGATTGAAACGGATTTTATTTTTCAAGTACGCTAGTTAAAACTATGCCCTTTAGGGCAAGAATTTATTTGCTACTCACTTTTGGTATTTTTGCGACATGAAGAATCAAAGGTCAAGTAGCCATTCAGTCCATCAGTTGCAAGTTCACCTGGTGT
>JACRAN010000343.1 GCA_016234735.1 Bacteroidota bacterium | reverse complement strand
CTTGAGTTCGGCGCTGGCGGCGGCGATGTCGGCCCCCGATTTTTTTAAATCAGCGATGACCGGCTCCGTCTGCGCAATCACAGCACTGTCCAGCCGGGAGACGAAGGCTTCGAGTTGGTGCGGCAGGGTTTCGTCGTGCAGCAGGTATCCGACGGTACCTTTCCCGGCTGCGATGTTGCCGGAGGCGGCTTGTAGTTGACGGCTGATGATGGCGATGTTTTCAGTGGCGATGCGCAGATAATGCAGCGATTGTGCCACCTCCGTTGCCATCAGGGAGTCACGGATGAGCAGGGGCAAGGTGCCGGGGCCTTCGTTGAGTTTGGTGGAAATCTCCAAAAGTTTCATGGACAGCAGGGCAACATTTGCGTTGGTGCTGCCCAGGGTTTCGAGCATGTCGCTGGTCTCCTGGCGGGTGTAGGAAGCGATGACATCCCCGTCTTTTGCCAACGGCGAATCGCCTTTGCCGGGGCTGATGTTCACGATGACATTGCCCACCAATCCGTCCATTCCGATGCTGGCGACGGCGTTCTTTCGGATGAAGGTTTTGGCCTTTTTGTCCAACACCATATCGATTTGCAGGGTGGAGTCATTGATGAAAACAATGTCCTTCACGCTGCCCACTACGATGCCGGAATAACGGACATTATTGCCCGTTTGCAGGCCGTTGGCATTCTTGACGAGGGTGCTGATGTGAAATTGTACCCCGAAAATGTTTTTCCGGGCACCGACGTAATAGATAGCGAGGGTGAACAAAGCAACAGCAAGTGTTACGAAAATTCCAAGCCGGATATTATTATTGGTTTGCTTTGCCATGATATTCATATTTGGTTTACTTAAAAAACGCACGGATTTTCGGGTCTTCCGATATTGCAAGCTCCTGATAAACCCCATTTCCATAGTCGATGCCATCCACCAGGATAATCATGCGGTTGGAGATGACACGGGCGCAGTCCATATCGTGGGTGATGATGAGCGAAGCGGTGCCGTACTGGTTTTGCACTTTCAAAATCAGTTCAATAATTTCTTTGGCGGTAATGGGGTCGAGGCCACTCGTAGGCTCATCGTACAGGATGATTTTGGGCTGTAAAATCAGTGTACGGGCCAACGCCACCCTGCGTTTCATCCCGCCGGACAACTCTTCGGGCATCAGGTCGAGCGTATGCGCCAGGCCCACGCTTTCCAGCGCCTCCAGTATCAGTTTATCCTCATCCGGTCTTTGAAGCCTTTTGCTGTGGCGGCGCAATGGAAATTGCAGGTTTTCCCGTACGGTCATCGAGTCGTACAAGGCGCTTCCCTGAAACAAAAAACCCACATCGGTACGCAGGATGTCGAGTTCTTCCTGCTGCAAATCAGGAATGCTTTGGCCCAGCACATTCAGCGTTCCGGAATCAATATCCACCAATCGGACGATACACTTCAACAGCACGGACTTGCCTGAGCCTGATTTGCCCACTATGACTAAGTTTTCTTTTTCGTACAACGACATGTTAAAACCGTTCAGGACGTGATGGTCGCCGAAGGATTTATGTAAATCCCGGATTTCAATCAATGGCGTATTATCTTTCATTTTATTGATAATCAATGTTTTGTCAAACCGTTTGGTGCATTTTGAATATGCTATAATTCGTAAAAAATATCGGATATAAGCACGGCAATCAGGTCCAATACAAATACCAAAAGCGAGGCAATTACCACTGCAACGTTAGCTGCGGCTCCCACGCCCGCTGTACCTTTTTCGGAATTATAACCCTTGTAGCAACCTATCAGCCCGATGGCAAAACCAAAAAAGAAGGTTTTGATGATGGACGGAACCATGTCGCCAAAACTCAGAATATTTATCACTTTGTTGATATACAGTTTAAAAGTCACATCGCCCTTATAACTTTCGATGAGGTAAGACCCAAACAGGCCAATCCCGTCCGCTGCAATGGTCAGTATCGGGAGCATCAGCGTAGCAGCCATAATTCTCGTGACGACCAAGTATTTGAACGGATTGGTGCCCGATACTTCCATGGCGTCAATTTGCTCCGTTACTTTCATCGAGCCTAACTCCGCACCGATGCTCGACCCGATTTTCCCCGCACAAATCAGCGCCGTGATGACAGGCCCAATCTCCCGCACAATCGAAATTCCAATCATCCCGGGCATGAAGGATTCGGCACCGAATTCTATCATCGTCGGGCGGGACTGCAAATCGAACACCAGCCCCATGATGAAGCCGGTGAGGCCCACCAGAAACAACGACTGGTAGCCAATGACATAGCATTGTTTCAGCAGTTCCCGGAATTCATACGGCGGTTTGACGGCTTCCCGGAAAAAACGGAACGCAAAGCGCGTGACTTTGCCGGTTTCATCGAAATAAGCCGCCCAATCATTGAGATATTTATGCTTTGAAGACATCGTTTGTTTTGCTGTACACCGCTAATGCTTATGGCTTGTTTCACAGCATTCGGCAAATGATTGTCAAGGCAAAGAAGCGAGGAATGTCAAGGCTTGCGGGTGATTGAAATCAATGGTGTACTTGACTTAAATCATCTGCCCTTGCCGCCAATTCCGCTTACTTTGGCCAAGTTCAAATTATCGCTCGAAAGGTAACTCAATGCAACATCCAATGGAAAGAAAAACGCTGAAACAGTTTCACATGAACCTTGCGTGGCAAACCCGCATCTACATGGTAGTGGTACTCAGTACCGTGTTGTTTGCCAATGTTTTCGATGCGTGGAATGGCGATTGGGCGACCACCATCATTGCAGTGGCGGCAGTGACACTGCTCCTTGACTCGTTTGCCATTTTCTTTCACCGGCATCCCCGCACGTGGGAGGTCATCAAGTGGGCCATCGTGCTGATACTACTACTGGCGTTGTTTTTAATCGGGTTGAAAAATAATTGACATGAAGAACATCCTCGTTGCCATCGATTTTTTGCCCATTTCACAGAGGTTGGTGGAACATGCTGCCAATTGGGCGGAGAAGTTTGGTGCCAAAATCTGGCTCGTCCATGTGGCAGCGCCCGACCCTGAATTCGTCGGGTACGACGTGGGGCCACAGTACATTCGTGACAGCCGGGCAGACGTGCTGCGGCAAGAGCATCAGGATTTACAGGCATACGCCAAACGCCTGGAAGACAAGGGTTTGAACGCTGAAGCGCTTTTGATTCAGGGGCCAACGGTTGAAACATTGGTGAAGGAAGCCGGTAAACTGCACGCCGACCTCATCGTGTTGGGGGCCGAGCCGCACGGGAAGGTTTTCGATGCCCTGTTCGGGAGCATCTGGGCGGATGTGGTGAAGAAAGTGAAGACGCCGGTTATGTTGATCAGTGGTTAAATTTGAAATCAATAAAATCTCGCAATATGAAAAAGCAAATCGGTATTTGGCTCGACTTCAAAGAAGCCTGGTTGATTGAATTGCACGACGGCAAAGAAAGTGGCATCCGCAAAATCACTTCAAATATTGAATCCTCCCACGCCAAAGGTGGCGCTCCCAGTGGTGGCCGCCAGGGCGGTGCTTTTGTCGGCGGTTCCGAAAAAGGACATAACCGCCGCCGCCAACAGCAGGAAGTGCTGTATTTTGATGAAATTATGGAAGCCATCGAACATGCCGACGAGGTCTATGTTTTTGGGCCTGGGGAGGCCAAAGACGGCCTGCTGCACGATATCAAAGAACACCGCAAGCAGTTCCACTCGCACTTGCGGGCTGTTGAAACCGCTGATTACCTGACTGAAAACCAGATGGTAGCACAGGTGAAGCAGTACTTCAAGGAAGGCAATAAAGTTGAAATTTAGTCGAGAAGGCACTGCCAAAAGCTGACCGCTACTTTAGCACGAGCAACGGTACTTTGGAATGAAGTGCCATTTTTTTCGTCATGCTTGGGTGGAACATTCGGCTGAACATATCACGTTGCGGGGACGGCATGACGAGCAAATCCAGGTTCCATTTATTGGCAAATGCTTCCAGTCCGGTTGCAATCGTTTCCTCCAAAAGCGTGTGGAAGGAAATCTGGAGAGCAACGGCATTGTTGGCAAAAAAATCCATCAACTCCTCGATGCGCACTTTGGTTTCAATGGTTTTCCCTTCCTTTTCTACGTGAACACAACGCACCACCGGGTGGAACGGCTCCAGCATCTTGCAAGTTTTCCAGAGGTGGTAGGGGTCGGTTTGGTGAAGGTCAGCAGCAAATCCCACCATCAAAATGTCCGTGAAATGCGCCTCCTCCGGTACCACCAGTACATGGCAGTGTGCATGCTGGACCACCGATGCCGCAATGCTGCCGAAAGCGTTGTCCCAGGCTGTATGGTGGTGGCTCTCCGTGCCGATGACAATCAGGTCGGATTCGTCCCGCTTCGCAAAATTGCTGATGGCAGCGTAGGCCACGCCGCTGATTTCAATATCATCCGTGACTTTCAGTTCCGTAGGGAGGTCGGCTTTCGCTTTTGACAAGCCGATGTCTTTAAAATTCGTCAGCAATTGCTGTGCAACGCCTATCTTTTCCCGTGTCGCATGGTCAACGAGCACTGGCATGTCGGTCCACTCGTAATCGGGGGAGACGATGTGCAGCAACTTGACCGATGACTTCCATTCTTCCGCAAGGTGAAGGCTGTATTGGTAGGCATTTTCAGCGCAAGGCGAGAAGTCAGTGGGAACGAGAATCCTATGGATAATTTTCACGGATGAAGATTTTAGGTAAATTATTTTCAAAAATGTCCTTGAAATCAGACCATTTTGAATGACAATTCTTATTCAACCCCGTTGATAACCGTCACTTCAGGCCATTCAATTTTTCTAACCACCGAATTTTACCGTTTGTTCAATAAGCGTGATACCCCTTCAACGTCTTGATATAATTTGCACGTTCATAAGCGGTAGGGTCGGCCACATGCATCTGGCTCATCACGCCACGCATCTCTGACACCGAACGAAAATCACGTGCCTGCATCCAAACCTCCAACTCGGCCAGAATCTGGTAAATGTATTGGATGCCGTATTTGAACAAGCAGGAAGCCGCCATCACTGCATCAGCACCGGCAAGCAGGTACTTGATGACCTCCGTGCTGCCCTGAACGCCCGATGTCGCAGCGAGCGATGCCGTGATTTTTCCATGCAGGATCCCCAGCCAGAGCAAAGGCAGGCGGATTTCGTTCGATGAACTCAGCTCCAGCGAATTCACGATTTCCAATGTATCGATATTGAAGTCTGGCTCGTAAAATCGGTTGAAAAGCACCAGGGCATCAGCGCCGGCATCTGAAAATTGCTTCGCTGAATGGCCAAATGCGCTGAAGTAGGGGTTCAATTTGAGTGCCACCGGAATGCTCACTTTTTCTTTCACCAATTTCAAAACGTCGAGGTACCTGCGCTCCACTTCATTTCCGCTTTGGGTGAGGTCGGCAGGGATGAAAAAAACGTTCAATTCGATACCGTCAGCGCCCGCTTCCTCGTAGGATTTGGCGTAGTCCACCCAGCCGCCGGGCGTTGTTCCGTTGAGGCTGCCGATGATGGGAATGTCCACCGATTCCTTCGCTTTGCGAATGAGTTCGAGGTACCCATCAATGCCAATGCGGAAGT
>JACRAN010000345.1 GCA_016234735.1 Bacteroidota bacterium | reverse complement strand
TATCATTTCATTCACTTGTGAAACGTACTGCGCCCTTTCTGAGGCGAAAGGGTCAGCGGGCAACTTGGAGATGGTTAGAGTCTTGCAGTTCGACAGCCAGCAAAGCATGGCGGCGAGAATTAGGAAGGTGATTGTTTTTTTCATAAACTGGTGATTTTGTCGCCAATTTCGCAAAATTCCTTATCTATGAAACCCGCCCAACATGAATCATCCCAAATTTTGAGACTGCCCCGTTTGGGGCAAAATGTTGGTAGCGATTGCCAATTATCTATATTTTAAGTCCCGTTAGGGTCGAGCGTTAATTAGGAATAATCGCCCCATCGGGGCGGCATCTTTGTAGCACTTGCAATTAACCTCGTGTCTCCGTTCCATCGGAACGGTATCAACTTAGATGAGATACCGTTCCGATGGAACGGTTAACAAATGGGTTGATGATTTCTACAAAGATGTCGTCCCGATGGGACGTGAATTTTGACTTTTCAAGGCTCGACCCTATAGGGACGGAACGTTCCGTCCCTACGGGACAGGTTGAATGGGTGGTGTGTGTGCTACTACCGACATTTCGTCCCTGACGGGACGGGAAAAATTGGCCTTGAGGATTTCTCTTAACACCCCTAATCGTCAATCCAAAACCAAAGCTGTGTTTTTGTAAAACCCAGCCGCCTCCACGCTCAAAAAATACACCCCAGCCGCCAATCCTAACGCTTTTTTTGAAAACTCCAGGCTGTCGGCCTCGTCGGTGACGATGTTTTTTTCCAAAAACAACCGCCCGGCAGTGTCGGTCAGTCGCAAACGAAGCGATGCTGCCGGGCGCTGCATTTTGACAAAAACCTGGAACGTGTCGCTCGTCGGGTTTGGGGAAACGGTGACGGTAAACGCCTCATTTTCAATGGAATGCGTGGTGGAGGGCAGCATGTCTTCGGTGATTTCGAGCAATTGGTTGGGGGCAATGCCGGTCAGTGTAGTGTCCTCTCCGCAGCCGAAACGCACCCGCACTTCGTCCACTGACTGGGCATCGCCGAGGCCGAAATGGACGGTCAGGCTGTTCTGCCCGCAGTAGCCGGTTTGGGCACTTATTTCCCGCACCTGTGTCACCAATTGGCCGCCGATGGTTGCCGTTACCCACACCCGTGCGCCGATGGCCGAGCGGTTGCTTACGGTTCCCGTTAGCTTGATTTTCAGCCAGTTATTGCAATTGGTTTGGTTTAAATAAAACAAATTGACAGGCAGCGGTGAACTGCTGGTGTTCTTGCAGGTGGCGATGCCGAGGTCGAGAAAGCCATCGTTGTTCACATCGCCCCAGGCAGCACCGTAGCTGCAAGGCGTGGTGTAATCGGCAAGTGCTTCCAGGTCACGGGTGAAATTGCCCAGACCATCGTTTTGGTACAAAAAGTTGAGGATTTCGCCCGTACAGTAGCCGTTGCTCACTACGAGGTCAAGGTCGCCGTCGTTGTCGTAGTCGCCAAAATTGGAGCCGTACGAACAACTGATGTCCGTAACGAGTGGCCCGGTCGTCACTTCCGTGAAAGTTCCGTTACCGTTGTTTTTGAACAACTGGTTGTATTGCGGCGCAAAATAATCAGCATTTGCAACAAACAAGTCGAGGTCGCCGTCGTTGTCCACATCGCCCCAACTGCTGCTCATGCTGCCGTGGTTGGTTTGGCCCGGCGTCCCTGCGGTCACTTTTTCAAAACTACCATTTCCGAGGTTGCGGTAGAGGTCGTCTTTCTCGTTCGACTCATTTGAAACATACAAATCGAGGTCGCAATCATTGTCGTAATCCACCCAATTTACACAGCGGGAAGTATGCGCCTCGGTCACGTGCGGCCCGGTCGTCACAGGCGTGAAGGCCGTGCCTCCGTCATTGTGGAACAGCAGGTTTTTCTTGGTGCCACCTGAATTGGTCACGTACAAATCCACGAAACCGTCCGAATCGTAATCGCCCCAACTTGCGGTTTCGGAGAAGGTCTCAACATTGGAAGGAGCGGCAGTAGCATCGTACACGAACCACGAATCGCCCCCGCCTCGGTAGAGGAAATTCTTTTGGCCGTACCATGTGACGACGTATGCATCCAGGTAGCCGTCGTTGTCACAGTCGGCGAAGGTGGCGCCATCAAACGCCTTGGCATGGCTCACGATAGGGTCGTCGGTGACTTGGGTAAAGCTGCTCGCAGCGCCTGGCGAGACTTCATTGCTAAGGTAAAACAAGTTTTTTGCACCAGCCTGTGGGCCGTTGGTGACGAAAATATCATCGAGGCCATTGCCTACCACATCAATAAAATTGATGCTTCGACTATCGGAGGGCGGGCCGGCGAGCGCCCCGGTCGTCACCGTACTGAACCGGAGCGAGGGCTGGATGCCGTAGGGCAGTTGCTTGGCGAATGGCCCTCCGAATACGCCGAGGTCGCCAGCAACTCCGCCCAACGAAGGGAACGCAGCGACCCCATTTACACCGTTGTCGTTTGATGCAGGGTCAGCGGCGTCAACGCAGGGCGAGGTGCATTTCACCGAAAAATAATAAATGGAATCTGAGAAAATGGGGTCGAGGTTGAAATTGCCAGTACCCGTGTAGCCGCCCTGAATGTCAGAGTAGGTCGCATTGACGAGGCTGCCGAATTTGGCGATGGCACTGCCAGTGGTTTGTTCATTGCCCCAGATGATATTGTTTCGGGTTTCGAGTTTGATGGAAAACACGAAAATGCCTCCGCCTTTGCCGCCGTAAGTCCCCATGCCAGTGCTGGTGTTGTGGACGATGGTGTTGTTGAACACCTCGACGACGGTGTTTTGGTCATTGCCAGTAAACCAAAGCCCGCCACCGCCGAAGTCTGTGCCGCCGTCGTTGAAGCTAACGAGATTGTTGTAAATCTGCCCGGAGCAATAGTTGTAAACAATGCCGCCGCCATAGCCGCCTCCTTTGTTTTGGTAGATCCAGTTATTACGAATGATTGGGCTGCCCTCCCCGCAACGAATGCCACCGCCACCGTTGGATACCATGCCAGCCGCTACAGGCCCCACCTCATTGTCCCGAATGAAATTGAACTGGATGGTTGGCGAAGTGCCTTCCGTCAGGATGCCGCCACCTTCCCGGAAGGTGCCTGCGCCCGCCGGATCTTGCCATCGGGTGCCCTTGCCGCCGGTGATGGTGAAGCCCTGCACCACCGTCGAGGCATCTTCGCCATCCACTATCAGGATGCAACTGGCTGTGTCGGGGTGCATTGGCTGGCTGCCGTTGATGATGGTGTTGGAAATGGTGCCGGCTGTGTGGGTGATGTAAAACCGGCTGGTCAACACGATGCTTTTGCCTTTGAAACGCAGGTTTTCAAAATATTCTCCCTCCCAGACAAACACCGTGTCGCCGTTTTGTGCAGCATCAATGGCGGACTGGATGGTGGGATACTGGACGGGCACTTGCAGCAAGTCCTGCGCTGAAGTTTTTAACCAAAGCAAGCAAAAAAACAGCAAGGTGATTTTAGTTTTCATGATGATATTCAATCTTTTGGGCAAAAATATTTTGCTTGTCCACCTGATTTTGGGTTTTGGTAAAAACGGCGTACTGCTGCTGCCGGAATACGTTTTGCGAAGAATGTGTGGCATTCGGTCGCCGGAAAACGCCGTTCGTTGGCAGGAAACGGGCGTTGGGAAACTCCGGCTGGATTGGGCTGTTTTTTTGCGAATTTTGCCCAATGATGAAACGCCGCATCCTGCTCCACCTCGCCTTCTGGTTTGCCTATGCCCTGTACGACGGCTACCTTGCCGCTCCGATGGCTGGTTCGTCGTTTGCATCCCTGAGCTTTGGTGAACGGTTGCAGTTGGCGTACACCGCCGAGTTGTGCCTGCTGGCGTTCAAAATCCCGGCGGTGTACTTGGTGCTGTACGTGTTGGTGCCCCGGTATTTTCGGAACAAAAACCTGTTTGTGTTTTTCGTCAGTCTCGCCGTCACTGCTGCCGTCGTCACGGTTATCAACCAAATGGTTTGGTACAAAATCATTTACCCCATCATTTACGGCGTTTCAGGGCCGGAGCCTTCGGCCAATTTTGCGCACGCTGTGTTCCGCTGGCTCTGGTCATCGTTCGACATCCTGATGCTGCTGGGCGTGACGACGGCACTCAAATTTTTCCGCCTCCGCCTCCAGGCCACCGAGCGGGAGAAGCAACTGATGGAGGAAAAACTGCAGTCCGAGCTGAACTTTCTGAGGGCGCAAACGAACCCGCACTTCCTGTTCAATACGCTGAACAACCTCTACCACCTCGCCCGGAAACGCAGCACCGACACGCCCGATGCCATCCTTAAACTCTCGGACCTGCTGCGGTTCATGTTGTACGAATGTACCACACCGAACATCCGAATTTCGCAAGAAATAAAGGTGATTCGGGATTATTTGGAACTGGAAAGACTTCGCTACGGCGACCGTCTCCGGGCTGATTTTCAGGTGGAGGTGGACGACGAAGACCAGCCCATTGCCCCGCTGCTGCTGCTGCCGTTCGTGGAGAACGCCTTCAAGCACGGCGCTTCCGAGAGCCGGGGAGAGACTTGGGTGCGCATTTTTTTAAAGGTGAAAAACGGGGCGCTCGACTTCCGGGTGGAGAACGCCAAGGACCCCGGCGACGGGCAAATCGAGGAAGGCATCGGCCTGAAAAACGTGAAGCGGCAACTGGAACTGCTTTACCCGGAACATGAATTGAGCCTTGATAATCAGGGAAATAGTTTTGTTGTCAACCTAAAAATCACTACCTAATCATAACCCCTCTGTGCCTCCGTGCCTCTGTGTTTATTATTTCAATACAGAGGCACAGAGGCACAGAGGTTGCAATAAGTCAATGACAAAATTACGTTGCCTCGTCATCGAAGATGAACCCCTCGCTGCCGAAGGCTTGGAGGAGTTCATCCGGCAGGTGCCACTGCTGGAATTTGCCGGTGCCTGCGGCGATGCGCTCTCTGCTTTGGAGTTCCTGAAAAACCACCCGGTGGACGTGCTGTTCCTCGACATCCACCTGCCCAAACTCAAAGGGCTTGACTTCCTGAAAACCCTGCAACACCCGCCACAGGTCATCCTCACCACCGCCTACCACCAGTACGCCCTCGAAGGCTACGAACTCAATGTGGTGGACTACCTGCTCAAACCTTTCGGTTTTCCACGTTTCCTCGCCGCCGTGAACAAGTTGGCAGTTGGCAGTGTGCAGTTGGCAGTCGGATCACCCGGGAACAATCCCCAATACCTAATTCCCAATACCCAATTCCGTGTTTCCCATTTTTTCAACGAAAACAAGCGCCAGGTCAAGGTTTTCAACGATGAAATCTTGTACGTGGAGAGCCTGAAGGAATACGTGAAAATCGTTTTGGTTGGAAACAAATCAGTGGTAACGAGGTTCCAGTTGGGCGAGTTCGAGGCACACCTGCACGACCCGAACCTGCTGCGTATCCATCGCTCCTACCTCGTGGCGAAGGACAAAATCGAAGCGTTCACGGCGACGGAGGTGGAAGTAGGCGGAGCGAAGCTGCCGATTGGGCGGAGTTATCAGGGGGGGGTGGGGGAGGTGCTGCTGGCGGGGAGATGATACTACGCTTCGAGCAAAATTCGTGACGAGCGGGGGCGAAGCTCGTGACGAGCGGGGTTCGATTCTGTCTCGTATTGTGGTGCGAGGAGTGGCGAGGTTGCCAAGCGGCTGTGGCAGTAAGTTGCAAACTTACTGGAACTTGGATACTTGAGACAACGGGTTACTCGTCCAATTCCTCTAGAAGTGATCTTAAATAAAAATTATGCCCCACTTTTGTGAATATAAAATTACATTCATAACCATTGCCACTTAGGCGTTTTATCTTGGCTAACTTAAGTTCAACTAGCATTAAGCAGTCTGGGTCTTTGTAAGATTTTATATGTCTTGACATAGCCATTTGTCCTCCGTATAATGTTATGTATTTAAAAAGATTAGCCTCGCCAGAGACATCCTCTTTTGCTGCATTTGATTCGAGCAATGATTTCATTTCTTTATAACTGAGGTTAGCATAAGAAATATCATTTTTTGACTCTAGACCTGAAAGCTTGTTTCGCAAAGTGGCGTTTTCATTTGTTAACCTTGCAATTTCTTCAGCAAGTAGACCAGTATTTACAGCATTATCACCTCTAATCCATCCTATTAGCCCCTTTCTGTAGTTGAAATCTGCTAAGGTTTCATGTATGGCAAGTTTTATGTCTTTTTTATCTTCCCAAAATTTTACTAAATTTCCTAAAACTAATGACCGAAAATCGTTTAGCCCAGATTGGTTTTCACGCTCAATAACTAAGCTACCTACCATTTTAATCTTATTTTCTAATGCAGCCTCTGAAATAACGACTGCAAACAATGGCTTTCCTTTATTCAATGCATATTCATACTCTAAATGAGTATAACTTTTACCACTCTTTTTTTCAACGCTTCCATACCTGCCGCCAAGAATTAGAAGGTAAACATCGGATTCATCTATCCACCGTTCAATTACAGTCATTTGAGATTCATCACCAGCCGAAAACAGTTCCATCCCCGCAGGGATATTGCCAGAGGATAGGATGGCTTCAACGGCAGCCTGGCGTTCTTCTTTCAGGTCAAGGTAAGTCGATGATACAAATACTTGGAGTTTTTTGTCTTTCATTTTGAGGTGGTCCTGTTTTCCCGGACACAAGAGTGAGCCACTTTTTTGATTAAATGAAGGTAACATTTTCCCTATAAAGACCCTCCTCAAAAAGGGTCTTTATAGGGAAAAATGTGGGCGTGCCAGTTTTCACTGCCCTTTTTTCTCTTCAAATTCTACTGGGCTCAAATAACCCAGCGATGAATGCTTCCTTTGGGTGTTGTAGTACCCGTCAATGTACTCGAAGACCCGCAGCCTCGCATCCTCCTTGTCCTTGAACACCGGGCAGTCCTCCAGCAGTTCGGCCTTGAGCCTGCTGAACAGCGACTCCATGAAGGCGTTGTCGTAGTGGTTGTCCTTCCGGGTCATGCTCTGCCGGAACCCTTCGCCCGCCAACAGGCCCCGAAGGGCCGAGGACGTGTACTGCGAGCCGCCGTCCGAGTGCGCCACCAGCCCGGCAGGGGGGCGGCGCCTGTCCAGCATCTTGTTGAACGCCCCCACCACGAGGCTGGCCTCCATGTGGTCGTCCAGCTGCCAGCCCCCTATGTAGCGGCTGTAAAGGTCCATCCATGCGGCCAGGTACAGCCAGCCCGTCTCGCACGGCAGGTAGGTGATGTCGCCCACCACCACCCGGTTGGGCCCCTCGGGCGGCCCCATTTCCAGCAGCAGGTTCGGGCTGCGGGCCTTGGAAGTGTCCGCCTGGGTCGTCCTCGGCACGAAGCCCTTGGGCTGTATGGCCTTCAGCGACATCGCCCTCATCAGGCCCCGGACACGGTGCCTCCCCGTGGGGTGCCCCATGTCCCGCAGGGCGCTCTGCAGCCGCCTGTTGCCGTAGCGCCGCTTGTGCCGTGCGAACAATTGCCCCAGCTCTTTTGCCAGGGCCGCCTTGCTTGGGGATGGCCCATCGGCCATGCAGCCAAGGTGTTCGTAGTAGGCGCTCCTCGATACCCCAAGCACCCTGCACAGGGCCTTCACGGGATACCCCACAGACAGCTTTTCAATCAGGCAATACGTCAGCCGTCTTCCCGGCGGCTGAAAATGGCCAAGGCTTTTTTTAAAATATCGCGCTCCTGTTCCAGTTCCAGTACCCGCTTGCGCAGCCGGTCGTTCTCCTTGAGCTCCGCTTCCGCATCTGCGGGGATAGGCTCGGATTCCCTGCGCCATGTGTACAGTAGGCTCTTGTCTATGCCCAACGACTCGGCCACGGACGGGACGCTGCGGCCCCCTTCGACCAGCCGGATGGCACTGGCCTTGAACTCCGCATCGTACCTGCGGTTGCGCTGACGCTTTTTTTGTTGGTCTTGTTGCTTCATATTGACACGAATTTAACCACTTTCGTGTCCGGTTTTTTTAGACCATCTCATACGGGGCTGATTATCAATTATTTAATGACTGAACTCACGTTAAATTACTTTCTCGCCCTCTCGCCCTCTCGCCCTCTCGCCCTCTCACCTCTCACCTCTCACCCTCTCACTTCTCACCTCTCACGTCTTTTTCAGGCAGCACCCTCGTTTCCCTTCATGCTCCCGGCCCATCCGGCGATGGTATTTTCATCGATGTCGGTGGACAACCCGAACGACTCGTCTCTGGACAGCGTGTAGGTGATGGTCTGAACGCCTTCCGGGGCGTAGCATAAAATCAAGTCTGTCAGCATGTTGTAGGCACCCCTGGTTTTCCCTTTTGCCAAATCCGAATAACCGGGCGAGGCGAATGCCGAACAGTCAATCAGCTTGTCTTCGTGGTTGAAGTAGCTCTGCCCGGCGATGACCTGGCAGCCGGCGGAGTAGTTGGTTTCACCCTTGCCAGACCAATGGATGTTGATGGAACCGTTGGGTTTTGAGTCCAAGCCTTTGGCAATGTCTGCGGCGGTC
>JACRAN010000344.1 GCA_016234735.1 Bacteroidota bacterium | reverse complement strand
GCCATTCCATTCATCTTGACAATATTCCCATTTGTAGTTGATAGTTCATTCATAGGAACTATATTTAGGTTACTCATAGCTGTCAATTTAGATGGGTTATCAAAATCACAATAACCAAGTTCAAATTGCAAGTCGTAATTCCAAGATACTATATTTATCGTGTTGGGCATTTTCAGTACATTCTCATTTTTTTCGAGCAAAGTAGCAAAAAATACATCGTACCTATAATCTCGACTTTTTTCAACTTTACGTATTAATTCACTCATTTCATTATTTGCAAGATATTCGGGAAGGCTATCCAATATCAATCCATCTGATGGGCTATATTTAAAGCCGGATTGTTCAAATAAGAAGTAAAGAGATAAGAAGAACTTTAAAGATTGCAAATTTTCAGTTTCGTCTTTCAGCCACAGCTTTTTAGCATAAGTATCAGGAGTTGAGTGGCTGAATGCTTCATTTAATATTGAATGAAAGTCGTTAATGATTTTGTTTTGATCGCCATCGGATATACCATTGAAAACTACTGCTTTTTGAGAATGGGATTTTAAGAAATTCAAAAAAACCTGCATTCGATTCTTCATATCCGAAACCACTGGCAGTGCATTTGCACTCGCCCCTGCCCCAATCAAATATGTGATGTTAGCCATTGCGCCTATTTTTGAACAAAGATAGTGAAGGACTGTCAAAAACAACTTGCGCCTGCCCAACTCCACTTAAAGGCCATTCTGCTCAGGCAAGTTTCTCCAGAAAATAACTGTTTACCCAGTTAGGTATCAGTTCGTCGTGAAGAATAATTTTTTTCTCCGGTGTCATTTCTGCTATAAGACGAGCCTCCTCGCCCGAATTATCGAACAAATAAGAACGATAAGCTGCCATTGCGGCGGGGGCAAGAATTTTAAGGGAGCGGAAGTATCTGCTTTCAACTTTGTCTTCCGGGACGGGATGCCCGCCTTTCGACACCCGGTTGCGGATACGTTCGATGTTGATGGAAGGGTCTTGGGTACAAACAAAATAGAGGTAGCTTCGGTATCCTTCATCGTGTGCCCGTTGAAAAATGTCGAGTTTCGCAGGATGTGACATCACGGTTTCAAATGAGAAAGTAATTCCTTGCCTGATTAGCTCCAAACGAAGCATCTCAGCGACGAAGGCGGCTTCATAGGAATTGCTTTTTGAAGCCGAACAGACCAGCACGTTTTCACTCCACCGAAGATTGATGCCCAACCCGCTTTCCAGGCTTTTGGATAAAAACGGGGTCTCTGACAAATATTTTTCAAAGTCGGAACGGCTGATTTGAAGGCCAAAATCCTCAAGGTGCAGAAAGCCTTTTTCTGATAATACCAGCTCAATTTCATCCGCATTGATGTAGCGGCCAATCCGATATTGCCGACGGACGAGTTCGTAAACCGCACTTTTGCCCGACCCGTTCGGGCCGGCAAAAACACGCATTCTTTTAACGGGCTTTGACCTCATAAACAGCGCCTTTTTCAACTTTCACAGCGGGCGGGACCTTGCCAAGAATCTCACGGCGACCATCTGGAAACTCCTTGATAATCAGTTCTTTCTCAACAAAAGTAACTGGCAGCCCAAGCGCCTTTGCTTCCGCAATCGCCCGGCGACCGGTTTCTTTGCCAATTGCTTTGAGCGCACTGACCACTTCATCCGGCGAGAGGTCTTCCAACTCCTTTTCGGGATACAGGTTCACTTCCTTATTTCGGTTTTCCATAAAAAGGATAATTTTCAGACAAAGGTACAGTCAAAAAACAAACTGCGCCTGCCCAACCAAAGTCGAACAGGCGCAATCGTAATTCTTAAATCGTAAATCAAAGCATTTCCTTGAACCACCCTACAAAATCCCCCACGCTCTTCGCCCCCAAATCCCCCTCACCCTGCTTCCTCACACCCACAGCGTTCGCTTCGGCCTCCTTCTCGCCGACGATGAGCATGAACGGTACCTTGCTCATTTCCCCATCCCGGATTTTGCGGCCAATGCTTTCGGAGCGGTCGTCCACCCGGCCACGGATGTCGTGGCTGGCGAGGAGGGCCTGCACCTCGGCGGCGTAGTCGTTGTATTTGTCGCTGATGGGCAGCAGCAGGTACTGTTCGGGGGCAAGCCAGAGCGGGAACTTGCCAGCGCAATGCTCGATGAGCACCCCGATGAAGCGCTCCATGGAGCCGAAGGGCGCCCGGTGAATCATCACGGGGCGGTGCGGCTGGTTGTCGGCACCGATGTACTCCAACTCAAAACGTTCCGGCAGGTTGTAGTCCACCTGGATGGTGCCGAGTTGCCAGGAGCGGCCCAGGGCGTCCTTCACCATGAAGTCGAGTTTGGGGCCGTAGAAGGCCGCCTCTCCCAGTACGGTGACGGTTTCGAGGCCAGTCTCAGCGACGGCTTCGACGATGGCGGCTTCGGCCTTCGCCCAATTCTCATCGGAGCCGATGTATTTGTCCTTGTTATCCGGGTCACGCAGCGAAATCTGGGCGGTATAACTTTCGAAGCCCAGCTTTTTCAGCACGAAACGGGTCAGTTCCAGCACACTGAGGAATTCGCCTTTGACCTGGTCGGGCGTACAGAACAAGTGTGCATCGTCCTGCGTGAAGCCCCGCACACGGGTGAGGCCATGCAGTTCGCCGCTCATTTCGTAGCGGTACACCGTGCCAAATTCGGCGATGCGAACCGGCAGTTCCTTGTACGAGCGGGGCCGGTGGCCGAAGATTTCGCAGTGGTGCGGGCAGTTCATCGGTTTCAGCAGGAACTCCTCGCCCTCCCGTGGCGTGTGGATGGGCTGGAAGCTGTCCTTGCCGTACTTTTCGTAGTGGCCGCTGGTCACGTACAATTCCTTTTTGCCGATATGCGGCGTGATGACGGGCTGGTAGCCCCGCTTCATCTGCTCCTCTTTCAAAAAGTTTTCGAGGCGGGAGCGAAGGGCCGTGCCCTTGGGCAACCAGATGGGCAGGCCAGCGCCCACTTTCTCCGAAAACATGAACAGTTCCAGTTCCTCGCCGAGTTTGCGGTGGTCCCGTTTCTTGGCTTCTTCGAGCATTTCGAGGTACTCGGTCAGTTCCTTTTGCTTCTGGAACGTGATGCCATAGATACGGGTCAACTGGTTGCGCTGGTCGTCGCCACGCCAGTAGGCACCGCCGATTTTCAGCAGTTTCACCGCCTTGATTTTGCCCGTGTCGGGGATGTGCGGCCCACGGCAGAGGTCGGTGAAATTGCCCTGGTGGTAGAACGTGATGGTGCCGTCCTCCAGTTCTTCGAGCAGTTCGAGCTTGTACTCGTCGCCTTTTTCCTTGAAAAACTCGATGGCCTCCATCTTGCCGATTTCCTGGCGGCGGTACTCGTTGCCCAAGCGGGCAAGCTCTATGATTTTTTCTTCGATTTTGGCAAAATCCTCGCTCGAAATCTGCCGCCCACCGGGGTCCACGTCGTAGTAGAAACCATTGTCGAGGGCCGGGCCGATGCCGAACTTGATGCCGGGGTACAGCGCTTCGAGCGCCTCGGCCATGAGGTGGGCGGAGGAGTGCCAGAAGGTGTTTTTGCCCTCCTTGGAATCCCAGGTGAGGAGTTGGAGCGTGGCATCGCTGTTGATGGGGCGGCTGGCGTCCCAGACCTCGCCGTTGACTTTGGCACCGAGGACGTTGCGGGCCAGGCCCTCGCTGATGCTTTTGGCGATGTCCATCGCTGAACTACCGCTTTCGTATGGACGGACGCTGCCGTCGGGTAACGTGATGTTTATCATTGCTGGATTGTTGAATTGTTAGGGCTGAAATCTTACGCCAGAGCCGGGTCAAAAGTTCAGCTTCCGTCGCAGGTTTTTGAAAAGGCGGGCAAAATTAGGATTTTTTGAAATGCGGTTGTTGGCAAAAATCACGCTACCGAAAGTTCAATCTCGGCAAAACCATTTCCCGTCAACCCTGTTGAATCGCCGGAAAAATCTATTTCCCCAAAAAATTCCCAACAAAAAAATCATCAAATGACCGGATGATGCTATTTTGCCAAAGCTCCGCAAGGTCTGGCTGCCAACCCACACCGACCGGCGCAGAAAATCTCAACGAAAACTTCCCCGATATGTCCAATCCTGAAACTTCCGAGCAAGCCCTCCGGCTCATCGCCGAAAACAAAAGCACCAAAAAAACCTACCTCGATCTCGGCAACTGCGGCCTTACTACCGTCCCGGAGGAAGTGTTGGAGTGTATTTGGTTGGAGACATTGGTGTTGAGTAACGAATGGTTTGAATTTAATTTTGAAAGGAATGAATGGCAATCAGAAAAAAGCCAAAACGAAGGAGAAAAGAACAACCTTGCTTTCTTACCTGCTAATCTCTCCCAGTTAAGCGAGTTAAAAAAATTGGTAACGGGAGGATATTGGGGTCAAGAATTTCGGCTTTTTGATCTTTCGCCATTGAGCGGTCTTGTGCAATTAAAATCACTTTATTGCTCCCATACACAGGTTAACGACTTGAGTCCGTTGCACAGTTTGACACAACTGCATTGGCTGAACTGCACTGCCACGCAGGTGATCGACCTCAGTCCGTTGCATAATATGACGCAGCTGCAATCACTTGACTGCTATTTAACGAATGTTGCAGATATAAGCCCATTGACTAATCTTGCTCAACTACAATGGTTACAATGCTCCAAAACGGCGGTTTATGACTTGAAACCGTTGCATAGCTTGATGCAATTGCAATCGCTGAACTGTTCCGGCACAAAGGTGAGCGATATCAGCCCGTTGAGCAGTTTGGCACAATTGCAATCGCTTGACTGCTCCAACACACAGATTAACGACATCGCACCATTGAATGGGTTGTCGAACCTTAAAACTCTCAACTGCGCTTTTAATCAAGTGAGTGACTTATCGCCGTTGGAGGGGCTGTCTAACCTGCACTGGCTTGATTGTGAATCTTCACAGGTGAGCGAACTATCGCCACTGAGTAGCTTGTTCAACTTGCAAGCGCTTAACGTTTCCAATACAAATGTGAGTGACCTTTCGCCGTTGAGCAGGCTCTATAAACTACGATCACTTTCTTGTTACAATACGCTGGTGAAAAAACTAGCACCGCTCTCGAAACTCCCAAATCTGGACTACTTCAATGTTAATAATTGCCCCATCGAAGATTGCCCGGTGGATATTTATGAAACAGGCGACCCAGTCGCCTTGCGAGCATTTTTTACCCCTCAAAAAAAGAGAAAAAGAAAAAGGAGGAAAGCTCATGAACCAGCATCTCCCCCGGATACCCGTCGAGATGTAAAGCTCATCCTGCTGGGCAACAGCGATGCGGGCAAGACCTCCATGCTGCACTACCTGCAAACAGGCGAGTTTTTGAGCAACCGGGACAGCACCCACGGCCTTCAGGTACACCGCTGGCTGCCCGACCCGGCCCGTTTCCCGCTTCTGGCAGACGTGGCAGTGAGCATTTGGGACTTTGGCGGGCAAGAATACTATCACGGGGCCTACCGGCTGTTCATGAGCGCCAACGCCACCTACCTGCTGCTCTGGGACACCGCCACTGACTTAAATGGCCGCCGCCTCACCCGCCTGAAAACGGGGGAAGCAGAAGTGCCGCTCGAACACTTCAAGCTGCCCTACTGGCTCGACACCGTGCGGCACTACGGCGGCACCGTGACCCTGGCCCCGCTGCTTGCTGTGCAGAACAAAACCGACCTGTCCGGCAAAAAGCGCATCGCCCAGGAACTGCACGAGCAGTACGACATTCAGGATTCGTTCCATATCAGCCTGATGAACGGCTGCGACCCGACCAACGTCCGGGAATGCCAGACCCTGCGGCAATTCGATGCCGAACTCGAACACACCTTAATCGAAACGGTGGACAAAACGCCGCTCCCACCCGACTGGCTCCGCATCCGGGCCAGCATCCTCGAATTGCAGGGAGAGAAAAATGGGAAAACCAACCCGTTTCAGAAACATTTGAAACCCGACGGCTCGGTGAGTTTGAAGGATTTTGAAGCGGCTTGCGCCGAACTGCTGGGCAGGCCGCTCACACCGGACGAATCGGGCCACACGT
>JACRAN010000013.1 GCA_016234735.1 Bacteroidota bacterium | reverse complement strand
TTATTGAGATTGCCGTTGCCGGTTTTCTATTTTTATGGACACGAAGACGAAGGAAGTTGGGAAGTAATTGACGGACTTCAAAGGCTTTCTGCCATCAAGGAGTTTGTGATTGATAAAAAACTTGTTTTGACAAACCTTGAATACTTGAAAAATTTGAAAGACTTGAATTTTGACCAACTTACCAGTGAATTGCAAATAAGGATTGAAGAGGCTACTATTACTGCTTATATCATTACACTCAACACGCCTGAAGAAGTTAAATACACGCTCTTTAGACGTATTAACACAGCGGCACTGACACTGACTCCTCAAGAAATCCGCCATGCACTTAATCAAGGCACACCTGCCAATTTTTTGAAAGAACTGGCGCAAGAAGAAGCTTTTAAAAAAGCAACTTGTGGTAAAATCCCTAAAAACAGAATGGGAGATCGGGATTTTGTCAACCGCTTTGTTGCTTTTTTTGTGAAGGGTTATGAAGATTATAAACCTGATTTGGACACGTTTCTGAACGACGGGTTGGCAGAGATTAAGAAAAAAAAACCAGAAGAACTGAAAAAAGTAAAAACAGCTTTTATCAATAGTATGCAATATGCAGCCGAAGTGTTCGGCAATGATGCTTTTCGGAAACGTTATCAAGTATCGGACGACCGCAAGCCTCTAAATAAAGCTCTATTTGATGTATGGAGTTATTATTTTGCAAAATTGACGGACAGCCAGTCAAAGTTACTTGTTCAAAGAAAGGAAGTGCTTAAAGAAAAATTTATTAATTTGATGAATCAAGCTAAATTTAATCGATCCGTGTCTTCTGCCACCGGTGACCCTGATAACGTCAAACACCGGTTTTCCGAAATCGGAAAAATCATCCGTGAAACTCTCGAAGAAGCATGATTACTCAACTTTCCATCAAAAACTTTAAAGCGCACAAAGCGGCAAATTTAGAGCCGTTAGGCAAACTCAATGTACTGACGGGATTGAACGGCTTCGGAAAGTCCAGTGTGATTCAATCCCTTCTGTTGCTCCGCCAATCCTACTTGAAAAATAATGTGCTTTCGCAAGGGCTTGACCTCAATGGCGATTTGGTGGCTATTGGCACGGGCAGCGATGCATTTCACAAGGCTGCTCGCTCTGATGAGTTTCTCGAAGTTTCTTTCGCTTTAGAAAATGGTCAGCAATTAACTTGGAAATTCGAGAAGGGGGGCGAAGATTTTCTTCAAAAAACCGGGCAGGAACAAAATGCAGATTTAAAGCAAATCAGTTTGTTTAACAAGCGATTTCAATACCTCGGTGCAGAGCATATCAGTCCTAAAGAAAGTTCTTCACGCAGTACTCCGGTGGTCGTTTTCAACCGACAGGTCTCTGAAAAATATGGGAGAGGAGAATATGCTGTGCATTTTTTGGCGCATTACGGAAGCAAATTCAAACCACATACTTCCATGCAGCACCCGGCAGCTTCCGGCGATAGTCTCGCTGAACAAGTGGACGCCTGGCTGGGCGAAATCAGCCCCGGAATCAAAGCAGTTGTGATTGACGACCCGACAAAAAATGAAACCAGCCTCCGCTTTAAATATGCTTCTTCGGAGCCTGGAATCGAACATGAATTTAAACCACAAAACACAGGGTTTGGGATTTCCTACGCCTTACCCGTGGTAGTGGCGATGCTTGCAGCAGAACCCGGAAGTTTGATTTTATTAGAAAACCCGGAAGCGCACCTGCATCCCTATGGGCAAGCCAAACTGGCTGAGTTGTTAGCTTTAGCTGCTATTGCAGGGGTTCAGCTTTTTGTTGAAACACATAGCGACCATATTATCAATGGAATATTAGTCGCTATAAAAAAATCGGAAAGCAATGGAAACATGTTTAATGAAGAAATGGCTCACATTTTCTACTTCGACCGCCCACTCAATTCACTCCAATCCACCATCACACCCGTGCCCATTCGACCTGGCGGCAGGATATTGAATCCTCCCCCCGGCTTCTTCGATCAAATCGGTAAAGACCTCAAAATCTTAATGGGTTTCTGACTATGGCACTTCTCCAGATTTTCACGCAGCTACCGAATTTAGAAGAGCGTCTTCCCTGGGAAACGAAAGACACCTGCCTTCAAAGCCTTGCAAGTTTTTGTGCTATGACTGATATGGCTCACATGGAGCGAGACTCCGAAGTTTTCTATGATGCCGAAAACGTGGAAACGTTTTTCAATCAGACAGCTACTCTTTTTGAAGAAATGGAATACTTTCGGACGCCCAAAATGAGGCTTTATGAAGCATTTAGTGACGCACTCGATTGGAGGACTGTCAGCACACATATCCCTGAATGCGCTTATATTCTTTGGGATTTGGAAAATGGGAAAGTTGAATTTTTATACTCCCACACACTTTGTGAAATCGCCGAGCGCATCCTTTCAAATCACCAGAATTGCTTGTTGATTTTAACGACAAGTACGGAAATGACAAGAGGTTTTTTCCCTGTTTTCAAAGACGCCATTCATATTGAAGACCTTCCCCGGTTCGTCCATATTCCTTTTGCAGAAAACCTGGACTCATTGGAGCAATGGCTTTCGAAAAATAGAGAATCCCGATTGTTCAACCTCAGTCCAAAGCATGGTGAAAATGGGCAAGGGCATTGGCAAGACGCTTCGCCTTTACTTTGCGACCGCCAAAGAGCGCAAGAACTTCTCGGTAACGCCATCGGAGACAAGCGTTTGACGCCCGAACTCTATAACTTCGATGAGCAACATGACTGTTGCATTGTATTCAAATACGAAAATGATACCCCGCAAAACCAATATCATGGCTACCATGTGTCCATCGAAAGCATAGCGTATAAAAGCCTGAGAGAATTACTTCAAAAGCGTAGAGATACTGCGGAATAGCTAAATTAAAACCTGACGGTAGGATTCCAAATCTACTACCCGCTGACACAAGCTCTTCCATCCAACCAGCAGAGCGTTCCTCAAAGGCAATTCTTTGCGCAAAACAATCCTGACTAACCACTAATTTATTACCTTTGGTGACCCAATTGGCCAGGTTATTTTGTTCATGTTCACCATAATTTTGCGACAATATGAGAACTGGCTTTTTCACCCTCGTTGTACTGCTTTTCTCCCTGCTGTTTTCGGCCTGCAAAACGCCGGGTGCTTCCCGGCCCCCGGTGGTAAAGGCGGGTTCGGGTATCCGGTTTGAGGAAGAAAAGCTGCCCAGTGCAAGCCCTTGCGCCGTATGTGTCGCTTTTTCCGCAACGACGAGGTACGTGCGTGGCAACATCACCTGGAACATTTGTTTGTCCGACCAGCCGAAAGGCTACTTGGATTTACAACTTTCCAAGGCAAACCGCACCATCAAACTCCGCCTGCTGCGGGACTGCAGCAGCCCTGCCACCGTCAAAGTGTTGCGTTGTCCTGACGAAAGCAGCGATGAATTAATTGTTAATACTGTCAATTATAGCGAGGGCCATAGCGAGGTATCTGTTGTGGAAAATGGTGCTGCTCCCCCAATTTTGAAGGTCACCATCCCATCCAGCAACCAGATAGGCATCGAACTCAAAACAGGCTGGACGTTGTACTATGGAAAGCAGTCCTGCACTGCCGGGGGAAATTGAACCTGCTGGCACAGGATTTTCCACTGTCTCATTAACCTCCACAGTTTTAAACAAACCCCCTAATTTCGCCTTTTCAAAAAACAACCATGATGAAACCCGTCCCCTGGTTCACCCGCAAATTCAACTGCACCACCGACATCGAGGCGCTGCCTTGTATTTTCGAGCGCCTCGCCGGTACGCCTGTGAGATTGGAGGAAAAAATCGGACAGATGGCACCGGCTGTACTTACCCGTGCGCCGGAAGAAGGGAAGTGGACGGCGCAGGAACACGCCGGGCACCTGCTCGATTTGGAATGGCTGTGGTTCGCCCGCATCGAGGATTTTTCAAAAGGAGCGGCCGTGCTCACCGCCGCCGACCTCAACAACCGGAAGACTTTCGAAGCAAACCACAATGCCCGCCCCATCCAGGAGATTTTGTCCGAATTCAGGAAGGAGCGGAAGCTGGCGCTGGAAGCATTCGCCGGGATGCCGGAAGCGGCATTGGCACATACGGCCCTGCACCCCCGGTTGCAGACTCCCATGCGTTTCGCCGATTTTGCCTTCTTCGTGGCAGAGCACGATGACCACCACCTGGCGATGATTTCGTGGCTGGCTGCCTGACTTCGCAGTATGTGGATAAAAAAAATCCCGGCAAACAGAACTTGCAACGGACAATTGCTAACTTTGTGAAGAAATAAAGCCGAACAGAACGGCAAGAACTCCAGCCGGGAAAATAACTGCTCCCATCCTTTAGCTCTCCTTGCATACGTCCTCTGATTTTCCAATAGTCCACACATTTCCCGGAGAATACCGCACGATATAACTGCCATGCCGCAAAGTTTCCAATACCTAAGCATTGCAGCCTTTCATCATCATCTTCCTTTCACAATGAAAAACTTGTTTTTATGAAAACCGTCACAACATTCCTCACCGCTGCTTTCGCAGCCACCTTCTTGCTTTTTGGTTGCAATACGGAAACAAAGGACGCCCCGCCAGCATCCGATGCGGTCGATTCAACAGCGGTCACCGCAGCGCCCGCCGCTGAGGCGGCCATCCCCGATTCGATGGACGTGGCCAAAAATGCACCGAATGTTTACAAGCTGCTCGCCGATTCTTTGGGCCTCCGTTTGTTTGAAATTGAATTTGAACCCGGCGAAACGGCTGCCTTGCACATGCACCCCGATAACGCTGTCTATGTGACAGAAGGCGGTACGCTTGAAGTGACCGGGGCGGATGGAAAGAAAATGGTGTACGAACTGAAGCCGGGCATGGGCATGATATTCGGCCCGGAAACCCACTCTGCTACCAATACCGGCAAAACGACGGTGAAAGCAGTTTTCGTGGAGGTGAGACGGCCAAGATAGGGAAAATCCAAGTGGCGCTGCAACCCTTGGAGCCACAACGTGGCGTCTGACCGATGTTGCGCCACTCCACCATTCATTTCTTTAAAAACGAAAGAACCATGAAAAAGCTAATTTTCTTACTCTACGGAGTTGTTTCCTACTTTGTTTTCTTTGGCACTTTCCTGTATGCCTGCGGGTTCGTCGGGAACCTGATGGTGCCCAGGGGCATTGACGGGGAAGCTACCGCACCATTCGGGCAAGCCTTGCTCGTCAACGCCATCCTGCTCGGCCTTTTTGCTGTTCAACACAGCGTGATGGCAAGGCCGGGCTTCAAAAGCTGGTGGACAAAGATAGTCCCCAAAGAGATTGAACGTAGCACTTACGTGCTGCTTTCCAGCCTTTTACTTTTATTGCTTTTCTGGAAATGGGAACCAATGGGCGGCGTGGTCTGGAACGTTGAAAACGAAAGTTTGAAAACCGTCCTTTGGGTGATTTTCTTTTTAGGCTGGGGCACCGTACTGGTTTCTACTTTTATCATCAACCACTTCGACCTCTTCGGCTTGCGGCAAGTTTGGCTGCAATTCAAGGGACAGCCCTATACGCACCTGCAATTTCAGACCAAGCTGCTTTACAAATGGGTGCGGCACCCGATTATGTTCGGCTTCATGGTCGGCTTTTGGGCAACCCCCCATATGACGGTGGCGCACCTGGTGTTTGCTATTGCCACTACGGCGTACATGCTGCTGGCCATCACCATGTTCGAGGAAAAGGACTTGGTCGCTTTCCACGGCGACGCTTACCGGGAGTACCAGAAGAATGTATCGATGATTATTCCGATGCCGCCGAAGAAATAGGAATAGGAAATCGGCAAGACAACTATGGTTGAATTGGGAAATTAGTAGAATGTGGCTCCATATTCCACTGATTTCCCAATACCGACGCTGACTCCCTGCACAGGCAGGCATTGACAGCCTGTTTTTACCCTTGAAGATTCCAATTGGACCTTAATTCCTCGAAGGAAAAATCCCTTGCAAAGCGATAATATAGTTGATGGCGAGGTACGGCTGCCTGTTTTCATGGGGCTGCCCGCCGCCTGTGCTGCCGATGGATTGCGCCGACATCTGCGTATTCACCTCCCCCGACTTCATATAGTCCCTGTCGGTCCCCTTGGTATCGGCCAAGGAGGCACCTGGTGGGTCGGAAGTGTTGCCGTTTTGTGCATTGGCATTCAGGGAGTGGCTGTGCGGCGGCAGTTCTTGCACCATCAGGGTGACGCTTTCCATTCCGCCCATTTCCCCCTGGCTGTAAGTGCTCAATCCGGGACCTGTGCCGGGATGGAGGGGCACCCTTCCCCGAAGGTCGGGCAGGGCGAAAGTGGTTCGGCCATCGCCGCCGTAGGTGGTGCCGAGGATGCTGAAAAGTGCCGTATTTTGGCTGATGGACAGCAATTGGCCGTCGCAAAATGCCCAACCACGAGGGGCAAAATTGCCTGCAAACAATTTGATTTCACCGAGAAGTGGTTCCATAAGTTGTTGATTGTTTGATTTGAAAATATGCAGCATCCGGTCTCTTGCAAAACCGGGGTCAACAGGAAATGCCACAAGTTAATTTGATTTTTGCAACTGCCCGGATATTCTACAGAAGCGTGAACGGCTATGCGAAACACATGTACACCGGAAATCTTTTCCGGTGACGACAGCACCGGAAAGGATTTCCGCTGTACTCATTTCCCCACCATCACCTTCTCCACCACCACCGCCTCACCCGACCGAACTTTCAGGAAATACATGCCCGCTGGAAGGTTTTCGGTCTCGATGATTTCCGCATGGCGGCTGCCCGCCGCCTCGATGTTTTTTTCAAAAACGGGCCGACCGGAGAAGTCGAGCAGGCGCAGTGCGACGGGCAAAAATGGATGCTCCATCGTCAGGGTCACGGTCAGGTCGGCATGGGTGGGGTTGGGTTGCACGGCCACCGTCAGCGGTGAGCGCACCTCCACCTGTTCGATGCCGGAGAAGCCGAAACCACCGTCCAAATCCAGCCGCTTGAGCCGATAGTAGTTCGTGCCGAGGTAGGGTTTGTGGTCCACGAAACCGAAGCTGTCGGCGAAGCCGCTGGGGGTTTCCGGCGCTACCTGTCCGGTTTTTTCAAAATGGACGGCATCGGTGCTGCGCTGTATTTCCCAGGCGGCCACGTCCTGCCAGGCATCCACCGTCCATTGCAGCAGCACGGTGTTGCGGGATTGCAGGCTGGCCCGGAAGTCCGTCAGTTCGGCAGGCAAAATAATGGCAGGGCTGGCAAATTTGGACAGCAGCTTGATGTAGGCGGCCTGGCTGTAAATGGCAGGCTCGGTGAGTTCCCACGAGTTTTCCGGCCAACTGGTATTCCAATCTTTGTACGATTTCTGGTGGGGCTGGCCCTGTGGCGGCGAAATGTAGCCCTGCGCTGGCACGAAGAACGGGTTGAAGCCGCCCGTCAGGTAACCCGGCGGCGGGCCGTAGAGCGAGGTCTGGGCATTGTCGTAATCCGTGCCGTCGCCGAACCAGGCATGGTACATTTCATCGCAGGAATTTTCTGCGCCATAATCGCCCATATTCGTCAGCATCAACTGATTTATCGGGTTGGCACCGTGCAGGAAGTGGATATAATTTTCCGCTGCGTTTGAATAATGGATGTTATTGGCAGGGAATAAATTATACTCCACCATGTTGTAAAATATGCTGGCGGCATTGGCCTTCCAGCGGTTGCTGCCCCAGACATAATCATCGTCTTTTAAATAGGCCCGGTAAGCATCCGTGCCGTTCAGCCACGCTGGAAGCATGTCTGCATTATTGGTATTGGTGGAAGTAATGCAATTGTTTTTGATATTATTGGCAACTGAACTGGTGGCATTGGGCAGGCTCGAATAATACAACATAATGTCCTGTATGGTGGGCTGAAAAGCATACCCATACGTCCAGTTATATGGCCGTATGGCGGAGTAATTATTGTCGAAATAAGTGCGATAAACCGTATTGCCGGTGGCTGCAAACAGCAGGGCGGCGGCCCCGGTGCGGGCTTCGTTTTGTTCGTCGGCGCTCCATTCTGGGTTGGCGCTGCAAAACCCGGCGTTGTTGTAGGATGAGGTGGCGGGATTGTTCTGCACCCAGGTCCAGGCGAGTTCTGCCTTCGTGAGCAGGGTAGCGGCGTAGGTCTGCATCGGGCCGTTGTTCAGGCTGCCGTAAACGATGGCGGCGTGGGCAAGCATGCTGGACACCGCCCTCGTTGCCGATGCCTGCGCCGGGCCGTACATCCGCTGCGTCAGGTCGGCGCTGGCCGGGGTGGCCGCCTCGAAGCAGGGCACGGCCACTTTCATCAGCACCGAGCCGTCGGCCTGCTGCATTTTCAGCAGCCAATCCAGTTCCCATTTCAGTTCGTCGAGCACGTCGGGCACGAGGTTGTTCGACTCCGGGATGTTGTAATCGTCGCCAAAGACCGAGGGGTTTTCCTGGTAGGCAAACAGCAGGTCATGCACCGTGCTCCACGTGAAATTGACGTACTTGCTGAAGTCGCCCGCATCGTGCCAGCCGCCGGAGAGGTCTTTTTCGGTGGCCGGGTTGCCGGGGTTGCCCACGCTGCGGCAGTTCAGGTCTTGCAGGGTGTGCGTGTGGCAGGTGGCATCCTGCCAGTCGCCAGCGTGGGTGGCGGTTTTCGCCGTTCCGCAACGCTGGTGGTAATACATCCGCACCGCCTGTTTGAGCGCCACGTTGTACACGTCGTCGTGGATGGTGAAGCGGTTGGAGCCGACCATGTTCGTTGGGTCGAAAATGTAGTAGTCGCCCGAAGCGGTCACGCCCGAAAAGTCGAACCACCAGACCTTGTCGCCCGACTGGGCGTGGGTCGCCCCGCCGTTCCAGGCGGTGATGCTGCCGCTGAAAACCGTCACGTCGTCGCTCCAACGCCGCACCTGGTAGGTGCTGCCGGGCGAGAAGCTCTCCCCGCTGTTGAACCCCACCTGCGGGTCGCTGATGATGCAGACTTTCTGCGCCGGGGTGCGGTAGCCGAACTGGTCGATGTGGATGTGGTCGCTGACAACGGCAGGCCCGGCGGCGCAGAGGAGCGGTAGAAGTGCGAGACAGGCGTACAGGATTGTTTTCATGCAACTGTTTTTTTGTCAAATGTGGTGATTTGCGGTAAATGTTTGGCAAGGTGGGTTTAATTTTTAGCTGCCGACGGGATTTTTTCGCTGAAAAAACAATCTAAGCCGTGTAGCTTTGCCCACCAACATCAACTAAAAAAACTATGCGCCATCCGATTAAAAACCTGCTGACCGTTCTCCTCCTCACTGCTGTTTGCTGCTCCTGCCACACCGCTAAAAAAGCAGAGGGCGACAAGGAAATCTCTCTTTTCAACGGCAAAAACCTCGACGGTTGGGTGAACTATGGCCGGGAAAAATGGTACGTCGAAGGCGGCGAACTCATTTGCGAAAGCGGCCCGTACAAGGAGTACGGCTACCTCGGCACCGAGCAAAGATTCAAGGATTTCGACCTCTCGGTGGAGTTCAAACAAGAGGCCAACGGCAACAGTGGCGTGTTTTTCCGCTCCACCATCGAGGGCGTGAAAATCACCGGCTGGCAGGCCGAAGTGGCCCCACCGGGCCAGCACACGGGCGGCATCTACGAAAGCTACGGGCGGGGCTGGCTCATCCAACCCAACGCCGAACTCGAAAACGTGCTGAAAGAAAACGAGTGGAACACGATGCGGGTCCGCTGCGTGGCCGACGAGGTGACCACCTGGCTGAACGGCATCCGCATGATTACGTTGAAAGACGAAAAAATCGGGCAGGCCGAGGGGCAGATTGCCCTGCAAATCCATGATGGGGGCGGGATTAAGGTTCGTTGGCGGAATATTCGGGTAACGCCGCTGGGGGCAAAGCAGTGAATGGGAGGCCGTTTTTCGCCCAATGGCAATCCGCTCGACAAAAACAGGTGCCGGAATGTCAGCACATGGTTGCACGGGACGGCGGCAATGGCTAACTTTAGCCTTGACGATTCCATCTCACTTCCTCAAAACTTTTCCGATGAAAAACCTGCTTTGCCTCGCCGTTTTTTTCTGCTCATTTTCCAACCTCCTTGCCCAAGCCGACTCCGTTGCCGTTGATGCCACCATCTGCCAGGGAGAAATTTATCTTTTTGACAATCTGGAACTTACCACTCCCGGCATCTACACCGCAGTTTTTCAAAACCAAAGCGGTGCTGACAGCATCGTGACGCTGACACTCATCGTCCACCCGACCGACTCGGTGGAAATCCTACTCGAATTGTGTGAGGAGGAGGCCAGCCCGCTCACAGGCATCGTTTATCTTTTCGAAGGGGATTTTACAGAGCAGTTGGTCTTGTCCAACCAACACGGCTGTGACAGCGTGGTGACGGCGCAGATTATAGTACATCCAGAAGAATTTGGTGAAGGATGGCAAATGGTGCCTTACGGGTACATTGCCCTCGATGGCACGGTGGTCACAGAACCCACCTGGGAGGTCACATATGACACAACCGAGTTTGGTTGCTTGTATATTATCGCCATACTCTTGATTCCATTTCCAAATGCAGCGAACGAACTGGAGGAGACGACGAATTTCCAAATCTTCCCCAACCCCTTCCAAGATGAAATCCGCTTGAAATTCAACTTACCCGAACGCATGGCCATCAGTGCATCAGTGCTGGACGGGTCGGGCCTACAGGTGACTGTTTTGATAGAAAACGAGGCAATGTCAGCGGGCGAACACGAACTGATTTTCCCGCAAAAAGATTTGCCACCGGGCTTCTACCTGCTTCATTTTCAGGCAGATGGGAAAAGTTTGCTGAAAAAATTGGTGAAGTGGTGAGTGCAACATCGTCGCTTGGAATTTACTCTGACACGTCATCATCATTCCCCTCCAAAACAGAAGCCTCCTCCGTTTTGCTGGAAGCAGCCACCATCCGATGAATCTCCGCCATCTCCACATCGGTCAGATACCGCCACTTCCCGACCGGGAGGTTCTCCAACGTGACGTTCATAATCCGGGTGCGTTTCAGTTGGACGACGGTGTAGCCGAGGAACTCGCACATGCGCCGAATCTGTCGGTTCAGGCCCTGCGTCAGCACAATCCTGAACCCGAATTTGTCCGTTTTTTCGATGAAACACCGCTGCGTCACCGTGCCGAGGATGGGCACGCCGCTGCCCATTTTTCGGATGAAATCATCCGTGACGGGCTGGTTGACTTTCACCTCATATTCCTTCTCGTGTTGGTTGCCCGCCCGCAGAATTTTGTTGACGATGTCGCCGTCGTTGGTCAGGAAAATCAGCCCTTCCGATGGCTTGTCCAAACGCCCGATGGGGAAAATCCGTTTCGGGTGGTTGATGTAGCGGATGATGTTGCCGGGGATGTCCGTTTCCGTCGTGCAGGTAATGCCGACGGGCTTGTGGAAGGCGAGGTAGATGGGTGCTTCTTTGTTTTTCAGCGGCTTGCCGTTGATGAGCACCATGTCGTTTTCGGCCACCCGGTTCCCCAAAACGGCCACCTCGCCGTTGATGGTCACCCGCCCGTTTTGGATGAATTTGTCCGCTTCCCGCCGGGAGCAGAAGCCGGTGTCGCTGATGAATTTGTTCAGGCTGGTGGTGTCTGGATTGCTCTGCGGCATGTCGAGTAGTCATTCTACCATCCTGAATTCCAACGAGTTAGGTTCGTCTTCGGCAATGTGGATGGAGATTTTGTAGTAGCCGGGTGTGAGCCAGGTGCCGAGCGGTGCCGACTCCGTGCCGCAGATGCCCTGGCAGGCGGAGCCGGTGAAATGTTTTTTGCCGTCAATGGTGCCGACGGCTTCCACGAGCGCAAATCCGAGTTGCTGACCGAGCGTTTCAAAGCGGAAATATTCGGCAGTGGTTTTTCCTTTTCCCAAAAAACCGATGTCGGCACGGCTCACCGTCAGGCCGTCGATGTCAGCGCCGGTTTTGTTCACGAACTTCACCATCACGGCATCCGGGGTGGGCAGGGTGGCTTCTTCCTTCCGGCAGGCGGAGATGGCGAGTAAAATTGCGAAAGCAAACAAAATCAGATTTTTCATCGAGCTGTTTTTTGAAATGAACGCCTCAAAGCGCCGTTCGGTCGTTGCTGGCGCAAAAATTTAACCAAAAAACGCCGCCAACGTCTTCAAATCGACATTCCCGCCGGAGAGGATGACCCCCACCCGCTGGCCCTCGAACTGCGATTTTTCTTTCAGCAAAGCCGCCAGCGGCACCGCCCCCGATGGCTCCACCACGAGCTTCATGCGCTCCATCAGCAGGCGCAGCGCCTCCACGATTTCACGTTCCTCCACCCGGATGACCCGCTCCACCAAATCCCGGAGGAGGGGGAAAGTTTGGTCGCCGAGCGAGGTGCGCAGGCCGTCGGCGATGGTCTGCGGGTGGGTCTGCGGGACGATTTTTCCGGCCTGCTTCGACTGCCAGGCATCGTCCGCCCCGAACGGCTCGGCGGCCACGACTTTTGTTTTCGGGGAAAAATGGTGCGCTGCCAGCGCCGTGCCGCCCAGCAGCCCGCCGCCGCCTACCGGGGCGATGATAACATCCAGATTGTCAACGTCTTGCAGCAATTCCAGCGCCGCCGTCCCCTGCCCCAAAATCACGTCGTGGTCGTTGAACGGGTGGAGGAACGCAGCGCCCGTGCGCTCCACGACCACCTGCAACGTCTCCTCCCGTGCCTTCAAAGTCGGCTCGCACTCGATGATTTCGCCGCCGTAATCCCGCACTGCCGCTTTTTTTACCTCCGGCGAATTGGAGGGCATGACGATGTACGCCCGCACACCCAACAGCTTCGCCGACAGTGCCAGCGCCTGCGCAAAATTGCCGGAGGAGTGCGTCGCCACGCCTTTTTTTCTGGCCGCTTCCGGCAGTTGCAGGATGGCGTTGGCGGCCCCCCGCATTTTGAAAGCGCCCATTTTCTGAAAGTTCTCGCATTTGAAAAATACCGCTGCCCCGGCCATGCGGTCGATGGTCTGGCAGGTGAAAACGGGCGTTCGGTGGATGTACGGCTGGATGCGGCGGTGGGCGTTTAACATGATTTCGGATTGCAGATTTCGGATTAGGTGGCTGTTATTTTTTTCGCTTTTTCATTGTTTTAATGCTGGCGACAATGATGGCCAATAGTTCGTTGGCTTCTTTCCAAAGTGGAGCGACTGCAGGCCTTTGGTCTTCGGAGAGTGCCACCGTGAATTCCAGCCAAAACATTGTTTCGTCAAGTTCCTCTTCTACCGTTCCCAATTTTGAAATAAAATCAGCATTTGATTTAGGACGGCAGGCGGCTCTGTAATTTGCTGCTGTAGAAGGACCGCATCGTACTATTTGGTTTCTGACTGTCCGAAATCCAGGAGTTTCAGGCAATGCTTCACCAAACTTGACAATGGCAACTGCAAAACATTTCATCCGTTCCTGCAATTCTTTCTCGGTCATAGCAGAGGTTTTTGAAAAAATTATCTGCTTTTTGCCAATTCCTGCCCCCCAATCCGAAATCCGCAATCCCGAATCCGCAATCATTTGGTGAGTTCCAACAGCTTGTCCAGGTTGGGTGACAGGATGATTTCAGTGCGGCGGTTTTTGCCCTTGTTGGCCTCGGAGTCGTTGGGCACAACGGGGTGGTGCATCCCCCGCCCGGAGGCGGTCATGCGGCCCGGCTGGATGCCACTGATGGCGAGGATTTTCACCACGGCAGTGGCGCGGCGGGTGCTGAGGTCCCAGTTGAAATCGACCCCGCCGGTGTTGTCGGTGTGGCCTTCCACGATGACTTCGATGGCAGGGTTGGCGTTGAGCGCAGTGGCCAATTGTTGGAGTGCTGCCGCACCTTTTGGGTCCACCTTGTCACTGCCGAGTTTGAAGAGCAGGTTCTGGCTCATCGACACGTAGATTTTGCCGTTGCGTTCCTCCACCGTCAGGTCGGCGGCGGAGAAGCCCCGCAGGGCATCGTTGAGGCTGATGCGGAGTTGTGCCATCTGGGCTTCTTTTTCGGCCACGAGGCGCTCCAGTTCGGCCACCCGTCGTTCCCTGGAAGCGAGGTCGGAGCGAATGGATTCCATGCTGGAACCTTGCATCCCGAGGGTTTCTTCCAGGCCCTTCAACTGCCGCTCCTGGCGCAACAATTCCCCCTGGCTGATGGAAATATCCTCCTCAAAGTCCGCCTTGTCGGCGGAATATTGCGAGAGCAACTTGGAGTTTTCCTTCGCCGCCGTTTCATAGTCGAGCGCTAATTCCTTGTTGTACGCCTTCGTGCGGTCGAGTTCGTATTTGGTTTGGGCGAGGATGTCTTTTTGCTGCTGCATCTGGGTTTCGGAGAGCCGGAGCTTGTTTTTCAACTCCTGGTTTTCCTGTTCGGCCACCCGCAGGTTCTCGTATTCGGCCTTGAAGTGGTCGCGGGCCGTTTGCATGTCGCTGTACTTTTGGGTGGAAACGCAGCCCGTCCCCAACAGGACGGCGAGCGCCGCAAGCATCGTTAAGTTGTTGATTTTCATAGGAAAATGATTTTGTGAAACGGGACAAAGATAGGGTAAGATTGCTAAATTGTTGGATTGTTTGATTGTTGGAACACCTCGAACAACAATCAAACAATCCAACAATTTAGCAATCAAAAGAACAAAAACACCACCGTGAACAACGTCATGCCAATCACGAATTTGCGGTACAGCGACTCGGAGAGGTACTTCGTGATGACCACGCCGAGCAGCGCCCCGGCGGCGATGACGGGGAACAGGAAGCAAGTCGCTCCCACGCAAAAAAAAAGAGGCTGTGATTGCGGCACAGCCCCATATCTCCCTCCGCAAAGGGAAATTCTTAATTAGAAAACTTGCCAAAATTATCCCCTGCCTGCTAAGGCCATGCTAACGCAAGGTTAAGTTTGTGTAAACCTCAAAACTTAACACAGACTTAATATTGGATTCATCTTGCCTTAATTCCTGCACACGACTTTTGCACTCGATTTTAGAGATTCTTAATTCTTAATTGGAAACTAACATGGGCAAAGTCATACTCCCGCTGTTGCTGTTATTGGCAATGGCCTCCGCCAGTTTTTCACAGTCCGTCACCACCGACTCATTGGCCAAAAAAATCACCACCATCGAAGAAAGCCTGTCAGGGTTGAAAAAAGTAAAATTCAGTGGATACATCCAGGCGCAATGGCAGAAAGCCGAGGCAGCAGGCATCAAAAGCGTTGCTGGCGGAAATTTCGACCCAAACATGGACAACCGCTTCCTGCTGCGCCGCTCCCGATTGAAGATGACCTACACCTCCGACCCAATACTGGCGGTCATCCAGGTGGATGCCGGGCCAACCGGCGTTGTAGTCCGTGATGCCTTCGGCGCAGTGAAAATGCCAGGGGCGTTCAAAAACCTGAGCTTGCAGGGTGGCCTTTTCTTGAGGCCTTTTGGGCATGAGCTTTTATTTTCTTCCACACTGAGAGAATCCCCTGAGCGGGCACGGATGCACCAAACCATCTTCCCCAATGAGCGCGACCTCGGCTTCAAGTTGGCCTACAAGTACCACTCATGGTTGCTGGAGGGCAGCCTCGTCAACGGCAACTCCATCGCCCTCGAAAACGACTCCCGCAAGGATTTCATCGGCAGGCTCTCCACCCCTGACATCAAGCTCGGCAAGGTCCTGATTGTCGCTGGCATCAGTTTTTACGAAGGCGGGGTGCGGCAGGGAACCAACCATGTTTACGATTTTGACGGCGACCATTTCACAGCTCAAGACACTACCAAAGGAAGTCTCATCGGCCAACATGCACAACGGCGCTACCTCGGTCGTGACATCCAGTTGAGCTTCCCCTGGGCGGCTGGCAAAACCACGCTGCGGGGCGAACACATCGTTGGAACGCAGCCTGGTACTGCCACTTCCAGCGACAGCCCAAGAAACGCAGCCTTGCCCGACAAGGACACCTACATCCGCCCGTTCCGGGGTGCAGTGTTTTATTTTATCCAGAACATTGCGAAGTCAAACTGGCAAGCCGTGGTCAAGTACGATTTCTACGACCCCAACCGGGAGGTATCCAATGACCAGATTGGCGCAGCCAACTCCCTCACCAACGAGGGCGACATCAAGTACACCACCCTCGGCCTCGGCCTGAACTACTACTACAAAAGCGTGACCTTCATGGCCTACTACGACATGGTGGAAAACGAAACAACCATCAACCTGAGCAGTTACACGAAAGACGTGAAAGACAATGTCTTTACCCTAAGAGTGCAGTACAAATATTGACTGGATTTATCCTAAATCATTGACAATCAATAAATCACAACAATGAAAAATTTGAAATTCCTTTTCCTCGCAATTCCTCTTTTCCTTGCTTCCTGCGGCGGCGACGCTTCGCAAACCACTGGCACCGAAGGCACAGAAACTGCCACCACTGTTTCTGTGAAAGGCTCCGATACCGTGCTGCCGCTCAGTCAGAAAGAAGCCGAAGAGTACATGAAAGCCAATGCAGGCGCGGCCATCACGGTCGTGGGCGGCGGCTCTGGCACAGGCATTACCGCCCTGTTGGACGGCTCTACGGACATCTGCATGTCGTCCCGTGAGTTGAAAACGGACGAGAAACTGAAGTTTACGGAAAAAAGCATTGACGTGAAAGAAGCCATCGTCGGTTTCGATGCACTGTCGGTTATTGTTCACCCGGAGAACAAGGTGGGCCAGCTCACCCGTGAGCAAATCGAGAAGATTTTCACTGGCGAAATCAAGAACTGGAAGGAAGTCGGCGGTGCTGATGCCACCATCGTAGCATACAGCCGGGAAAGCTCCTCCGGCACTTACGAGTTTTTCAAAGAGCATGTCATGGACAAGAAAAACTACGCTTCCACCGTGCTGAACATGCCCGCCACGGGTGCCATCGTGCAGTCGGTCAGCCAGACGAAAGGCGCCATCGGCTATGTGGGCCTGGCCTATTTGACGGCATCCGTTAAGCCAGTTTCTGTTTCTTATGATGCTGGCAAGACGTTCGTTGCCCCGTCCATCCAGGGTGCAAAAGACAAAAGCTACCCGGTTGCCCGTCCGTTGTACTATTTTTACGATGCGAAGAACGAGTCAAAGGTGAAGCCGTTCGTTGACTACGTGCTGTCGGATGCCGGGCAGAAAAACGTGACGGATGCGGGGTATGTGCCCATTAAATAGAAATTGGAAATTGGAAAATTGGAAATTGAGCGACACCGTGACGCACCCACAATTCCCAATTTCCCAATTTCCCAATTTCCCAATTTCCTTTCCATGCGCCTACGCCGTTTCACCGAGCCAGTCTTCGAGAGCCTGATAAAAATCAGCGGTTACTCCACGGGGTTCATCGTGCTGCTCATCGTCATTTTCCTGTTCAAGGAGGGCATTTCCTTCTTCAACCTGTCGCCCGTTGATGAAGGCTCCTCGCTTTGGGTACACAATTCCAACCCCGTCAAGAAGCTCACCGCCCCTCAAATCAAGGATATTTTTGACCAAAAAATCACCAACTGGAAGGCCCTCGGCGGCAACGACCAGCCCATCTCGCTGTGTACCCTCGACGAACTGGGCGAGGCATTCACGGAGGAGCAACTGGGCGCAAAGTTCGAGCGGTTGCCCGCCTGTATCGACAGCTACATCGACAGCCTGCCCGGAACCATCGGCTTTTTCCCTGACAAGCAAACTGCCAACGCCCTGAAAAACGCACAGCCGGTGCAGGTGGACAAAGTGTCGTTTTCCAAGTTCATCTCCGGCACCGAGTGGTTTCCGACCAGCCGCCCGGCAGCCAGCATGGGCGTGATGCCGCTTCTGTTGGGCACCTTGCTGGTTTCGTTTTTCGCCATACTTTTCGCATTGCCACTTGGCCTCGCAGCCGCCGTTTACCTCGCAGAAATCGCCGACGAGCGGGTGCGCCGCATCCTCAAGCCCGTCATCGAACTGTTGGCGGGCATCCCGTCTGTGGTGTACGGCTTCTTCGGTCTGGTAGTCATTGTGCCGCTTGTGCAAAGCACCTTCAACCTGCCGGTAGGCGAAACGGCGCTGGCGGGCAGCATCGTGCTGGCCATCATGGCACTGCCGACCATCATCACCGTGTCGGAAGATGCGCTGCGCACCACGCCCCGTGCCATGAAGGAGGCAAGCCTGGCACTTGGTGCTTCGCAATGGCAGACCATCCGCAAAGTGGTAGTGCCCTACGCTGCTTCCGGCATCACGGCGGCGGCCATCCTCGGCATTGGCCGGGCCATCGGCGAGACGATGGCGGCGCTGATGGTCACCGGCAACTCGGCCATCATGCCGCGCTCGCTGCTGCAGCCTGTGCGTACCATCCCGGCCACCATCGCCGCCGAGCTGGGCGAAGCGCCGTTTGGCGGATTGCACTTCAAGGCGCTGTTCGCCCTGGGGTGCATTTTGTTCATCATCACGTTGATAATCAACTTCTTGGTGGAAAGAGTTTCTGCCAAACGAGTGAGATGATTTCCACTCAGACAAACCCTGTTAGTTCAGACAACCTCTGTTAGAGTTCCGACAACCTCTGTTAGAGTTTCGACCACCACTGTTAGAGTTTCGGAACTCTAACAGAGGTTGTCGAAACTCTAACAGAGGCCATTTTCAACGTTGAAAAAAATAGGTAAATGACTTTTCCTGAAAGCAACTTACGACGAAAAAAACTTGGCCAGGCACTGATGTTCGGTTTGGCCAGGGCCATCAGTTACGGCATCGTTGCCATCCTGTTGCTCATTCTTTTTTTCATTGTGAAACAGGGCATCGGGGTGGTCAATTGGCGCTTCCTGACCGCCATGCCGGAGAACGGTATGACCCAGGGCGGCATTTTCCCAGCCATTGTTGGCACCTTGTACTTGGTGGCTGGCAGCATGTTGTTCGCCTTCCCGGTGGGCGTCATGGCGGGCATTTACGTCAACGAATATGCGAAGGAAGGGCCCGTGAAGCGCTTTGTGAAAATGATGACGAACAACCTTGCGGGCGTACCGAGCATCATTTTCGGGCTGTTCGGCATGGCGCTTTTTGTCAATGAGTTGAATTTCGGGGCGAGCATCCTGGCTGGGTCACTGACTTTGGGGCTGCTGGCGTTGCCCATCGTCATCCGCACCACGGAAGAGGCGCTCAAGTCGGTGGACGACACCTTCCGGCAGGCCAGCTACGCCCTTGGCGGCTCCAAGCTGTACACCGTTCGCAAGGTGGTGTTGCCCATTGCCCTGCCCAATATTTTGACGGGCCTCATCCTCGCCGTCGGGCGGGTGTCGGGCGAGACGGCCCCGATACTTTTCACCGTGGCCGCCTACTTCCTGCCCAAGCTGCCGGGCAGTGTTTTCGACCAGTGCATGGCGCTGCCGTACCACCTGTACGTGATTTCGACGAGCGGCACACAGATTGAAGCCAGCCGCCCGATGGCCTACGGTACGGCCTTCGTGTTGGTGGTCATCGTGTTGATTGTCAACATTTTAGCCACACTCTTGAGAAACTATTTTGGTAAAAAAGTGAAGATGAATTGATTTTGGATTTTGGATTTACGATTGGAGGCACTGCTGCCCCAATCGTAAATCGTAAATCGTAAATTCAAACGATGGGAAACAAACTCGAAACCATAGACGTCAACCTCTACTACGGCGATTTTCATGCGCTGAAGGGGATTTCCATGTTCATTTCCGAGAACTCGGTGACGGCACTCATCGGGCCGTCAGGCTGCGGTAAATCGACGTACCTTCGCTTGTTCAACCGGATGAACGACCTCATCCCCAACACCCGGATTGAGGGGCAGGTGCTATTGGACGGGGAGGATATTTATCAGATAAAACCTTCGAAAATCGACCATTTGCGGCGCAATGTGGGCATGGTTTTCCAAAAACCCAACCCCTTCCCCAAGAGCATCTTCGAGAACGTGGCGTATGGCCTGCGGGTGAACGGCATCACCGACAAGTCGTTCATCGGTGCCCAGGTGGAAAAGACGTTGCGGCAGGCTGTACTGTGGGAGGAGGTAAAGGACAAGCTCAAAAAATCCGCTTTCGAGCTATCGGGCGGGCAGCAGCAGCGGCTTTGTATTGCACGGGCACTGGCCATCGAGCCTTCGGTGATACTGATGGACGAGCCTGCCTCGTCCCTCGACCCCATTTCGACCGGGAAAATCGAAGACCTGATTTTTGAGCTAAAAAACCTGTACACTATCATCGTCGTCACCCACAACATGCAGCAGGCCGGGCGGGTGAGCGATTACACCGGCTTTTTTTATCTTGGCAACCTCATAGAATTTGACAAGACGAAGAAGATTTTCACCAACCCCTCGAAACCCGAAACTGAAAATTATATCACAGGGCGTTTTGGCTAATTCGATTTCGGATTCCGGATTTGGGATTTCGGCAGGTTGCCGGGCACCAAATCTGAAATCCGAAATCCCAAATCCGAAATCGAATGACTCACTTACAATCTGAATTAAAAAGCCTGAAAGGCGACATTCTCGAAATGTGGCAGTTGGTGGTCAATCAATTGAACAAGGGCAAGGAAGCCCTGACCAATTTTGACCGGGACCTGGCGGAGGAGGTCGTGGAAAATGAAAAACGGGTCAATTCCTTCGAGCTGAAAATCGACCGCGATTGCGAGAACATTTTTGCCCTGTTCCAGCCGGTGGCTACCGACCTGCGGCTGGTACTGGCTTCGCTGAAAATATGCAACAACCTGGAGCGAATTGGCGACATTGCCTGTAGTGTGGCCGAGTTTGTGTTGGATGCGGACACCGATTTCAACAAAAGTATCCTCGAAAGCACAAAAATCCTGGAGATGTACGGCGTGGCCAACGAGATGGTGGCCGACACCCTGGAAGCCTTCGACCAGGAAGATACCCGCCTTGCCCGAACCATGTTCAAACGGGACAAAATCCTTGACCAGATTGACCAAAATGCCCTCGACCGGGTGGAGGAGAGCATCAAAAACCACCCCAACCAGGTGCGCAACTCGCTGCTTGTCATGTCCATGATCCGCAAATTAGAGCGGGTGGGCGACCAGTCGAAAAACATTGCCGAGGAAATCATTTTTTACTTTGAGGCAAAGGTGGTCAAACACAAAAAGAAAAAGCAGAAGGAAGGGGATGAGTGAGGAGTTATGAGTTTTGAGTTATGAGTTTGGGGCAGCAGCGGGTTTTTGCATTAGCTTTGGGGCAAAATACTTGGCTGGTCATGCAAAAACCCACTACCGTACTTTTCGCTGGATTCATCAGCATTTCAGCCCTTTTTTCGCAGGAAACCCTCACGCCGGCGGCGGCCATCGCTGCCGCGCTGTCGCACAACTACGGCATCCTGCTCGCCAAAAACGACTCGGCGGCGGCGGCGCTCGACGTGGGGTACATCTACGGCGGCTTCCTGCCCCGCCTGAACGCCACCATCGGCACGGTCTGGAACAACAACGACCAGCGGCAGGAATTCTCGGACGGTGCGGTGCGGGAGCAGGGCGGCGTGAAATCCAACAACCTCACCGGCTCGCTGAACCTCAACTGGACGCTGTTCGACGGCATGAAAATGTTTGTCACCAAAGAAAAAACGCTGGAAACCGCACGGCTCGGCGAGGTGGCCATCAAAAACGAAGTGGTGAACACGGTGGCCGAAGTGACCCGGATTTACTTCAACATCGTGCAGCAAAAACAGCAGCTCAAGGCCATTGCGGAGCAGATGTCGGTCAGCGAGGAGCGGGTGAAAGTGGCGGAGCGGAAACTCTCCACCGGCCTCGGCAGCAAGCCCGAACTGTTGCAGGCCAAAGTGGACCTCAACGCCCAGAAGGCCCGGCAGTTGCAGCAGCTCACGCTCATCGCCCAACTCAAGGAACAACTCAACCAACTCGCCGGGATGCGCCTGCCGGAGACGTTCGACGTGGTGGAGGACATCCCCTTCAACCCAGACCTGAGCCTGGCGGAAATTCAGGGCAACATCGGCTCCACCAACCCCTCGCTGTTGCTGGCGCAACGCAACATCGGCATCGCCCAACTCACCCTGCGGGAACGAAAGGCCGAGCGCTTCCCCACCGTGTCGTTCAACTCGGCCTACAACTTCAACCGGCTTGACAATCAGTCGGTTGTGAACCCGTTACAGACGCTCATCAGCCGCTCGAACGGGCTGAATGTCGGCCTGACGGCCAATGTGCCCATCCTCAACAACCGCCTCGTGCAGCGCAACATCGAGCAGGCGCAAATCGACATCGACTACCTGCAACTGTCCTTTGCCAGCCAGCGCACCGTCATCGACGCCGACCTCCGCAATGCCTACCGGGACTACGGGTACCAGAAGCAGGCGCTGCTGCTGGAAGGCGAAAACATCGAACTGGCGAAGGAAAATGTGGCGATTGCGCTGGAGCGTTTCCGGCAGGGCATCAGCACCTACCTCGAACTGCGGGAGGCACAAAAAAGCCTCGAAGATGCCTACAACCGCCTCATCGCCGCCCGCTACAACGCCAAAGTGGCAGAGACCGAACTGCTGCGTTTGAAGGGGGATTTGGTGCGGTAATCATTGTTTCATGGTTTCATTGTCTCATGGCTTCACTGTTTCAAAGTCACGGGGCAATGAAGCCATGAGACAATGAAACCATGAAGCCATGTTACGCTTGGCACTAAACTTGCGTTTTCCCCTCTGAAAATTATCATTTCAATTACCTCCCCCCTTTCATTTTTCAAAAAAACGCATAGCCATGGCTCGTTCAACTTCACTTACCGGTGCGGTGTTGGTATGTTTTTTCTTCGCCACCACGCCCGCTTTCTCACAAATCCAGTTCAAACTGCAATGGATGGCCGACAGCCTCGCCTGGGGTGTTTTTGCCACACCGGAGCAGGGCACCGAACCCTCCGACTACCTCATCATCGGCTCCGGCCAGGTGACGCTGGTAGCACCTCCAGGCTCGCAGTTCGGCAACCTCAAATCGTTCAGCGGCATCTGGGAGCAAAACGCCTACGTGGGCACGCCGAAGGAGAATCCTGAAAAAGATTACATCTCGTTCGGCCTCGTGACCGCCGACCCGCCGATGGAATTTCGGGCGGACGAAGAGACGCTGTTTTTCACTTTCAGCAGCAAGTCGGAAGATTGCCCGGAGGAACTTTACCTGATGCCGAACGACGACCCGTTCAACAAAATGCCCAATTCCGTCAACTCCAACCCCGGCAACGACATCAGCGTGCTCGACCCCGGCAACAACAAAGCAGTTTATTTTTTCTCGAAAATCTACTCCCCGGGGGCGTGGGATTGCCATCCCGGCAAAACGGTGGCGCAAGGCCCCTTCCACCACGGCTACGACAAGCGGCGGCAACGCAGGGTGAACAGGCCGTGATTCAGTTCGGCAGTTCGACAGTGGGCAGTTCGACAGTCTTTGAAAAATAAAGCGGGTAGTGCCAAACTTCCCGCTTTACTTTTTTGCCCTGCAAACTGCCCACTGCCGAACTGCAAACGGAAAAACTGCCAACTTTTCATCTCTTTTCTGCAAAAAACTGACACCTCGTCAGAAATTTCCTTCCGGTACGAATTGTGTAAAACTTTCCCTTTCGACAGAACCTTACCTTGTTCTATCTTTGCGCACATTTTTCGATTTCGGATTTCGGGTTTGGGATTTCGGTAAATGAAAGCCAATCTCCCACATCCGAAATCCGACATCCGAAATCCGAAATCCAGCCATCATGTTAGGCATATTCAAATCGCTTTTCAAATCCAAGCACGAACGGGATTACGACAAATATTCCCCCATCATCGATGCAGCCAACGAGGAGTGGGAGAAGCTCCACGACCTCAGCAACGACGAGCTTCGCAACAAAACCCTGGAATTCCGGCAGCGCATCGCTGACCATCTGGCGGGCATTGACGAAGACATCCACAACCTCCGGGAGCAGGCCAAAGAAACCGAAGACATCCATCAGAAAGAGGAACTCTTCAAGGAAATTGACGTGCTCGGCAAAGAGCGTGACCAGCACCTCGAAGATGTGCTGAAAGAACTGCACCCCGAGGCGTTCGCCGTGGTGAAGGAGACATCCCGCCGTTTCAAAGAAAACCCCACCCTTACCGTCACGGCCACCGACCACGACCGGGATCTGGCCGCCGACCAAAACAAAAGCTACGTGAAAATCGAGGGCGACAAAGCCATCTGGAAAAACCAGTGGGTGGCTGCCGGGGGCGACATCACCTGGAACATGCTGCATTACGACGTGCAGCTCATCGGCGGCTCGGTGCTGCACGAGGGCAAAATCGCCGAGATGGCCACCGGCGAGGGCAAAACGCTCGTGGCCACGCTGCCCGCATACCTCAACGGCCTCAGCGGCCAGGGCGTGCATGTGGTGACGGTGAACGACTACCTCGCCCGCCGGGACAGCGAGTGGATCGGGCCGATTTTCGAGTTCCTGTTCCTCACCATCGACTGCATCGACAAGCACCGCCCGCACTCCGAAGCCCGCCGCAAGGCTTACCTCTGCGACATTACCTACGGCACCAACAACGAGTTCGGCTTCGACTACCTGCGCGACAACATGGTGCGCTCGCTCGATGAAATGGTGCAGCGCAAACACCACTTCGCCATGGTGGACGAGGTGGATTCGGTGCTCATCGACGATGCCCGGACGCCGCTCATCATCTCCGGCCCCGTTGGCGAAGGGGAGGAGGAGCAGGAGTACAAACACCTGAAACCGGAGGTCGAAAAACTACTGGCCGCCCAGCAAAAACTGTCCAATCATTACTTGGCCGAGGCCAAAAAACTGTTTGCCGAAGGCAAAACCGGCAACGAAGAGGGAGAGGTCGGCCTTGCCTTGCTGCGGGCGCACCGGGCACTGCCGAAGAGCCGCCCGCTCATCAAATTCCTGAGCGAAGAAGGAGTGAAAGTGATGTTGCAGAAGGCGGATAACTTCTACATGCAGGAGAACTCCAAAAACATGCACCTGGTGGACGAGCCGCTGTTGTTCACCATCGATGAAAAAAACCGCTCGGTGGAACTCACCGACAACGGTGCGGAGTGGCTCGCCAAAGGCAAGGACGACCTCAGTTTTTTCATCATGCCCGACCTCGCTGCACGCATGGTCGAAATTGACAACGACGCTGATCTCGACAGGACGGAAAAAGAGGAAGCCAAAATCATACTCTCGCAGGAGTTTGCGGTGAAATCACGCCGCCTCCACGCCATGCACCAGTTGCTGAAGGCGTACACGCTTTTTGAAAAAGACGAAGAATACATCGTGATAGAGGGCGAGGTGAAAATCGTGGACGAGCAAACGGGACGGATGATGGAAGGCCGCCGCTACTCCGACGGTTTGCACCAGGCGCTGGAGGCCAAGGAAAACGTGAAAGTTGGCGAAGCCACCCAAACCTACGCCACCATCACCCTCCAGAACTACTTCCGCATGTACCACAAGCTCTGCGGGATGACGGGTACAGCGGAAACGGAGGCCAAGGAACTTTGGGACATCTACAAACTCGACGTGTCGGTGATACCGACCAATGTGCCCGTCCGACGGCAGGACAACGAGGACGAGGTTTACAAAACTGCCCGGGAGAAATTCAATGGCGTGGTGGACAAAATCGTGCTGTTGAGCAAGGCAGGCCGCCCGATACTGGTGGGCACCACCTCGGTCGATATTTCGGAAAAACTCAGCCGCTTCCTCGGTATGCGGGGCGTGAAGCACGAGGTGCTCAACGCCAAGCAGCACCAGCGGGAAGCGTTCATCGTGGCGCGGGCCGGCCAGCAGGACGAGCAGGGGCACGGCAACGTGACCATCGCCACCAACATGGCTGGCCGGGGCACGGACATCAAATTGGCTCCTGCCACCCTGTTCGATGTGGTGGACGTTCGCAAAGACAGCAGCGCCAAAGGCGGCTATTTCTACACCATCCGCCAGCGGGGCACCGGCATTGAGACCACGCTCGACGAGTCGCACGAACTTTGGGCGACATTTCAACTGACACCGGAAGCGAAAGTAGTCGGTGGCCTGGCCATCGTCGGTACGGAGCGCCACGACAGCCGCCGGGTGGACCGCCAGTTGCGGGGCCGCTCCGGTCGCCAGGGCGACCCTGGGTCGTCGCAGTTCTACGTGTCTTTGGAGGACAACCTGATGCGCCTTTTCCAAAGCGAGCGCATCGCCGGTTTGATGGACAGAATGGGCCATCAGGAGGGCGATGTCATCCAGCACTCGATGGTGACCAAGAGCATCGAGCGGGCGCAAAGGAAGGTGGAGGAAAACAACTTCGGCATCCGCAAACGCCTGCTGGAATACGACGACGTGATGAACATACAGCGGGAGGCCATTTACCGCAAACGTTACAACGCCCTGAGCGGCGAGCGGTTGCAAGTGGACCTCGACTCCATGTTCAGGGGCATGACGGAGAGCCTGGTGGCCATGTACAAGACCGACAACGACTACGAAAGTTTCCGTCAGAATTCCATCAGTGAATTGGGCATCGACCCAAGAATCAACGAGAGCGAGTTCACGACCGGCAAGATGGAAAACCTCGTGGAGCAGTTCCAGGAGCAGTTTTTTGAATTTTACCACCGGAAGGAGCAGCATATTTCGGGTGTGCTTTTGCCCACCGTCAAACAGGTGTACGAACGGGAGGGGCAGCGCTACAAGCGCATCGCCGTGCCGTTCTCCGATGGCCGCAACCGCATGTTGCCCATCGCCGCCGAGTTGGAAGATGCCGTGAAATCGAAGGGCAAATCCATCATGCGGGACATTGAAAAAGCAGTGACGCTGGCCATTCTGGATGAAAAATGGAAGGAGCATCTCCGCTCGATGGACGAGTTGAAGGAGTCGGTGCAGTCGGCCAGTTTCGAGCAAAAAGACCCGCTGGTGATTTACAAAATGGAGGCTTTCAAGCTGTTCGAGGATTTGATTTACCGCATCAACGAAGAGGTGACTTCGTACCTGTCGCAGGGCATGTTGGCCATGCCCGCCAACCAGCAGGTGCAGCAGGCCCGTGAGCCGCAGCGGGTGGACATGAGCAAGATGCGGGCGGGCCGCCCGGGCGAGGGCAGCAGCGGTGCCCCGGTGACGCAGGAAGCCGCCCGTGCCCGTGCCGCAGCCGAGGGCGTTTCAGCGCCCGTGCGCCAGGAGACCGTGAAGCGCCAGGTCCCGAAAGTGGGCCGCAATGACCTTTGCCCATGCGGGAGCGGGAAGAAATACAAGCATTGTCATGGGAGATAGTATCAATTCTATTGTATGAAACTGGCAGACTTAGAACAAGCAGAATATCAATTTTTGAAGCACTTGTACGACACAGTTGAATCACAAACAGATAGTATTTATTCTGCTTACTGTGACCCTTTTGAATTAGGTGCTGAAATTGGAATGGATAATACGGTGGTTAGAAGGATTATGAGTGAATTGGTACGGCTTGGTCAGGTTCAATCTACTTTAGGCATGGACACAGTAATACTCAAACAAGCAGGAGTAAATAGATTAAGGGATCAAGAAAGGCTAAACGAAAGTTTACTTCAAAATACCTACAATGCCTATTACCTCAGTCGAGATGATTATGGGAAAATAGAAGTTGAAAGAGATAGGTACAAAAATCGTAGGTGTTACTTAAAAATTCAAATTTTAAATCACATAGGAAGCGAATCTTTTACAGCCAGGATGATGTGGAATTCGTTTGTATACTTCAGCAAAGAGAATAGTTATTCAAATGGAATAATTAGAGATTACGAGGAAGGGAAAAGTGGATTTTTCACTTTTGATTTTTTCGGATTTTACGAAGTGAAAAGCCTTAAATTAGATTTTCTTGGAATCTATGAATTTACTTTCTCTAAATATCCTCCAATAAAAATGGATGCAACAAGTGGAGTTAACCTTAACAATATCAGCAATTCAACTATCCAACTCCAAAATAACTCTCAAAATGCCCAACAATTTTTGAGCGTAAGCAATGGTGATTTCCAAACATTGGCTAAAGAATTGAAAAGCAATTTGAATAAATTGACTTCACAAATTCAAGAAAGTCAACGCGCAGAATTGGTTACAGCAGTTGATTTTTTAGAAAGCCAATTAAGGCGTAATAATAATCAAATCTTGCCCAGCATAATTGTTACGATTACTGACACATTAAAAGCTGTTCCAGTGGAAACGTTGGCAGGTATTTTATCTGCACCAATCTTGAGATTGTTAGGATTTTAAATCTAAATCATCGAGCAATGGATAAAGTAAAAAAATACGAGTCGTTCATTCTCAAAATCCTACGTGAGTACGCCGCCACACCGTATGCCAACATGCCCGATGCGGAAATCCAGGTGATTGCCGACCGGGAAAACAACCACTATCAGTTGGTGACTATTGGCTGGAATGGCGATGAGTTTGTGCATCATTGTCCGCTTCATTTTGACATCAAAAACGGGAAAATCTGGCTGCAAGTCAACTGGACGGATGCCGACCCGGTCATCGAACTGGAAAAAATGGGTGTTCCGAAATCCGACATTGTGCTGGGCTGGATACCTGCTGAAGAGCGGGAATTTACAGATTTTTCGGTCGGATAACCACTTCCCGAATTCATGTCCGATGAAACGATGCACCATTTTCTTTTCATTTTTCCTTCCAATTTTCGCCCATGCCCAACCTGCCATCCTCCTCACCAACCCATCGTTTGAGGGAACCCCCGGCTACGGGCAGTTGCCGGGCGGGTGGATGACCTGCGCTTTCAACCGGGAATCGCCGCCGGACACGCACCCCGTCGAAAACGGCAGGTTCGGGGTGGTGCAACTGCCGCAGGAGGGCCGGACTTACCTCGGAATGGTGGTGCGTGACAACCAAACGACGGAGTTCGTCAGCCAAAAACCAGTGCAGCCGTTGCGGGCGGGGCGGTGCTACACGTTCAGCCTGTACCTCTGCAAATCGGAGCACCTGCACAGCCTCAGCCGGTCGGACAACCGGCAGCAAGATTTCAACCAGCCCGCCGTGCTGCGGGCCTGGGGCGGCCAAAGCCACTGCGGCAAAAAGCAACTCCTCGCCACTTCGCCCGCCATCGACCACACGGTTTGGCGGCAGTACAGCTTCCGGGTGCAGCCGCTCGACTCGCTCTCGTACCTCACGTTCGAGGCGTATTTTGCCGAAGGCGCACCGCCCGCCTACAACGGCAACCTGCTGCTCGACAACGTTTCGCCCATCGTCCCGCTCGATTGCCAGACCCAACAACCGCTGGTGGACGTGGACACGCTCACCGTCCCGGCATACGTTCCGCACCAGGCCGAACTGCTCGAATTGAACGGCATTTTGGAAGAAAACTGCGCCGGTACCGGCTTCCCGGCTGGCATGGGCAAATTGTCGAATACGGCGAAAACCGGACTGATGGAAGTGGCCATGAGCGTTAGAAATCGCCCCGCTTTTCGGCTCGAAGTTGGCCTGGTGGCCGCTGACCGGAAGTTGAGCCGGCAACGAGCGAAGGCGTTGCAGCGCATTTTTAAAAAAGCGGGCCTGTCTGGAAGCCGGTACATCGTCACGGTCGTTTCGACGGGGGCAGAAATGACAGGATGGCGGTGCGGGCAGGGGGAAATTTGGCTCCGGGCAACAAAATTCCGGTAAGCCGGGGGCGCTCAATTTTCCGCATTTCAGGAAGAAAAATCCTTAGCTTTGCTGCCGTTTTCAACAAAAAATAAATTTATGAAAAACCTTTCCCTCTTCCTCAATATCGTCTTGCTGGCAGCCGTGGCCTACCTGTTTTTTGACAAATTTTCCGGGCCAAAAAAAGCGGCTACGCCGGCTGCCACTGAACAGAAATTGGAGAAACCGCTTCGGGTCGTTCACGTGAACATCGACACGCTGCACGAAAGAAGCCTGTCGTACCAAGCCATCAAAGCCCAATTGGAGAAAAAATATGCCGATGCCGAGGCTTCGATGAAGGTCAAGGAAAATGTGTTCCAAAAAGAATTGAAAGAATACCAGGCGAAAATGCAAAGTGGCAGCATTACGCCCAATCAGGCGCAGCAGTACGAGGAAAGCCTCGGCAAAAAACAAAAGTCCATCGTGGACTTGCAGGAGAAAGTGGGCCAAGAATTGAAGGACGAAACCGACAAGTTCGACGAGAAATTTGTCGGCGATGTCAAGCACTACGCCGACTCGCTCAAGCAGGCCAACGGCTACGACTACGTGCTGCTCTACGGCGGCATCATCAGCCCCATGCTCGCCGTCAACGACAGTCTCGACATCACGCAGGCCATCGTCGATTTGCTGAACAAGAAGAAATAGTTTTCACTTCCGTTTCCTGATTAAATCCAGCACCCCATTGATGAAAGTCAAGGGATGCACCGGGTTGCCGGGCACGTACAGGTCAACTTGGTTTTTGCCCAAAAAGCTGCGGTCGAGTGCCGGACTGCCCTCGAAAATGCCGCCGCTGATGGCGTCCGTGCCCGCGAGGATGATGATTTTAGGGTCGGGCACGGCATCGTAGCAGATTTGCAGCGGCTCCGCCATGTTCCCGGTGATGGGGCCTGTGATGACGATGCCGTCGGCATGGCGTGGCGATGCCACGAACTCGATGCCGAACCTGCCCATGTCGAAGTTCACGTTGCCGCAGGCGTTCAGTTCCCATTCGCAACTGTTGTCCCCACCTGCCGACACCTGCCTCAGCTTGAGCGAACCGCTGAAATAGCTCGAAATTTCCTCCCGAATCAAGTCCGGGTTCAGTTCTATCGTCGCATCGTCGCCTTCGGCAATGACGAGCCGCTCCCGTTCGTTCGTGGCGATTTTGTGGTCGGTGGTGAAGCTGATTTTGCCGGGGCAGGCAAAGGCGCATTCCCCGCAAAAGGTGCATTTGCCCAAATCAATCCGCAGCGGGTTGGCACTGATGGCGCCCGTGGGGCAAAGTTCTACCAACGCCATTTCGTCCACCGTGCCGCCTGGGTGAATGACGGGCCTGCCCCGAAAAATGCCGGGCACTTCCGCCGTTGCGACGTCGGGGATGTATTGCTTGCCTTGATGGAGGAGTATTCTCAGGTTGTCTATCATTTCTTTTGGTTGATGAAGGTTTATAAGGGTTGATGGGGTTGATATCAACGCTATCAACCCTCATCAACCCTTATCAACCTATAAATCATGCCCGCAATAGGACAAATCAAAACTTTTATTGCTGGCCGGGAAATCGGAAATCTCGTTGTTCCGCACTGCCAGCGCCAGCGCCAGCCAGTTGTGGAACGAAGGATCTTTTATTTTGTAATGCGCCAGTTCGCCCCGCTCATCGGTGATGGCGCAGTGGCAGATTTCACCCCGCCAGCCTTCCGTCATCGAGATGGAAAAGGCGTTGGCGACGGGTTGCCCCAGTGTTTTGCGGGCTTTGTTTTCCGGTGGGATTTGCTCCAGCAGCCGCCGGATGTAGTCGATGGACTGCCTGATTTCTTCCTTGCGGATTTGTGCACGGGAATAGATGTCGCCGTGATGTTTGACGATGGGCCGGTGGTTCATTCCTGCATAAAAATCGTGCGGATGCGTCGCCCGGACGTCCCGGCTGATGCCGCACATCCTTGCCACCATACCCACCGTGCCGATGCTGCTTGCTTGTTCGTGCGTCACGACGCCTGTTTTTTCAAAACGGGCAAGCACACTCGGCAGGGTGAAGGTTTCTTCGCACATTTCATCGAACTCCGGCTCGAAGGCGTCCAGCGTTTTGAGCAGTTGCGGCGCCAAAGTTTCGTTGAAGGGGACATGGTTTTTCCCCGCCCGAATCAGGCTTTTGGCGAAGCGGTTGCCGCACCAGATTTGAAAAAAGTTGATGACGGGCGTGCGCAGCCTGCCGAATACCGAACTGCCCAACTGGTAGGCGATGTCGGTGCAGATGGCGCTGAGGTCGCCGGTATGGACGGCGATGCGCTCCAGTTCGAGCGCCAGCGTTCGGGCGAACTGCAAATCCTCGTCGGCCTGGTAGCCGCAGAGGTTTTCCCATAAATTCACGAAAGCCGTCGTGTGCCCGGCGACGGTGTCCCCGGCGATGCTCTCGGCGAGGGTGGTTCGTTGGAGCAGTTTCTTTTTTTCCAAAAACAGCGGCTCGATGCCCCGGTGCTGGTAGCCGAGCTGGATTTCGAGGTGCAGGATTTGCTCGCCGTTGCAGATGAAACGGAAGTGCCCCGGCTCGATGATGCCCGCATGGATGGGGCCGACGCCGACCTCATGCAGTTCCTCGCTGTCTATTTTGAAAAAAGGATAGTTGGCGATGGTGCTTTGTCCGGTCGCCCGGTCGTGCGGGAAGCGAACTGGTTTGAGCCAGGGGTGGTCGGTGTACCCGATGCCGAAGTTTTCATGGATTTCCCGCTCGAATTTGTGGAACGCCAGCCGCTGCGCCGTGAACGAGGGCAGGGTTTGGTTGCGCCCCACCTCCGCCGAGGAGACGAGGATATTGCCCTCCGCATCGTCGGCGATGCAGCACAGCAATTTTACTTTTCCCCCCTGCGGGACGCCGTAGTTGCTCACGCAATGGTAACGTTCGTCTGCCAGCAGCGAGGTGTTTTGTTCCAAAAAATCCTCGTACGCCAGCACCGGGATGGATGCCAGCGGGATGGTTTGGTTGTTTTTTAAAACGGTGTTTTCCATGCGTATTTTTTTGAACACGGATTGAACGGATTTGACGGATTGGAACGGATTTAATCCGTCGTTATCCGTTCAATCCGTTCAATCCGTGTTCCCCAAAACCTTGTATTTGTTTTCAAAAATCTTCCTTTTCAGCATTGGCTTTTTGCCGAAGAAAAGCACCAAGCCTACTTCGATATTGGTTGCCCGCAGGTAATTGGTCAACTGCGCCTCATGTTCTTCGATGATGACACCTTCTCCAGCTTTCAATTCCAGTATGACCAAGTTTTCCACGATTAAATCGGCGATGTAATCCCCGACGTTTTCACTTCCGTAAAACACTTTGATGGGTATTTGCTTTTCAATTTTTAACCCCTGTTTACGGAGTTCGATTGACAATGCGTTTTGATAAACTTTTTCAAGAAACCCATATCCCAGGGTGTTGTACACTTTGTAAAAGCATTTGATGACGGTGTCTGTTAGTTGTTCGTGTAGCATGCTAGTGATGTTTAATGATGTTTTTTGAACACGGATTGAACGGATTAAATCCGTCGTTATCCGTTCAATCCGTTCAATCCGTGTTCAAAAAATTCATTGCGGTAAATTTTTAACGGCATCCTGAATCAACGCCACCATTTCCGCTGGCGGATTGAAGCCGAGGTAAATGACCAGCCCCAGCAGCACGAACTGCGAAACCGATTCGTAGCCATGCACTTTCCCTTTTTTTGTTTCATCGAAATTTGCCAGCGGCGTGAACAGCAACTTGAACATATTTTTACCAAAAGCCCAAATAATCAGCGTCAGCAACACCAGCACCACCACGAGGATAATCAGGTGATGCCCCTCGAACAGCGAGCGGAAAATCATGAACTCGCTGATGAACAGCCCCGAAGGCGGCATGGCAGTGGCGCAGATGAACCCCAGCAACAGCACCAAAGCACCCGGCAAGTTGTATTTGAAATAATTGCCCGTGCCGGAAATATGTTTGCTCCCGAAGGTGCGGTGTACCTGCCCGATTTGAAAAAACAGGCTGGATTTGGCGAAGGCATGAAATATCAAATGAAGAATGGCAGCATAATACCCCACGCCGCCCGCCGCCACCCCCAACATGACCAGCCCCGTATGTTCGATGCTCGAATATGCCAGCATCCGCTTGATGTTTTCCACCTTGAGCATATAGACGGTCGCCACGAAAACCGACAGCCCGGCGGCAATGAAAATGACGTTGTTCGACCAGGCGTGGAGGGAGGTTTTGGCGATCACTTCGTAAAAACGGAACATGCCCACAAAGCCCATATTCATCAAAACACTGGAAAGCAGCGCACCCGCCGGGGAGGGGGCTTTGTCCTTCGCATCTATGCCGGCGGTGTACATGGGCACCAGTCCCATTTTTGCGGTATATCCCGTGAAAATGAAAATAAAGGCAAGCCGCAGCCAGAACATATTCAGCGAAGTTGCCTGCTCCAATAATGCCGGGTAGGAAAGCTCGGCGTGGCCTGCCTGTTGCAGGGCAATGCTTGTGAACAAAATGCCGATAAACACCAACGTGATGCTGATGGAGCAAACGAAGATGTACTTCCACGTGCCCTCCAATGCGCTGGCGTCCCGGTGGTGATAGACCAGCCCGGAGGCAGCCAACGTTGTCAGTTCCACGAACACCCAGGTGACGGCGAGGTGGTTCGACAGGTAAGCCCCGCTCACGGCAGCCAGCAGCAGGGTCATGGACATGAAATAAATGCTCCGCACCCTCGGTGTGGGCTTGCGGTTTTGAAAATAAAGATAGCTGTGGTAAAAAGCCGGAATGGCGACGACGCTCAGGGTGGCCAGCATCAGCAACGCCAAGGCATCGGCTTTGAAAAAACCTAAGTATTCCTCTGTGTCCCGGTGCATGAATTCATATATCGTCAGCACCCATTGCAGGAGCAAAAATGCCGCCACCAACCAGTAGTTGACCTTGCGTTTCTTGTTGAGGAACAGGAGCGTGCAAATGATGAGCGCGCCGAGTAAATAGATTGCGGTCATAATGAATTCTCTTTTTGAACACGGATTGAACGGATTGAACGGATTCAATCCGTCGTTATCCGTTCAATCCGTGTTCAAAAAATCAGTCTTTCAAATTTTGCAACTGGTCCACGTCCACGTCCTGTAGCACGTCGCCGATGCGGTTGACGAAAATCCCCAGCAGCAGCACGCTCACGAAGAGGTCGAGCAGGATGCCGGTATTCACCAGCATGGGCATTTCGCTGCCCACCGCCAGCGACAGGATGAACACCCCGTTTTCAATCACCAAAAAGCCCATCACGTGCGTAATCAACTTTTTCCTCGTCATGATGATGTACAGCCCGGTGAACAGGGCAGACAGCGCCACCACGAAATACACCTTGTTCAGCCGGGGGTCTTCGATGACGTTGGAAATCAGGAACGTGCCGATGATGATGAGCGTCACGATGACGAGCGACAGGAAGTAGGGCAGGTATGGCTCCGTCTCACGGGTGATATTGTTCTTTTTGATGACGTAGCTCATGAACATTGGCACCGCCACTGTCTTGAAAACGATGGTTTCCAGCAAGATGAAAATGAGGTTCACCGTGTTGATTTCGTTCAGTTCCATGAAACTGACACCGAACAGGATGATGCCTTGAAATGCCAGTATCCTGATGAAGGTCAACAGGCGGTTGGCGATGCTGATGAACAACAGGCTGGCGGCAAACGTGATGAGCAGGACGTTAATCATGATTAATTTTCGGGTTGATAAGGGTTGATAAAAGTTGATAAAAGTTGATAATGGTTTATATCAACCCTCATCAACCCTCATCAACCCTCATCAACTTTTATCAACCCTTATCAACTTAAATAAACTTCCCCATCAACAGCAGCACCCCGAAGAAAATCAGCAGGGACGCCGACGTGAGGGTAAAAATGAACGTCGCATTGTGCGCCATCCGGAACCTCGCCGTGAAGGATTCAAGCAAGCCAACCGACACAGCGAACAGCATTTGCACTGCCGTGAACACCAGCACGGCAAAATACCACGGCACGTCGCCGATGAAAAAGTTGGCGATGATCGCCCCGTACATGGCGAATTTCAGGTTGATGGCGTAGGTGAACAAGCCCAGTCCGAAGCCGCTGTTGTCCAGAATCATCACCTCGTGTACCATCGTCAGTTCGAGGTGGGTTTTGGGGTCGTCAATGGGCATCCGGCTGTTCTCAATCATGGCGACCATGATGAGCACAAAAGTTGCCAACACACCGAGGGCGTAGGACACGTGCGAACTGAAATGCAGTTCGGTGAAAATGCCGTGGAACGAAGTGTGCCCCGTCAGCATGGCAAACGACCCCATGAGCACAAAAAACGCAGGCTCCGCCAGCATGGAATACAGCGCTTCCCGACTGGCGCCCATGCCCTCGAAGCTGCTCCCCGTGTCCATGGCGGAGACGATGCTGAAAAACTTGCCCAGCGCCAGGACGTAGGCAAAAAAGACGAAGTCGCCGTCGAAGGAAATCAGCCCCTTCGACTGGCCGAACGGCACCACCAGAATCGCCATCAGCACCGAGACGAAGTAAATGCTGGAAGCAATTTGGAAAATGAAGCTGGTCGTTTCGCTGAAAACCGTCCCTTTTTTAAGCAGTCGCAGCACGTCTTTCAGCGGCTGCAAGATGCCGGGGCCTTTCCGCCCGGAGGCGAGGCTTTTCGTGCGGACGACAATGCCTGTGAAGAAGAGGCTGGCGAGGAGGATTAGGAGGAGGCTTAACATGAGAAAAAGGGCTTTCTTATAAAAAATGGGGGCAAGGGCTAAATCTGTAATCCTGAGTTTTCCGAACCAAAACAAAACAGCTATGACACCCTCACACAAGCGCAAATATCAAGTAAAAAGTAAAAAGGCAAAAGTAAAAAGTGGGGTGCTGAAAATCAGCAAGTTGCAAATGCCATTGTCCACTTTATTTTTGACCAAAAAAAAGCAATACATTTTTTGAAAAGTTACAAAACACATTCGGCTTGGACGCTCGAGACAATCGAGGCACAAGCGACACCCACGGGCTGCGGTTTTGCTGGAATTCACGCCCGCCCTGCCGGGCAACCGGGATGGATGCCTTTCCAGTGTTCACCGACACATGGCCAATCACCCTTCATCGAGGGGCGAGGTTTGCAAAATGGTATCTGCTCTTAGAACATGGACCAGCACAAACGAGGCAGAGCTACTGAAACGTTTTGGACAGTTTGATTTAGCGCTCGCTGGCCAGCCGGCCACACCACGAAGCCCTCAAAAACAAAAAAGCCCTGCGCCGAATCGCCCCGAAAAACCCGGGAAAAATGTCGGCGCAGGGCGTTTTCGCCTGCTTCCGTGTTGGTGCACTCAGATAGCCCGCATTAGCACGGCCGCTGTCTTGTTTGCCTTGCCCACTGTTTGTAGCGGGCCAACTGCCTACTCATTCATGGAACACCAGCAAAGGCGTTTTTGAGTGAAAAGTCATGCGCTTGGTGAAGCTGCTGTGGAAGAGGCGTTCCCACAAGCGCCGTTGCGGGATGTAGAGCGCCAGCAGGTCGATGTGTTTTTCTCTGATGAATTTATCCAAACCCTCCATCACGGTCGGGCTGTTCACGATGGCAAAATCGGTGAATTTGTGGGGGTAGTTCGCCAGGGTGACGTAGTCTTCCATCGTACCAATGCCAGGTTTGGTTTCCACATGCACAAAAAACACCTCGGCGGCCACGGCGCTGGCAAAATCCATGAGTTGCGCTACCGCTTTGTTTTCTTTCGGCAAAAAGTCTGTGGCGAAGGCCACGTAGTCGATTTCTTCCCACTCGGCATCTTCGGGCACGGCCAGCACGGGGCATCCGGCGTTCATCATGGTGAACGTGGTGATGCTGCCCATGACTTTTTCCAGCCTGTTGTGTTCCCCGGCTGTGCCCATGACCACCAAATCGTACCCGCCCGACTTGACTAAGTCTCTAATTTCTTCCGGGATAAAAACTCCGTAGATGGGAATTTGCTGTCCCAACGGGGCATCCGGCACTGCTTTTACGAAGGCTTTGAGCTTGCCTTGCACAATCGCCTTTTTCTCGTCCAGCATTTGCACGATGTATTCGGGCGGGGCATTGGATGCGTCGATAATCGGCAGGTTATAAACATGGAGCAAGTCGATTTCAGCATCCGCCGACCTGGCCAATGCCGAGGCATAGCGGAAGGCGTTGGCAGCAGCTACCGAAAAGTCGGTTGGGAAAAGGATTTTTTTCATGGCGTCGAATTTTGACGGGTGTTTACCCCAAAAGGAATTTTTATGAATTGGCGCTCAAACTATCACTACCTCCTCTGTCATCATCATGCCCCGGCGGTTTTGTTCCCGAAGGGAGGTAGCAGGTAGGCAGTGGTGGGATGTTGACACTTTCCTGCACGCAATCTTGGCCCGCAGGCCGAAAATATCTTCAATAGTTTTCTCCAAAGCCCCGGGGGTGAGGTCGCCATCCAAAAACAGAAGCCCGGCATTCCCCACTTTCCGCACTTGCCCGACCAGCAGGTCGTCACTGAAGCGTTCATTAGCGGATGATGAATTGCGCCGAAGGTTCGATGGTGGGAAAAAAGCGATTTCGAGGAACGGGAATTCCGCATTGAATTCCGCTTGCAATGCCTTCAGCGGTCGGTCATCGGCAATTCTCATGGAGGGTTGCATTTTATGGTGAATGAAATTTGAAAGCTACGCTCAAAAATACTCCTCCCATCATGCCTGCCCGTTGACGAAAGTCACCTCAATTGGTTGATTTTTACCCGGCTGAAAGGAAAACCGCCGTCCCAATTCATTGGGACGACGGTTTTGAAGAAAACTAACCTATGTGACCAAAAAACCCTGTTTATCTGCAAAAGTATGGCTACGTTTGGGCGTAAAAGAATGAGAAAAATCACCATGCTCCCCTGATTAACATCACCTGTCACTTTTTTAGCCCCTTGCTACCTTGCGCCGGATTTCAGTGAGCAGTTGGCAGTACGCAGTAAATTCAAATACTGGCTGCTCACTGCTCACTGTCAACCACCAACTGAAATGAAAATCATTCTTCTGCTCATCGCTGTCAGCCTCCTGCTTGCCGTGGGGTTTCTCGTCGCCTTCTTCTGGGCGGTGAAAAGCGGCCAATACGAGGACGAGTACACGCCTTCGGTGCGCATCCTGTTCGACGGCTGCACTACCAAACAAGTCGCCGACCCTCCAACAGCCATGGATGAAAGTCAAAGCATTTTACTAAACAACAGTAGCAACTCAAAACTCGAAACTCAAATCTCATAACTTGATTATGACACAAGTAGAACAATTTCATTACGACAACGCCATCGTCAAAAAATTCGCTTACGCCACCATGCTCTGGGGCATCGTGGGCATGTTGGTGGGCCTGTGGATTGCGCTGGAACTCGTGTTCCCGGCGCTCAATTTCGACCTCCCCTGGCTCACCTTTGGGCGGCTTCGGCCACTGCACACCAACGCTGTCATCTTCGCCTTCGTG
>JACRAN010000338.1 GCA_016234735.1 Bacteroidota bacterium | reverse complement strand
CGGGCGGGGAGCTACCGGCGGCGGTGCTGGTGGATGCCATCGGGCGGCTCATTCCGGGAGTGCTGGGCGACGAGACTTCGGCGTTGTTCGATTCCTTTCAGGACAACCTGTTGGCACCGCCCGTTTACACCCGCCCTGCCGAGTTCCGGGGCTGGAAAGTGCCGGAGGTGTTGATGTCCGGCCATTTCGCAAAAATCGAGGATTGGCGGTACGAACAGGCCATTCAACGGACGAAAGAACGCAGGCCGGATTTGCTGCAAAAATTGGACAACCCATGAACATCGAATCTTTCAGGGACTATTGCCTCCAGAAAAAAGGCGTGGAGGAAACCTTCCCGTTCGGGGAGGACACACTGGTTTTCAAGGTGTTGGGTAAAATTTTTGTCATCACCGGACTGGATGCCGACCCCTTCACCGTCAACCTGAAATGCGACCCCGACCGAGCCGTCGAGCTTCGGGAGGAGCATCCCGAAGACATCCTCCCCGGTTGGCACATGAACAAAAAACACTGGAACACCGTCCATTTTGAAAGCGGATTGGACAGCGCTTTTTTGAAAAAACTCGCAGACCATTCCTACAACCTCGTCGTGAAAAGCCTGCCCAAAAAAACGAGGGAAGAATTGGAAGGCGCCTAACTTAAAAACACATCCACAAGTTGGAAACGCAAGAGCCAGTCGATTACATCATTGTTGGCCAGGGACTGGCCGGTACGTTGCTTGCCCATTTCTTGTTGCTTGAAAATCAACAAGTTAGGGTGATAGACTTCCCGCTTCCGGGCCGCACGACGGGCATCGCCGCCGGGATTGTCAATCCCGTGACTGGGCGGCGCATCGCCAAAAGCTGGCGCTTTGAGGAACTGACCGCTTTTGCGAAGCAAACCTACCGGGAAATCGAAGCCATGCTTGGCATTGAAATCTGGCACGACCGCCAAATCGTTCGGGCCTTGCACAACAATTTCGAGGAGAGCGAATGGCTGCGCCGGAGCGCTTTCCCCGACTTTGCGGCCTACATGGGCGACGAGCCTGACATGCGTTCGTTTGAGGGGAAAATACACCCGGCCCATGCCTGGGGCGAGTTGTTTCAGTGCGCCCAGGTAGCATTGCCGGAACTCATCGAATCCTACCGGGAACACTTCGTTCAGCAATCCATTTTTTTTGAAGAAATTTTTGATTATCAACAAGTTGGGTTTGAAAACGGCAGGGTAGGGTATGGGCAGTGGTTAGCCAAAAAAATCATTTTTTGTGAGGGTGCGAAGGCTGTCGAGAACCCGTCTTTTAACAAGCTGCCATTCATCGTTACGAAGGGAGAACTGTTGCTGGTTCGGATTCCGGGAGCAGATTTCGACAAGATTTTAAAGCACCATCTTTTCCTTGTTCCGCTGAAAAACGACCTGTACTGGGCGGGTTCAACCAGCCGGTTTGAGTTTGACGACATGTTTCCGACGGAGTCTGTGCGGGAGTGGCTGATAGGGGAACTCGAAAAAACGCTGTCGGTTCCCTTTGAAGTGGTGGCGCACCATGCCGGGGTACGGCCAACTGTGGCCGACTTGCGGCCGTTTTTGGGTTTGCATCCGACACACCCAGAACTGGGGATTTTCAATGGCCTCGGCACAAAAGGGGCTTCGCTGGGGCCGTTTTTTGCGAAGCAAATGAGCGATTTTTTAGTTGGAAAAGGCATACTGGATGCCGATGTGGACATTGCCCGATTTGAACAGCCCCAGAAACCGGGCGGCCATTTTTTCAAACTGAACCACCCAGACTGAGTTCGCCGAGGAAGAAAAATCCCAAAACCGTCCCTGCCCAGTTTTTCCTTTCGTAGTTTTGGTCATCAAAAAACAAACACTGATTCCATGAAAAGGCGAACGTTCCTCCAACAATTGGGCTATTCCGTGCCCGCCACATTTGCCCTACCTTACCTGCTCACTTCCTGTCGGAAAAAAGAAGATGACGACGGCATTTCCACTGTCGATAAGTATAAAAATTACAAGGTGATTGTGGTAGGTGCCGGTGCCGCCGGGCTGTACGCCGGATGGTATTTGAAGGAGCGTGGCTTCGATGTGACGATTTTGGAAGCATCCGGTAAAATTGGCGGGAGGGTGCGCCCATTGAGCGGCTTCGCTGATGAGGACATCGAGCTGGGAGCCGAGGAAATTCATGGCTCCAACTCGGAATGGTACCGCATAGCAACACAGCAGGTCGGCGCTGAATTGCAAACTGGCGAAACTGAAGATTACTTTTTTTTCAAACAAGACCCCTTGAATCCCAATGAACCTGCACTGAAAAACGAGTCTCAAGCTAACCAGTACGAGGAGTTTTTGAAGACCACCCAATTTGTGGAGGATGCCTACACCTGGAGCGGCGAGGACAAGACGGTCGAAAACGTGTTGGCATCATCCGGCATTTCCTGGAACATGTTTGGCGTAGCCAACGGCATGTTGGGCAACGAGTATGGAACGTCGAACAACCGGCTGAGTATCAAAGGTTTAGCGGAAGAAAGCAATCTTTGGTCATCAGGCGAGGAAAGCTACGGCCTGAAAACAGCCACCATGCTGTCCATTTTGGAAACCAAGTTTGCGCCCGTCCTCGGCAAAGTTGTTAAGAACACCCAGGTGAAAAAAGTGGACTACCAGGGCGAAAAAATCACCATGACCGACCAGACCGGAAAAACCTGGCAGGCCGACAGGCTGGTCATCACCGTCCCGTTGAAAATTTTGCAAGACGGCGACATCGTTTTCACGCCGGGTTTGCCTTCCACTAAAATTGATGCCATCAACCATATCGGCATCGGTGCAGGAATGAAAGGCATTTTCAAATTCAGCCAACCATTTTGGGAAAATTCACTGGTTTCAAATCTGGGTTCCATCATCGGCTACAACGAAGTACCGGAACTTTGGGTCGGTAGGGGGAGCACTCCAACTTTGACGGCCTTCATCATGGGCGAAAAGGCAGAGCAATTCAGTGCGATGAGCATGGCTGATGCCAAAGGCACCTTGTTGGGTCATTTGAACAATATTTTCGGAAGCAACATCGCTTCGCAAAGCATCCTGGACGACGGTTTTTACCTCATGGATTGGTCAAAGGAGCCATTCATCAGGGGGGCGTATTCCTACCCGATGGTTGGTGGCGGTTTGATTTTCCGCAAGGAACTTGCTTCTGACATCGACGGACGGATTTTTTTCGCTGGCGAGGCTACACACTTCGAGGGTCATAGCGGAACGGTGCATGGTGCCATCGAAACAGGCATCCGGGCCGTGGCGGAAGTGGAAGAGTCCATTTCGTAAGCCATTTTTTACAATTATTCCGGGAAGGCGGCTTTTCAAGAAATGAAACAGAATGATATTCCGAAATACGGACATCAACGTTGTTTCTATAAAGAAAGCAGAATTTTGGCTCCCTCCTTTTTCTGCTTTTACTATCAACGGTGGAATATTTTTTTAGAAAAATAATGATAATTTATTTTTTTGGAATGATTCTTTCAGTAGATTTGCCAGCGAAAGAGAGATTATTTAGCCCTTTGAATCCAGACATTTTATCTTCTGTTTTTCTGATCCTTTAGTTTGTCTGCAAGGCATTGCGCCTTTTCTGCATTAGAGTTTCCTCCCTTGGAGCATCTTTTAGATGTCCGAATTATTTCCTTTTGAGCTATTAGATTTTTTTGTTACCGACTAAACACAAGCAAGTGAAACCGACTCTGCTGCTCACTGTGCTGTTGGCGATTATTTGCCAGGCACAGGCGCAAATTATTTACGTTCGTCAGGGTGCCATCGGGGATGGGACTTCATGGTCAAATGCAACCGGCGATTTGACGTTGGCACTGCAACAGGCCACCTCCGGCACACAGGTTTGGGTTGCATTCGGCACCTACAAACCAACTTCCGGAATCGACCGCACTGCTTCCTTTCAAGTGAAGGACGGCATTCGTTTGTACGGTAACTTCAACGGAACTGAAAATGCAATTGAAGAGCGTCTGAATTTCGCCAACGCTTCCATACTCAGTGGTGAAATCGGGCAACCGGGCCAGGCCGACAATTCCTACAACGTGCTGTTCTTGAAAAACACGACTGAAACTACGATGGTTGATGGGTTCGTGATTACCGCAGGAAACGCCAACAGCGATGCGCAGGAAGGACAAAAAACCCGGTGCGGCGGCGGCATGTTCATTGACGGAGAAAATGGCTATTCAAAACCGGTCATCCAAAATTGTGAATTCAGGAACAACATGGGACGTGACGGCGCAGCAGCATACAACAATGGCAGGAACGGCGAGAGCAGCCCTGTTTTTTTGAACTGCACGTTCAAAAATAACGAAGCCGGTCTGGACGGCGGTGCCATTTACAACGATGGCAGGCTGAACGGCAAAAGCAATCCAACGCTGACCAATTGTACATTTGAAAGGAACATGGGCACTTACGGTGGTGCTATTTGCAATGCCACTGAGACCGGCACTTGCAACATCGTTCTCGACAATTGCACCTTCAAAGAAAATGCAGCCTACCTGCGTGGTGGTGCGGTTTTCAGCTTGAACGGAGACGAAAAATGCTACATGGAAATGTCTGACTGCATATTTCAAAGCAATTATCCCGATGACCAGAATATGATTTTCACCAGTACGGCTTCGAGGAGCAGTGCATACAAAATCGGACGGAGCGAGCCTTGATTTTTATTGAATGGGATTAGCATGGCATCAAAACAAACTGGCAATACCAACTAAATCGTGATTCACTGGCAATGTTAGTTCCACAAATGTTTAAGACTAAAGGTGTTTAGGCGAAAACCCTAAACACCTTTTTTATTTGCCCTCATCCGTTTATCTTTCCCGGCGACAAACCACGAAAGTCCAGCTTCCATGACCAATCCTTCGGAAATACTCAGGCAATACTGGGGTTTTGACGCTTTCAGGCCGTTGCAGGAAGACATCATCCGGTCAGTGTTGGACGGAAATGACACCCTCGCACTGTTGCCGACGGGAGGGGGCAAATCCATTTGTTTCCAGGTGCCGGGGCTGTGCAGGGAAGGGATTTGTCTTGTCGTTTCGCCGCTCATTGCCCTGATGAAAGACCAGGTTGCCAATTTGCAGAAGCGTGACATTCCTGCCGAAGCCGTTTTTTCCGGGATGGCCTACCGTGAAATCGACCGGATTCTGGACAACTGCGCTTACGGTGCCGTGAAATTCCTCTACCTCTCGCCCGAACGTTTAGCCACGGACCTCGTTCGGGAACGCATCAAACGGATGAACGTCAACCTCCTGGCCGTCGATGAAGCGCATTGCATCTCGCAATGGGGCTACGATTTCAGGCCACCGTACCTTCAGATTGCGGAAATCCGGGAGTGGTTACCCGAAACGCCGGTGCTGGCGCTCACTGCCACCGCCACGACTGAAGTGGTGGAGGATATTCAGGAAAAATTGGCCTTCAAAAAGAAAAATGTTTTTCAAAAAAGCTTCGCCCGCTCCAATCTTGCCTACGTCGTTTTACCCGAAGAAAACAAAAAAGCTAAACTCCTCGAAATTGTTCGGAAGGTCAAAGGCTCAGGTGTCGTGTACGTCCGCAACCGGAAACTGACCAAAGACATCGCCCGTTTTTTGGTCGAAAACAAAGTTTCCGCAGATTTTTACCACGCAGGTCTGGCCCCGGACGAGCGCTCACGGAAGCAGGATGCCTGGATTTCCGGCAAAACCCGCATCATGGCCTGCACCAATGCCTTCGGCATGGGCATCGACAAACCAGACGTGCGCTCGGTGGTACACCTCGACCTGCCGGACAGCCTCGAAGCCTATTTTCAGGAAGCAGGCCGGGCAGGCCGGGATGGCGAAAAAGCCTTTGCCGTGCTGCTCTACTCCGACGAGGACAAGCGAACCCTGGAGCGGAATTTCGAGTTGTCGTTCCCTCCCATGCAGGACATTCGGCAGGTTTACCGAGCACTTGGCAGTTACTTTCAGTTGGCCGTGGGCGGTGGCGAATACCAGAGCTACGATTTCGACATGGCCGATTTTTGCAAAAATTTCAAGCTGGAAGTGTTGAAGACTTTTTCCTGCCTGAAAATATTGGAGCAAGCTGGGTGGCTGACGCTGACCGAGTCGGTCTGGATGCCTTCGAGTTTCATGGTGCTGGTTTCGAGAGAGCAACTGTACGATTTTCAATTAAAAAATCCGCAACTCGACAGCTTCATCAAAACACTGTTGCGGCTTACCGAGGGGGCTTTCCAGCACTTCGTAAACATCAATGAACATGCGGTGGCCCGTTTGCTGAAAACCTCCATTGAAAAAGTGATGCCCGCCATCTGGCAGTTGCACAAGGAAGGCATCATCGATTACCGGCCAATGAAGGACAAACCGCAGTTGGTTTTCACGCAGGAGCGGGTAGATGCTGTCAACCTGACTATTGACACGGAAGCCTACAACCTGCGAAAAGAGCGGCATGGCGAGCGCATCCGAAAGGCGATTGCCTACGCCACCACGCCCCGCTGCCGCAGCCAGCAACTGTTGGCCTATTTTGGTGAAAAAGGCGAAGCCTGCGGCGTGTGCGATGTGTGTCTCGGAAGGACGAAGTCAGGCTTGTCACCGGACGATTTTGAGCGTTACAAGCTGAAAATCAGGCAGTTACTAAAATCGGAACGCCTGACGGACCAACAACTACTGGAAGCATTTTCCTCAAACCGGCAGCCATCCGTTTTGCGGGCACTCGCATTTTTGATGGACGAGGGGCAGGTCGTACAACAGGCGGAATTTTTAGTCTGGAAAGCCGAACCATGAAAAAAATCATCTGCACCGTCACCAACGATTTGACCTACGACCAGCGGATGCTCCGCATCTGCACCAGCCTGGCCGTGGCGGGCTACGAAGTGCTGCTCGTTGGGCGGGAGCTGTCCGGCTCAAAACCTTTGGAGGTACGGCCTTTTCGGCAACGACGGTTTCGCCTTTTTTTCCGGCGCGGCAAGTTTTTTTATTTGGAATTCAACTTTCGCTTGTTTTTTTACCTCCTCTTCGCCAGGTTTCAAATCTTGTATGCCGTTGATTTGGACACCCTGCTGCCTGCCTTTTTTGTGTCAAAAATCCGCCGGAAAACCTGCGTTTACGATGCCCACGAATACTTCACCGAGGTGCCTGAATTGGCCGAAAGGCCGGTTTCAAAAAAAATCTGGGAAGCATCCGCCAGGCTGACCGTGCCGCATTTGCGCCATTGCATCACGGTGTGCGAGAGCCTGGCGGTTGTTTTTTTTGAAAAATACGGGGCAAAATTCACGGTCGTCCGCAACGTGCCGTTCCGACAAAAAAGCCAACTTTCGTTGCCTGCAACCGAAAGCCCGTTCATCCTGCTGTACCAGGGTGTGCTCAACGACGGGCGGGGGCTGGAAGAAACCATCGGGGCGATGGGGCAGTTGGCCGACGTGGAACTCTGGCTGGCCGGGGAGGGCGATCTGTCGGAAAAATTGAGGGCACTGGTGAAATCAGCGGGGCTTGAACATCGGGTAAAATTCCTCGGCAAGCTCCCGACAGCTCAACTTTCCGAACTCACGCCGCAGGCACATCTGGGGCTTAACTTATTGAAAAACAAGGGTTTAAACTACTACTACTCGTTGGCGAACAAGGCGTTCGACTACATCCAGGCGGGGCTGCCCTCGCTCGGCATGAAATTCCCGGAGTACGAACGCCTCAACCGGGAACACGAAGTTTTCTACCTGTTGGAAAGCCTGGATGCACCGTCCATTGCCAGCGCCGTGAACCTTCTCCGGGCCGACAAAAAACGCTACGACCGTCTCGCTGCGAACTGCCGGGAGGCCGCCAAAATTTACAACTGGGAAAATGAAGCGGAAAAACTGCTCGATTTTTTCCAAAAAACCGGGTAGGCTACAATTCTTTGACGGAATCCTCCAGCGTGGAATCCACCGCCTCCGATTCGACGGGAGGTTGGGCTTTTTGCAGTTCCAATCTGAAGGGGAAATTGTTGATGGTCATGCTCATGGACAGGGTTGACCCCGTCAGCGTATCGATGCTGTAAACGACGGAAGGCTCGCCCTCCTGCCGGATTTCGTTGCCCAAAAACCTGTACGGAAATTCGGCCTCCATCGCAGAGGGCGTGAGGTTGGTTTTCATCGACCCATCCTCCGAAAACTCGTAAAAAGTGCCGGTCAGCGTTTCGGTTTGTTTGCCGTTGCGCCAGGCATTTGCGAGTTCCCAACGACCGATGAGGTTGTTTTGCTGAAAAACCGGCTTCCTGTGTTCGTCGCCACAGGCACTCAGCAGCAGGAATGAGCCGAGAAAAAGCAGGGAGTTTTTGGAAAACATGTGTCGGAAAGTTAAAATTTCCGTCGTTCCGGTGTGTGGTGCGGCAGCGGCGGCTGATTTTTTGAAAGAATTTTTTCTGTCGAAAATGCAGGTTTCACGCATCTTTCGCAGCGGCAAAATTACGAGAATCCTGAAATTATTGAGGATTCAATCCTGCCGCCCATATTTTTTTGATAATTTAGCAGGTATCCCCCAACCTATTTTTCATCACCTGCTGTCTGAATGTTTGTCAGTCTGCTCGTCGAGTTGATTTTCATTTTTTCATCTCACAAATCTAAAATTATGAAATCCAATTATTTAGCAATGCTTTCGCTCTTGGCGCTCGTGGGTTTTGCCACCCAGGGCTGCCTCAAGGACAAATGCGAACGTAAACTTTCCTACATCCGGGTTGACCCGGTGTACAAAACAATCGATGAAATCCGCAACGGCACCGCCGTGAACGAGGCTCCACGGGAATTGAAAAACCCCGGTGCATTGTACTACTACAACGACAAAATTTTCATCAACGAACGCCAGGAAGGCATCCACGTCATCGACAACACCGACCCCTCCAGCCCGGTGAACGAGGCATTCATCGCCATCCCCGGCAACGAAAGTTTTGCCATCAAAAATGGCATCCTCTACGCCAACAGCTACATCGACCTGCTGGCCATCGACCTGCAAAGCACCGAAGTGGTGGGCCGCACCGAGAGCGTTTTCCCACCGCTTTGGGAGGACTTTGAAAACAACCGGGTGGCTGTTTCCTATCAGGAAACCCCGGTCACCGAGGTCTTGTCCTGCGATGGGTACGGCAAGTTTTACTTCACCGATGATAGATTTTTCGATTTCAGCAACATGGGCGGTTTTCAGGGAGATGTGGCCGTTCTGGCAAATGAATCATCAAACGGCGGCACCAAGGAAGGGTCGGGAGCAGGCATCGGCGGCTCGATGGCCCGCTTCACCATCGTCGGCGACTACCTCTACGTGGTGGACCAGACCAGCCTCGATGTGTTTTCGTTGAGCACACCGACCCAGCCACAATCGACCAACACGGTGGAAATCGGATGGGGCATCGAGACGATTTTCCCGTTTGAGGACAAACTTTTCATCGGCTCGAATGCGGGCATGTTCATTTACGACAACAGCAACCCCGCTGCCCCGAGTTACCTCTCGCAGTTCGCTCACGCCAGGGCCTGCGACCCCGTCGTGGTGAGTGGCGACTACGCCTACGTGACCCTCCGCAGCGGCACGGAATGCGACGGCTTCAACAACCAATTGGATTTGGTGGACATCAGCAACATCACGAATCCGTTTTTGGTGAAATCCTTTCCGATGGACAACCCGCACGGACTTTCCATCGCTGAGAACAGCCTGTTTTTGTGCGAGGGCGAATTTGGCCTGAAATCCTTCGACATCACCGACCCGAAGGTCTTGGGTGAACATCAGCTTGACCACGTAACAAATCTTCACGCCTTCGATGCCATCGCACTGCCGGGGCAGAAAAAACTGCTGCTGGTCATCGGCGAAGACGGATTCTACCAGTACAACTACGATGACCCCGCCGACCTGCAATTTTTGAGTAAAATAACGGTGAATTAACCCCACTGTTTTGGATTTCCGGCCACGCCGGTTGTTTTGAAAATGTCAAACAACCGGCGTGGCATTTTTTTACCACCCAACGCTAACAGCATGAAAATCAAGGCTTTACTACTAATCCTGTGCCTCCCGGTGTTCATGTTTGCCCAGGAAAACACGCCCGCTCAACTCATCTACCTCCAGGACGGCAGCCAACTGAAAGGCCAGATTTTGGCAACCGACTCCACGACCGGAACGACCCGCATCCGGCTTTCCGACCTAAGTGAAATTGAAATTTCTTCCAGTTTGATTTTGCTTGCCCAGCCGCTTCGGGCGCACTACCAAATCACACCGAGGGGCCGGCAGATTTTGCAAAAAGGGCCGTATTCCTCCATCGCATTCCACACACTTTCGGCTAAAAAAAGCGGCGAGTTCGAGACGGGCACCCGCTGGGATGTGGGCGGCCATTTTTCTGCCGGGTACCAGTTCAACCCGTTCCTGGCAGTCGGCGGCGGCTTTGGCCTCGATGCAAACGAGTATTTTTTTATGCCCGTTTTTGAGGAATTGCGGGGCCATTTGAGTGGGGGAAAATGGCAGGTTTTTAAATCGGAGCCGGCACCTGTCGGGGGCAGGCGCTACCTGCCGTTGAGTTACAGCCTTCAGGTAGGGTACAATTTGCCCATCGAGGAAGTGTTCGCCGACCGGGAGTTTGAAAAAGTGAAAGGCGGGCTGCTTGTTTACCCGTCCATCGGGGTGCTGTTCCCGACCCGCCGGGGCACCATGTTCCAGCTTGATTTTGGGTACAAATTTCAGCGCTACTCCAAAGAAACCAGCTTCGATTGGTGGGGAACTTACAGCACGGAGGAAAACTTTACCCTGAAAAGCCTGGCCATCCGAACGGGGTGCATTTTTTGAAATGCTTCATTTCAACCCCTCGAACAGCCAGTCCGCCAGTAGTTGGCGGTTGGAGGCAAGGAACAATCGCTTCTGGTCGGTGGGGTGCTTGATGTTGCCCAATTCGATGTAGGCGGAAGGGACTTTTGCTTCCCGCAACATGTGCAGGTCACGGGCAGTCACGGTGCCAGTGTAACCCCTGTTTTTGTTGACTTTTTTGTAGTTCGCCTCCATGCTGTTGTGCATTTCGGTCGCTAATTTCTTGCCATCGGGGTCGTCGGGGTGGTAGTAAAAAAACAGGTCGGTCTGCTCGCCCTTTGCCCTCGAATCAACGTGGATGACGATGAGTTTTTGCGTGGTCACGCCTTGTTTTTTGTGCTTGTCGTACAGTTCGTTGATGGCATCCGAACGTTGGAACAGCCTCGATTTTTGCCCCCGGAAAATGCGTTCGTTGCCCCAAACCACTTCATCACTGTCGCACTTCAGGTACTGCTCGTCCCGGATGCCGTCGTTCTGGTCACGGGTAATCATGTAGGCCGTTGCGCCATGCTCCACTAACTTCCTCACCAAACGAAGGGCTACATCGTAAGCGTACTCGTCTTCGCAGACGGTGTGGCCGCCCACTTTGGCCATTGCGCCGGGGTCGGGGCCGCCGTGCCCGCTTTCGATGAAATAAACTTTGCCCATCAGGGCGTTATCTTTCAAGGGGACGTGCTCGTATTTTTTGCCAAAAATCGGGAACCGGCGGTTGCCGGAAGGCTCGATGGCTAAGTTGACCTCTCCGTTTGAGGCCCCCTCTGCCAACTCCGGTTTCGGCACATCGTCGTCCGGGCAGTGTAGCAGGTGGTAGGGCACCCAAAGTTCCTTGTCTTTTTGGAAAGAATTTTTCCGGTAGCCGTCCTTGAGCATGTTGTCGTTGTAATCTTCGATGGTTTTTGCCGTGGCCCAATCGTTGATGTCAACGGAGGAGCGGATGGTTTTTCCGTTGAATTTGTAGAGCAAAATGGGCAGCAAGTACGTGTTCCCAACCTTCAAAGTGGATCCGTTTTTCAGGTCGTTGAGGGCGTAGAATTTCGAGTGGTTGCAGGAGTTACGGTCGAGGTGGTAGCGGCGGAGCAGGGAATACACGCCATCGCCGGGCAAGGCTTTCGTTTTAAAATACTGTGGATCGTCAGCCGTGTGCGAAATCGAAACCAGTGCCAATATGAACAAGGAAATCAGCCGGGCCATGTGTAGATCAATTTGATTTTTTCCTGAATTGAGCCGTGAAATTATTCAAAAACCCGACTAAAATCCAAATTCAGGCCAAGACCGAAATAGGCAGCGCTACCCGGCCACCACTAATTTTTTTACGGCAACCCAACTGCCGGTTTTCATCCTGCAATAAAAAATTCCACTCGCCAACCCTGCCACTGGCACCGCAACTTCGTGTTTGCCTTTCAGTTGTTTTTCCCTCAAAACAGTTTTGAGAACTCGGCCTGTTTTATCCAGAATTTCAATAGTAACAACCTGGTTGTCAGGTAGTTGGTAGCGGAGCGTAGCCCAGGACGACGCAGGGTTTGGAAACAACTCCAGCTTGAATTTTTCTTTCAAACCAGCTTGCGAAGCACTCACGTAGGGTTGTTCCAGCAAGTCCCGTTGAAAAACGCCGCTTCCGTGCGTTGCTGCCCGCAGCTTGCGGTTGGCCGGTGAAATTTTCAGGTCAAAAACCGTCGCAGCATCGGTCAGGCCCTCCTGGTACGTCTGCCAGGTGAGGCCGTTGTCCACCGAAGAAAAAACGCCGAGGTCGTTGCCCACGTAGATGTTGTTCGGGAACAACGGGTCAACGCAGATGGCGTTGGTCGGCAAATCGGGCAGCCCGCCGCTGATGTCGGCCCAGGTAGCGCCGTGGTCGGTCGTTCGGAAAACATGGCCGGTGCCGTAGCCGGAAAAAGCGATGTAGGCGACGGCATCGTCCGTTGGGTCCACCTCCAAATCCATCGGGAAGCGGTCGGGCAGGCCGCCGCTCACGTTCGTCCAGGTAGTGCCGCCGTTGGGGGTCACGAAAACTCCCCGCTGGTTCCCGCTGTACGGTGCCGTGGCGGCGTAGGCCACGTCGGGGTTTTGGCTCGAAATCGACAAACTCAGCATTGGGTTCCCATCGAGGGGCAGGCCGTTGTTGGTGGTCGTCCAACTGTCGCCGCCGTCGGTGGATTTGGCGATGGTGGCAGAGCCGGCGTACAGCACGTTGCCGTTGGAAGGTGCTGTGGCGTAGGGTGCGATGAAGCTGATGGGGCCGGATTTTGGTATGTCCAGACCTCCGTAGTTGAAACCATCTGTGGAGCGGTTCACATTCAGGGTTTGCCAGGAGACGTAGCTGATGAGGTCGTTTTGCTGGTTGATGGCGCTCCAACTGCCGTCCCCGCCGAAAAGCCGCCGCCAGGTGACCGGCAGGCCGGTTTCTGCGTCGATGTCGGGGTTCAGGCGGATGGAGCCGTTGTCCTGAAGCCCGCCGATGCAGAAGTTTTCATCCGTTGACGAATTGGAAAATCCATTGTAAAACTGAGCAGTCTGCAAGCGGCCGCTGCAACTGCGGAAGGTTTCGCCACCGTCCGTCGAGCGGTGGATGCCGCCGTCGTCCGCCACGTATAAAATATTGTGCTGGGTCGGGTGGTAAATCACGTCGTGGCAGTCGGAGTGGACGAACTCAGGCCCGCCGTCCGGCCCTTCGATGGGCGGGTTTGTGAAGCCGATGCCGCCGTTGCTGCTCTGGCTTTTCTGCGTGATGGTGGTGCCGCCATTGGTCGATTTCCACACGTCGATTCCGATGACGATTACCTGCTCCGGGTTGGAGGGGTGTACTGCCACATCGTGCGAGTACCATCCCTGCCACTTGGAGTAGTCGGTGGTGGTTTTTATGGACCACGTTGCCCCGAAATCGTTGGAGCGGCAGAGCCAACTGGCGCCCTCCGCCGAACTGAAACCGTTGCCGATGCTGGCGTAAATCACCTGCGGGGCACTCGTGGAGCGGTCGAGCAGGATTTTTCCGTTGAAATTAGCGGGCAGCCCGGCAGTCATTTTTGTCCAGGAGGTGCCGCCGTTTGTGGTTCGGTAAATGCCGTAGCCCGGTGAGCCGAAATTGCCGCAGGCAGCCAGAACGAGGTCGGGATTGGTGGGGTGAACGACCACGTCGGTGGCCAATACCACGTTGTGAACCAAACTCCAGGTACCGCCGCCGTCTGCGCTTTTGTAAACGCCATCGGTGGTGGCTGCGAACACCAGCGATGGGTTCGAGGGGGCCACCTCGATGTCCCAGATGCCCTTGTTTTGGTCAAAAGAAAAATCGAGGCTCTCGGCCCAGGTCATGCCGCTATCATTGGAGCGGAGGATGCCGACGCCCCAGGTGCCCCGTGTATTTCGGTAGGCGGCCCCGGTGCCTGCGGCCTGGTGGTTGTACACTTCGCCGGTGCCGATGAACATCGTCGTGGAGTCGTTGGGCGGGAACGCAATCGAACTGACGGCCAGCACGGGGAAGCCCGTGGGCACCCGTTGCCAGGCGTTTTTGCCGGTGCCGCCGGTGTAGCTGCGCCAGAGGCCGCCACTGGCCGAACCTGCGTACATCGTGTTCGGGTTCTGGGGATTGAAGGCGATTTCGAGCATCCGGCCTGCCCGGTTGTGCGGCCCCATCGTTGCCCAGGGGTCGGTGGAGCGGGCCGCAGTTTCGGCTGGCGACATTTGCCGAACGAAATCCAACGCCTCCCGAAGTGCCGATTCCGGCAGTTTTTGGAAAGGGTACACCCTCGCTTCGCCGAGGAAACTCAGCGCTTCAAATGCCCCGGAAAATTTGCCCGCCTCCATCCGGTCGTTTTTCCAAAAACTGTTTTTAAAAACGAGCAAACTGATTGAAAGACAGATAGTTGCAACGATTGCGAGAGTAGTCTTTTTTGTCATAACGAGTTTTTTTTTTTCAGTTGAAAACAAGGTGACTCGAGGTTGATACTGGTGAAATTTACCGCCAATCCGTTTGGCCGGAGGCCGAAGTTAGGAAAAGCCTTTGGGGGTAAAACGAAGTTTACCATGAATGTCTCAAGCGCAACAAAACTTAATAAGCCGGTCACCTAAAAAACTTTCCTGGAAATTGTTGGAATTGGAGTTTAGACTAAATTCGCCGTTGCTTTTCAGGGAAAGGGACTTGATAGTAAATTGAAAAAGGAGCAACTCCTCAGCAGCAAAACCATGCTGATTTTTGGAGTGGGCGGGCTGATTTTTATGCCGATTTTCAAAGCAACTGCGGGTTTGCCGTTGGTGGCTGCTGTGATGGGCATCTTGTGGATTTGTTTCCGATGGATGCCAAGCTTTGGCAATTTATCGCTTACCCTGCCGACACAGGGGGCAGTATTTTGATTATTGGTTCCGCAGCGGGTGTGGCTGCAATGGGTATGTAGCGGATTGATTTTATCTGGCATTTCAAAAAAAAAACCCTGGTTGGCTTTTGGCTGGATACCTTGCGGGCGTGTTCAGTTTTCTATTGATTTCAAGCTTTTTCTATCTTGATTGGGTTTTCGTTGAGTAGAAAAGAAGAACTGCGGCAGGGCGATAGGTTAAGAATCTGGTAATCATTTGTTTAAACAGAATTGATTACCTGCGAGTAGCCTAATTTTACAGGGTTCGAGCGTTGATTGAAAAGAACAGCCTGTATTTTGACGAGAAAAGATGAGTATGAAAAAATCAAGTCTGGTGTTTTTGACATGCGTGATGCTGGTGGCTTGCAACAATTGGCAGTCTAAAAAACTGTTGGGGAAATGGCAGTGTTCTGCCCTGCTGGAAGATGGGATGCCCTTGCCGGTCACCCCGGCGGACATAAATTTCCAGTTCTTTGATAACTGCTACTATAATTTTACCAGCACCCTCAACTACAAGGAAGCGGGCACGTTCTCCGTCAAAGGCGAACTGCTCTACACCCTTGACACCATCAATGAAGCCTCCACCGAAAAAGCCGTACAAATCATCAACCTCACGGAAGATTCGCTTTTCCTGAAAATGAACGCAGATGGCAAGGAACGCATCGTCAAGTTGTTCAAAGTGAAATGACCTGACCATTCCTGACTGAAAATGAAAAAGCCCGAAGGAAAATTCCTCCGGGCTTTTTTTATCTGAAAACAATGGATTATTCTTCCTCCTGAGCGGCAACAACCGGTGCGGCAGCCACTTCCACTTTCGGGATTTCCTTCTTCGGAGCAGATGCCTTGGCATCGAGGCCAGCCACTTTTGCACTGAAAGCGGCCATCTCGGATTTCGTTTTTTCGGCCCGTGCAGCGGTTTTGGCTTCTTTTGCCTCCACGTACTCGGTGTATTTTTGCATGGCTGTTTCCTCCGAAAAAGCGCCTTTTTTCACGCCTCGCATGACGTGTTTGCGGTAAAATACACCCTTTAAGCGGAGCATTGCCCGCACCGTATCGGTGGGCTGTGCGCCCTGCATCAGCCATTCGTAGGCCCGGTCGCGGTCGATTTCGATGATGGCCGGGGAGGTCAGCGGGTTGTAGGAGCCGATTTTTTCGATGAAACGGCCATCACGGGGTGCCCTCGCATCGGCGATGACGATGTGGTAGAAAGGTTTCTTCTTTTTTCCTTTTCTTTGCAATCTGATTTTAACTGCCATGTTTTAAAGGTTTGATGTTGAGGGTTTTGTTGTTGAGGATTTTAAAATGAAAAAGCCTGACGTCCTGTTCATTCCTGAATTTCCCAACTGAAAAAACGCCTCGGTTCAACCATTCCCACTTACCCTGACGAGCAGGCGGTGGGCTTAAGCGGGCGCAAAAGTATATTTTTTCATCCCAAATACTGAAAATGAATCAAAATTTTTTCCTCTGCCTCCTGTGCCTGGTTTATTCAGTCAGGCTTTTTTCTCAAACGCCCATTTCGGGCATCGTCAACCAGTACGCCAGGGTCGTTGCCATCGATGCCTGCGAGGGCAGGCTGACCGTTTCAAACGCTGCCAATTTCAGCGAAGGTGACCAAGTGCTGCTCATCCAGATGAAAGGCACCACCATCAACACCTCCAACACGGCCAGTTTTGGCAACATCGAAGCGACAGGCAGCGCCGGTTTTTATGAAAAAAACGAAATCCTGTTCATTGCGGGCAATGTTGTTTACCTGAAAAACACCCTGCTGAATCCATACGACGCAAGTGGTTCCGTTCAGTTGGTTTCCATTCCGTTGTTTCCAAATGCCGTCGCCACCGACACACTGAAAGCCTTGCCCTGGAACGGCGAAATGGGTGGAGTGCTCATTTTTCAAGCGGACACCCTGGGCCTTGAAGCACCCATCGATGTGAGCGGTGCCGGATTCCGGGGTGCCAGCAAGGTGATTGTGACCAGCGACTGTACCTTCCTCACTTTTGCCGACGATTTTTATTACCCAACCAACAACTGGCGAGGCTCCCCGAAGGGCGAAGGCATTGCAGCTCCCGTCTCCGGCAAGGAACACGGACGGGGTGCCCAGGCCAACGGCGGCGGCGGCGGCAACGACCACAACAGCGGCGGCGGCGGCGGCGGCAATGTTTCCGCAGGTGGCATCGGCGGCAACCAAAACTCCTCCGGCTTTGGTTGTGATGGCGAGTTCGCAGGGAGGGGCGGCAAGCAGTGCCCCAACGAGGTTGGCCGGATTTTTTTAGGCGGCGGCGGCGGCGCAGGGCATGTGGACGACACCGGGGCGGGCAGCTCCGGTGCCAACGGTGGGGGCATCGCCATCATCCTGGCGGGCACGGTGCAGGGCAACGGCCAAACCATTTTTGCCAACGGGAAAACGCCTCCGAACGCAGGCGGCGACGGGGCGGGCGGTGGCGGGGCGGGCGGCACAGTCTTGCTTTTGGCGGGTTCGCTCAACGGAACGCTGAACGTGGAAGCCATCGGCGGCAGGGGCAGCAACGTCAGCAACCCCTCCGACCGTTGTTTCGGGGCAGGCGGAGGGGCAAGTGGTGGCCGATTGCTCACCAATCTTCCGAATTTTTCCAGTGTGAACGTCGGCGGTGGCCAGGCAGGAGTCAACAATTCGCCCTCCGGGCAATGCAACGGGCCATCCAACGGGGCAGCAGCGGGCGAAGCGGGTGTGCAGGGTGATTACGACAATTTCCCGCAGTCTTCCCTCGAAATTGTGGCGGAGGAAGTGCTGGGTCAGCCCGTTTCAGCGACTGTCTGTGAAGGTCATCAAGCTGTTTTCGGGTGGGCCTTGCAGGGGAATTTCCTCCAATACCAGTGGCAGGCGAACGATGGGTCTGGTTGGATAAACCTCTCGAATTCAACGGTTTATGACGGAACGGCCACTGATTCTTTGACGGTTTCCAACCCAAATTCAATGTTTGACGGCTACCAATTCCGGTGCCTCGTGACCGGGCCGTGTGTCAGTTTTTTATACTCCGAAACTGCCATGTTGGACATCGTCCCGTTGCCTCAGGCCGGGTTTGATTTTACGCTCATCGGCAACGAAACCATCGAGTTTGAAAACGCCTCGACCGATGCCACATCCTACCTGTGGGATTTCGGTGACGGGACCACCTCCACCGAGGCAAACCCGGTGCACACGTTCCCGGCAGCGGGCCAATTTCAGGTCACGCTCACGGCGTTCAACGGCTGTGGAGAGACCACTTTTTCGTTGACGGTGCAGACAGGTTCGCTGCCCCAAGCTATGTTCATCGCTGGTATTTCGAGCGGATGCGCCCCACTGACGGTGCTTTTTCAAAACCAGTCGATTGGCAGCAACCTGACTGATTTTAACTGGATTTTTGAAGGCGGCAATCCGACTTTTTCGACCGAAGAAAACCCGGTGGTGGTTTACAATCTTCCTGGTGTGTACGACGTGACGCTCACAGTTACCAATGTTTTTGGCGAAAACACGGCGGTTCAACAGGACTTTGTGGCCGTGTTCCAGCCGCCGGTGGCCGATTTTTCTTTTTCGGTGAACGGTGCCACCGTTCAGTTCACCAACCTGACCATCGGCGGCACGTTTTTCAATTGGGATTTTGGCGACGGCAACACCTCTCAGGAGCCCGGCCCCGTCCACGTGTACACGACGGAGGGCGTGTTCACCGTCACGCTCACCGCCGGAAACCCCAACTGTGGCAGTGCCGTTTCGTACCAGATTTTCATTGATTTGACAGATGCGGGCGAGGTTTCGGTCGTTGACGGCATCACGGTTTTTCCAAATCCGGCATCAGGGGAACTTACGTTCAGCTTGTCAAAAATACCTGCCGGTAAAATCAGGGGCAGGTTGTTCGACGTGCAGGGACGGACTTTGCAGGAATTTGAAATTTTTGAAAAAACGACCCGAATCGAGGTTTCCGGTTTGCCCTCCGGGCTTTATTTTTTGGCGTTGTCGGATGGCAAAAGTTGGAGAAGAATCAAAATTGCGAAGCAGTGAAGCCGCTATTTTTTCCTTGAAAAAAAATACCAGCCAGCACTGAAACCGGCGAGCGCCAACCCTGCCCAACCCCACCAGGGCAGGCCGCCGTTGCCCAACGGCTCCATGTCGCCGACCGGGATGAAGGCAGCCCAGTACAGCGGGTGGGCGGCATTGTTGCCTTTCCTTTTTTTCAAAAAAGCCAGTTTTGCCTGCCGGAGGGCGGCATCTTTCGTGGCTCCGGCTTTCAGGTTTTGGTAAAAATCCGTCATGATTTCGGAGGAGGCGTAGTCGTCGATGCTCCACAGCGTGGTGACGATGCTGGCGGCACCGGCGTAAGAAAATCCCCTCGCCAGGCTGACGATGCCCTCGCCCCGTTGCAGTTCGCCGATGCCCGTCTCGCAGGCACTCAGCACCACCAGCGCCGCCCGGATACGCATGGAGTAGAGGTCTTTCACGAAAATCAACTCATTTTCGATGGAGTCGAGCGTCTGGTAAAAAGCGAGGTAGGAGTACTCGCCATGCTCATCGTTCGATTTGGCATGGAGTGCCAGGTGCAGGATGCCCGCTCTGGGCGCTATTTCCATAAACCGCTGCTCCGTAGCGGCGGAATCGAGGAACACCTTCCCACCCATAACTCCCTGGATAGCAAGGGCTTCTGTTTTGTTGAATTTCAGTTTGCCGAGCATGGCCCGCCAGGGGTCATTGCTGCGAAGGCTGAGGGAGTCGCCGGAGTAGGAGGGGGCGAACGCCACGAAGCCGCCCTTCCGCCACTTCGTCCGCCGCTCCGACATTTCCTTGAGCAGCGTGGCGGAATAGCTGTAACTGAACTGGTACTTGCGTACGAGGTAATCGTGCGTGTCGAAGCTGCCGTACTCGTCGGGTTCGGTGGCCAGCAGCGCATCGAACGGGAGGTAGCCCAGCACCCCGCCGGGAACGATAATCAGCTCATTACCAGTCAGTTTCGTTCGCACCGGCTCGAAAATCAACTCGTAAAGTTCGTGGCCGAGGTTGGCGTATTTCTGGCTCAGGTATTCGACATCCTTGCTCGCCGGGTTGTAGCGGTAGATGCTGTTGCGGAACTCCTCGACCCAGGCTTCAAGCGGAAACTCCTTCGGAATCGTCACCACCTCGAATTTTTTCTCCGAAATGACGAAGGCGAAAATGTTTTCCTCCCCCACGAAGTAGGCCAACATACCCTGCCCCGGGCGCAGCAGTTTGCGCTGGATTTCATCGACACCGACCACTTCCGGCACATATTTCAGCTCGAAATACTTGGGAAAATCCCTGCGAAGTGCCTCCGTCAGGCGGGTGCTTTTTTGTTGCAGCGTAAAAATTTTATCGTTCAGCCCGGTGAGTTTTCCTTGGTCAGCGTTCAGGCCGTTGAGTTGTTCCTCGAAAACTTGTTTTTCAAAAAAAGCGAGGTCGATTTTCAGCTTTCGCTCCTGTTCGAGCAGGCTGTCCGGTATGCCTGCGAACTGCCCGGCCTGCACGGATTGCAGCGCTTCGAGCAGCAGCGTGGCGTTGCTCCGTTCCGAAATTTCAAAAGCCTCGTGCCAAAAACGGGACTCGCCGGTGGCCTCCCTGAGCTGGCATTTTACCGAGATTCCATTTTCGTAAATGAGGAAATAGTTGGCCAGCAGCGCCTGCCTCGACCCCGGCTCCTCCAACGTAATTTTCACAAAATCAATCAGTTGTGTGCCGAAAGTATAAACCTGGTCGGCCTCTTGGAGCCATTTTTTGTCGCCGGTTTCTTTGAAAAAATGTTGCAGCAACTGGCCTTTTTTCTCAAAAACATCCAGCAAAACAATGGGCGAGGTCACTTTTTCAAAATCGAAATTGGCGCGCTTCGTAAAATTCACGGCGGCCATCGCCGAATCGCAATAGGTGAGCGCACAGTCCCGGTCGGTGGCGCAGGCCAGGGCGATTTTCGAATAAATCGAGGCCACGTCGGGGTGCCTCCAACCCAGTAATTTTCGGGAAATGGCGAGCGCCTGCTGGAAGTGGCGGTTGGCCTCCCCGAAGTTTTCCTGCGAAAAATAGACGTTCCCAATCCGGGCGAGCGAGTTGGCGATGTCGAGGCCCTGTTTTTCAGGGCTTTTGCGCACCACGTTCAGCGCTTCGTTGTACAGGCGGGCTGCCTCGCCGTAGTTGCCGAGTTTTTCAAAATAATAACCGAGGTCGTTTTTGTATTCGGCCAGGTCGGCAGGGTCTCCGGCTGGCAGGCGTTGAAAAATGCGCAGTGCCTCCCCGAACCAGTCGTACGCCTGGTCGAAATCGTTTTTCTGGAGGTAGCAGTCGCCGAGGTAGTTGCAGGTGCGGGCCACGAGGTGGTTGTTCAGCCCGAAAAACTTCACCCGGATGTTGTACGCCTTCCTGAAAAATGCCAGTGCTTTGTTCTGGTCGCCCCGGTTGAGCAGCAGGATGCCTGTGTTGGCGTACACGTTGGCCACGTCGGGGTGGTTTTCGCCGAGATTGAACTCGGTGCAGCGCAGCGCTTTTTCAAAAAAATCGATGGCCGTGCGGTAGTCGCCCCGTACATTGGAAACGGCCCCCAGATTGTTGTAAAGCCCTGCAAATTCAGGGTGATTGGGCGACAGGATGCTGTCGTAAATCCGCAGCGTGGTATCAAAAAAAGCGAATGCCTCGTCGTAGCGGTCGAGTTTCAGGCTCGACGTGCCGAGGTTGAGGAAGTTGTTGGCGGTGTTGATGTGGAAGGTTCCGTTTTTCGCCCGGTTGTAGCGCAGGGCCTGCCGGTAATGCTCGAACGCCTGCCCGTAGTCGCCGAGGTTTTCGTGGATGATGCCGATGTTGTTCAGGTTGTCGGCCACTTCGGGCGACTTCAGTTTTTGATTGATGGCCAGGCTTTTTTTCAAAAAAGCGAGTGCCTGTTTGTTTTCGCCTTTCGTCAGGAGGTAAATACCGTAGCTGTTGTAGGCTTTGGCCAGTTCGGGGTGCGATGGGCCGAGGCGGGCTTCGGCCACCTCGACAGCCCGTCTCAGGTAGTATTCGCACTCGGCAAATTTGCCTTCCCGGCGATAGTAGATGCCGATGCTCCGAAACTCGGCGGCGATTTTTTCAAACGGCACGGGCCGCTGGTTCTGGTAAATATTGAGGGCTTTTTTGCGGAAAAGAATCGCTTTGGTGTGGTCGGGGATTTTGCTGAGGCTGTCGGCGACAGCGTCGTAATGTTTGGCCAGGGCCAGTTCCTTGTCCTGGCCGGGCAGCAGGTGGGATATTGTCAGTAAAAACAGGGCTATCAGCGCAGTCCTCATCATTTTTGTTCACGTGTTTTTCTCACAGCAAAACTAAGGCTAAAACATTGAAATTCTGGCAGTTGCAATCAACGAACCTGCCTCGTCAAAAATTGCCAGCCGATAGTGGCCGACCGGATTTTCCGAAAAATCCAACCCCAACAGACGCCCACCTGCGATCGATTGTTTTTTTACCAAACCGCCTTTTTCATCAAAAACCTTCATTTGGGTAGCGTTTGGAAGTCTGCTCAAATCGACCGAAAAACTTCCACCCGATGGGTTTGGGTACAAGGTGGGCGAGGGCAGCAGCGCTGCTTTTTCGCTTGCGGCGCTAAAATTTTCAGGCACCAGCGGCATTTCCACGAAAAGGCTGTCGCCTTGTAAAAGATTGATTTCCAACGTTTTGGGAAGGTAGCCCGATGCTGTGACCGCCAACGTGTAGCTGCCTTCGAGCATGCCTTTTTTGAATTGCCCGGTGAAACCGGTGGCCAGCGTGTCGGCCAGTTCGGGTATTTCGATGGCCGCCCCGTAAATCGGTGCACCGCTGAGGCTGTCCGTCACGAGGCCGTACACCCGTGCGGCCCTGGTTTCGTTGAACGACCAGACGTACAAGCCGTCATTGCGGTTGCCGCCGATGATTTTGCCCGACGGAAAGTACGGGCAGGCAGACCACAGCCCACTGAACCCGCCGCTTGCCCCAGGCCAGGTATCGAAAAAGCCGACTTCCACCGGCACACTGGGGTCGGCGAGGTCCAGCACCCGCAGGCCCTCCGTGTTGTGGGAAACGAAACAGAAATCGCCCCTGACGTAGGGATTGTGGACGAGGCTCAGTTCGTTGGCGGTGTACCGGGCCACTTCGTACCCATTTTCGGGGTCTTCCACATTGAAAACCCGTGCCGGATACCCGTCCTGCTCGTCAGTAACAATGAGGAAGTGGCCATCTTCAGTGGTCGAGGCGCTGTGCGTGTTTTTGCCGTCGTAGGTGATGGTGCCGATTTGCACGGGGTTCGTTTTGTCCGAAATATCCACGATGTCGATTTGCGTTTCGTAAAATGCCGCAGCGTAGAGCAGGTTCCCCCGGATATGGGCATCGTGGATGTAGTAGCCGGGCACATATTTGCCCACTTCCACCGGCACGGCGGGGTCTGATACGTTGAGGATGTGAACGCCCTGCGTGGTGGAAGTGCCCATCACGTACACGTAGGGTTCGTCGCTGTCAATCGCCTTCTGGATGATGTGGCCGGTGGTGAAGGTTTCCGTGTAAGTCGTGTCGAGATGGAGGCTGTCGGGGAGGTAGCCGAGGTCGATGACCTGCATCCCGTGGCTGGGTCCCTGCACATCGGTGACTACGAAGGCGTGTTGGCCGATGACGGTGATTTCCCGCCAGTTGGTCACTGGCCCCGCCACGAAACCCAACTCTGTGAAGCTGCTGGTATCGTCGATGGAGTAAGCAGCCATGCCTGTTTTGGCTCCGATGAGGGCGTACTCGCTGCTGTCGGGTGCCACGTAGGCCCAACTCCCGGAGTAGCGTGTGTCGCCCCGGTTGACCTGGCCGAGCAGGTCAACGTTCCAGGAGTTTTGACCGAAAACTAATCCTGAAAGAGCAAGAAAAACAAGGCAGGCCGCTATTTTTTGAGTCATTTCAAAAAAATGAGTTTGAAAAAAGTCGAATATCGGAAGGCAATGTAAATAATTGTTGGCCAATGATTCCCGAACATCGGGGATGGTTTTCAACAATCGCCGGTCATTTTTAAAAGTCGAAATTATCAATCACCTTTGCAACCCGGCACTTAACCCTGGTTTTGTGTCAGGGCTGCCCATCAGCCGCCATTCAAGCACTATTTTGTTCAAAAATCTGATGAAAGTTCTTGTCACGTGTCCACCCATGCTGCGCCTCATCGACGAATTCCGCCCGGAATTCGAGGCGAAAGGTATTGAATTAATCACGCCCAACGTCGTTCAAACCCTCACGGAGGATGAGTTGACCGCCCTCGTGCCCCAGGTGGATGGCTGGATAATCGGCGACGACCCGGCGACCGAACGGGTTTTTCGGGCCGGAAAAAACGGGCGGCTCCGGGCGGCTGTGAAGTGGGGAGTCGGCGTGGACAACGTTGATTTTGAAGCCTGCAAAAAACTCGGCATCCCGGTGTCCAACACCCCGATGATGTTCGGCGAAGAAGTTGGCAGCCTCGCAGTTCACTACCTCATCGGTTTGGCCCGGCAGACTTTCCTCATTGACCGGGGAGTGAGGGAAGGCCAATGGCCCAAACCGGCGGGCATTTCGTTGATGGACAAGACGGCAGCGGTCATCGGGTTCGGGGATATTGGAAAATCGACGGCCCGGATGCTCGACGCTTTTGGCTTATATACTAATGTGTACGACCCCTTCGCCGCCCGAACGGACGAGGATGAAATGAAGTACCGCTTTTTCAGTTTTCCTGAAAAATTGGCGGAAGCCGACTTCGTGGTCATTACTTGCTCGCTCACGCCAGAGACGAGGCATCTGGTCAACGCCGGTTCCATCGGAAAAATGAAGGACGGGGTGCGCATCGTGAACGTGTCGAGGGGGGGCATAATCGACGAGGCGGCTTTGTTGGAAGGCTTGCGGTCGGGCAAGGTACACTCGGCGGCACTGGATGTTTTTGAAAACGAGCCGTTGCCTTCCGATTCGGGTTTGCGGGGTTTTGAGCGCTGCATTTTCGGTACGCACAACGGCTCCAACACGGTGGATGCCGTGCGACGGGCCAGCAAGCAGGCCATAAAATTGATGTTCGGTTTTTTAGAAATCGCTTGAAATGAGCAAAAATGTATTCATTACGGGGGTACTCGGCGGCATTGGGTCGGCCCTCGCCAAGGCTTTTCGGGAGAAGGGCTTCTACGTTTATGGCGTGGACATGCGGGAGGATTTTCACGGGAATTGCGACCGTTTCCTCCATTTTGACATACATCAATTCGTCAGGGATGCGGCCTACCGCATCCGTTTTTCGCAGATTTTCGATGAAGTGATGCCCAAGCTCGATGTGTTGATCAACAACGCCGCCGTGCAGCGGCTCGATAAATTGGAAAATATCAAGCTCGAAGACTGGCAGGAAACCCTGAACGTGAACCTGACCGGCCCGATGCTGTTGAGCAAACTTTTTTTGGGGCGTTTGGAAACAAGCAGGGGAAGCATTATCAACATCGCCAGCATCCACCAGCAACTGACGAAGCCTGGTTTCATCAGTTACGCCACTTCCAAAAGCGCCCTCGTGGGGCTGACAAAGTCCATGGCCGTAGACCTGGAGGGCAGGGTGCGGGTGAATGCCATCAGCCCGGCTGCCATCGAGACGGACATGTTGCGGGCCGGTTTTGAAAACGACGAATCAGCCCTGGACGAGCTACGCAAAATCCATCCGGTGCAGCGCATCGGCTACCCGGCGGACGTGGCCAAGCTGGCGCTGTTCCTCGCTTCGGAAAACGACGGGTTCATTCACGGGGCCAACTTCCTGCTGGACGGGGGCATCAGTTCTGTTTTAAAAGATTTGTAAAAAATGGCAAGACCACAAGGCGCACTTTTTGGACTGAATTTGCTGGAAAAAAACGGCTTCGGCAAAAAATGGGAAGAGGCCAGGGACTACCTTACCTGGCGCAGGAAGTACGCCAAACGCCTGCTCCAATTCAAGGACAAACACAAAGGTGAAGATTGTTTCATCATCGGGAACGGCCCCTCCTTGAAAAACATGGACCTGGCTCCACTTCGTAATTACCACACCTTCGGCCAGAACAAGATATTTTTGATTTTTGAAAAAGTTGACCTCCACCTCAGCTACCTCGTGTCGGTTAACCAGTTGGTCATCGAGCAGAGCGCCAGGGAGTTTGAGGCGATGAAGTGCCCGGTTTTTCTGTCGTACACCGCAGCCAAAGGTGTCGTCGCCGAGGCTCCCCACATTCACCGGCTGCACACGCTGAACCTCTGGAGCTTTTACGAGGACATCGCCCAGCCCATTTGCGAAGGCAACACGGTCACTTTCGTTTCCCTGCAAATTGCCTTCTACATGGGCTTCCGGCGGGTGTTTTTAATTGGGGTTGACCACAGTTTCAAGCAGGCCGGGCAATCGCACGAGGTGCAGACCTACAAAGGCGATGACGAAAACCACTTTCACCCAGACTACTTCAAGGGGCAGCAGTGGCAATTGGCGGACGTGTACGGTTCGGAGGTGTCGTACCACTTAGCCAACTATTTTTACCAGAAAGATGGCCGTCAAATACTCGATGCGACGGCGGGCGGGAAGCTGGAAGTGTTTCCAAAAGTCAGTTTTGATGAGGCATTACGCATTGCAATACCAAAGTAAAGTGCTGAATTATCGGGCGGTGTTAATTTTTTTCATTTTTATTAGTAAAAAAACATTCCGTAATGGGTTAGCCACAGCCTCTTTGGAAACGTTATTTTTGATAAAGTGTAAAACCATGATTTGCAGGAAAATTTTATAGTCATTCGGTTTTATATTCTAAACGGGGAAATGTATTTTTGTGACCATCAAACACTTACACGCAGATGATAAAAATGCCAACACAGCCCTTGGAACTCAGTAAATCGATACCCGTGATCAAAGCGCTAATCGTCGAAGACGAAATCAAAAGCATGAACAACCTCAAAAACCTCCTGGCCAATCACTGCCCGGAGGTTCAGGTCGTAGCCGATGCCCTGAACATTGAGGAAGCGCTAGAACTATTTGAGGAGCCTGATTTCAAGCCGGATGTCGCCTTCCTTGACATCAACCTGCCCGATGGTCTGATTTTCCAGATGCTTGACGAATTGAAACCCATTGATTTCGAGGTCATTTTCATTACTGCGTTTAATGAATTCGCCATCCGAGCCTGCCAGTACAGTTCCATCGGCTACATCATGAAACCCATCAACCCCGATGAGTTGGTTCAGGCAGTGAGCCGGATTCGTGCGCACCGTTCCGAGAAGATTGAGGAGCGGCTAGAGTTGTTCAACAAGGCACTCAGCAACCCGAATTCCTTTGAAAAAATGAGTATTTCGGCAGTGGATGGGATCTACTTTGTGAGTATCAAAGACATTGTCCGGTTTGAAGCCGAGGATAATTACACCCATATTTTTCTGACGAACGGTGACCGGATTACCGCATCCAAGACCATCAAAGCCTACGAGGACATGCTACAAGTCTTGAATTTTTACAGGGTCCACAAGCGTCACGTGATCAATTTGAATTATATTCGGAAGTTTATCAAAGGTGATGGAGGCTACCTTGTGATGGACGATGGCAAAAAAATCGAAGTTTCGCGCAGGAGGCGTCCGGCTTTCATGGAGCAAATGAGGAGGTTGGAAGAGGCACTTTAAATGTAACTTACACATTTTTTAACCGATAGAGTAAAAGTGTTGGTGGGAGGCAACCCGCAACCAAGTAGGATTTTTTGAGAGGCGAACTACATCCAGCCCGGCTTTGGCTACACAGACAATTTTTGTCGGGAGACTTTGGATACTCTGAAAAGTCCCTATCTTTGGAACCGGAGAACGCACATACTTTTAACTCGTCAGAATAAACGAGAACACTATGAACTTCAGATTTTTCACTCAAAACTTAGATGCTATGGGGAGGACTACCAAAAAAAAGAACCTCGGTGAACTCGACGACCTAAATCAATTGAAAAAATTTGAGATGGGCGAATTCCTGGGAGGCAATGAAAATGCCAGCGAAATTAGGAAAAAAGGCTTTTTTTCCGGGCTTTTCAGTCCGGCTCCCTGCCAAGGTGAGTTGCCACAATAATTTCCGGGAAGTAAGTTTGTCAGGTTTGTTCGGAAGAGGCTGCACCAACGTGTGTGTTGCCTCTTTTATGTTTAATGCCAAGGTGTTTTTATTCGAACATTCTGGATTTCTCATTCAAATTTGAAACACTGCACCTAATGATACACACCTATCCAGATACCAACGAGAATCTTATCAAATTGGAATCTAACCTGCATCTCATTGACGAACGCCTTCAAAGGCTCACTACGCTGGACAAACTCTCCTCACAATTAGTTTTTTCAGACATTACCAAAGCCCAGAAATACCTGGCCGAAATCCTTGAAATCTTTGCGGAGTACGACCATCCTGACATCCGCCTCAATTACCACCTGAACACGGCACTGGTAGAAAACCAACTGTACAATTATAACCTATCCGAAATCCATTTTCGTTTAGCCCTCGAAATTCTCGGTGAGCGGGGGGATGTCAACCAATTGGCCGAAACCTACATTGACTACGCTGGCACTTTGCTGAATCTCGACCAAACCGACAGGGCACGATTTTACCTGAATCAGGCTTCCAAATACCTCGAATCATTCCCCGATGACCGGCTCCGGGTTCGATTGATATGCAGGGAAGGCTTTTTCCATCTGAAGTTTGCAAACTACCCCAAAGCACTCAAGGCATTTCTTGATTGTGAAGTTGAAATACAGAATTTGGCAGGTACACCTGACTTGAAAGATTTTCATTTTTTCACCCTGATTCAAAGTGGTTTAGGTACCATTTACGGATTGCTTAATGAACCACAGCGGAGTATTCAGGCCTACCTGAACGTAGTCGATTTTTGTGAAAAAAATGGCATGCGGTCCCGTCTATCCTGGCATTACCTCAATGTGGGCAATGGCTACATGACGATACAGGATTTTGACAACGCCGGCCTGTATTTTAGAAAAGCCATCAAAGTAGTGGATGATGTAAACCAGCAGGCACGGGCAATTGCCTACGCAAATCTGGGATATTGTTACCTGAACAAACGGCAGTACAAGGAAGCTTTGGAGCTTTTTTCAACGGCCTACCCGTTGTTTAAAGAGAAAAGGGATAAAAATCTCGCTAACATCGAGTGGTGGCGGGCTAAGATATTTGAAGAAGAGAAAGCAAAAAAGGCGCTCAAACACTACTTCAAAGCCCTGGAATTTGCCAAGAAGGGACAAGATTACCGCCAAGCCACCGGGATTTTGAAGAACATTGCCGATTTGTATGCCAAGGAACTTGACTTTAAAAATGCCTACGACTACCAGATTTTGTACAATCAGGCGGTTGAACGTTTTCTGTTTGAAGAAAAAAATACGGAAATAAGGGAACTTGAAATAAAATTCACGGCCGAACGAAAGGAAAAAGAAGCCGAGATGTTCAAACTCCAGGCTGCGGGCCTCCAACTCAAGGCTTTGCGGGCACAGATGAACCCGCACTTTGTTTTCAATGCCTTGAACTCTGTTCAAAATTGCATCACTTCCAACGACACTGCGCAGGCAGCTAAGTATCTCGCACAGTTTGCCCACCTCATGCGGCAAAGCCTGGAATATTCGGAATTGGAAGTCATTTCATTGGAAAAAGAAATCGAATTCCTTCGGAATTACCTCGAAATCAACATGAATTTGCGGTTTGAGGACCAACTTGAGTATCAAATAATTATCGATGAGGAAATAGAGGAGGACATCTACGGTGTTCCAACCATGATTATCCAACCTTATGTGGAGAATGCAATCGAACACGGTATCCGTTCAAAGAAAAAAGGCCTTATCAAAGTAGAATTTACCTTCCACGACGAAAATACCATTCTGTGCATTGTCGAAGATGACGGGATTGGCCGCAAGAAAGCCAGGGAGCTTCAGGAAAAAAATCCGGGTTTCAAGGATCACAAGTCGATGGGCACAAGGATTACCCAGGACAGGCTTCAAATCTTGTTGCAATCAAGGAATCTTGAATTGACAGCGGTGCAAATCATTGACTTGGAAGATGAAATAACCGGCAAGGCACTTGGAACGAAAGTCGAAGTCTTGATACCCATCATGGATATTCAGATAAAGTGATGAAATTCAAGACCTTTTCTGTGAAAATATTTTATCATTTAAAAATAATAAAATATATTTGCCACAGTTTTCTCATAGTATGTTTGTTTAATCTTCCTGCACCTTTAGTCCCTCCTGGGGTGCGGGAATTTTTTTTGCCCTGCCGGTCAAAATGTGTGTGTAGTTGCCAAAAGTAATTTAGTGCTTTAATCAGCCTTGCAAAAGTAAAATTGTCTTTGACTTAGGATAGGATTATTAAGATTATTAATTCCGTTTATCGAAAAAGAACTACCGTTTCCTCAAAGAACCCTACCGTTTTCTTAAAAAAACTTCCAGTGCGTAAATATAGCTTTTATCCGAAAACTGTTGGTCTTATCTTTGATTCTAGTTTTCTCATAGTATGTTTAATTCTCCTACACCTTTGTTTCCCTTCTGGGGTGTAGGAATTTTTTTCTCAGGGCCTGAATGATGTGATGGCTTCAACCAAAATTGATGACCAAATTGAATTGTTTGCAAGTCCTGAAAACGGACTTCGGTGTGAAGTTTAAAGGAAGAATTGTGATTTGCAGAACTGGAAACCTGAGCCTGTTTTTTTCAGTTTGTAAGACGATTATCCACTTTTCCAATTCTGTGCCGGAAGGTTAAAAATTATAAAAAATAATATTTCTTCTGTCTTGAAAATGAACGAAGTCTGAATTCTATCCATTCCGCTGCCCGAAAATCTTACCTGTCGATATTTGAAATTACCATTTACTAAACCATACCGACCGTTTCCTTACCAAAGCGACCGTTTCCTAAAAGCAGCTTTTTTGTAGGTTCAGAATTACGCTACTTTGCGCTGTGTAGTTTTCTCATAGTATGTTTAGTGCTCCTACATCAGCCTTTTGCCTCCCTTGATGTAGGAGTTTTTTTTTGCCTACTTTTTAACGACTATTTCAAATTCCTGCACCAGCCTGTTTCCTTTTTCATCCACCAAAGTTAAGATGTGCTTCCCTGCCGCCGGATTCATCTCCATCTCGTGAAAAGTTTTGGTCGTTCCGATGAACTCATTGTCCATGTGCCAATAAACCAGCAACTCTGGGTTCCGGTGCGCTACTTTGAACACAGTCCGGCTGACGGTGCCGTCCAACTCGACCGGCACGTAGATTTTCGAGGCTTTTTTTGGATAAATCAACTGCATGGTGCTTCCCTGCTTCTCCCCTGCAATTTCACAATCGCTTCGAAAAGGCGGCAGCGGGGTGTACCCCGGATTTTTGGTTTTGTAGTAAAATTCTTCCACGGGGGGTAGCACGAACCACGGAACTTTCTCCATCGCCATCGGCGGTTCGCAACTGCTGTTTACCTGCCAGCGCCTGGTTTTGTCGAGATTGACAATATTATGGAAGGGGCAGGAAGGCGCATTGATACCCTTTTCGTTGACTTGCAGCGTGTCTTTTTCGCAAAAGTCAAGCGCAGGATAGCCACTCAACTTACACACAGCCATTTTTTTCATGGCATCGTAGGGTGGGTCGAACCACCTGGAGGCGGGCAACATGCTGAACACATCAAACAAAATGGGGGCAGCGGCGTACACGCCGACCAGGCCGGGCCGCCCCTCGCCATCCGCATTGCCTGCCCAAACGCCCACCACGTATTTTTTTGAAACGCCGATGGCCCAGGCATCGCGGAAACCAAAGCTGGTGCCTGTTTTCCAGGCAATCCGCCTGCTCGATTCAAACCGCTCCCATTCGCCCTGTGTGGTTGGGCGCTCTAATTCCTCCATCGCCTCCAGCGTGAACCAGATGGCATCGGCGGAAAGCATTTTCGGTTCCTTTGTCAGTTGCTTTTCCGGTGCTTTCCCGCTGTTTTTATCGTTAACAAAATAAGTGGCAGGTCTGAAATCCAATGGCGAGTAGTATCCATTGCGTTCGTAAAAATTGGCGAGCGTCCGGGCCATGCAGGTGTAGGCATTGGTCAACTCCCAGAGCGAACCTTCCGCTCCGCCCAAAGTCAAAGTCAAGCCGTAGTACGATGGGGGTTTGTTAATAGTGGTCAGGCCGAGCTTTTTTAAGTTGAAATGGAATTTTTCGACGCTGTAATCCTGCAGCATCTTGATGAACGGCACATTCAGCGACCGTGAGAGGGCAAGGTGGGCAGGCACCACGCCGTCGTAGGTCTCCATGAAATTTTCCGGTTTGTAACCGTTGATTTGTGTCGGGATGTCGGAGATTAAGCTTTGCGGCAGGATTTTCCCTTCGTTCAGCATCATGGCGTAGAGCAGCGGCTTCATGATGCTGCCGGTGCTGCGGGGAGCCTTGATGATGTCCACATCTTCGCCGTGTTCGGCTCCTGTGTTCGGGGCATTGGCGATGTAGGCCAGCACATTTCCGGTTTCCACATCGAGGACGAGGATAGCGAGGTTGTTGATTTCATTGCCCTTCAACTGGATGCTTTTTCGCAGCGCCAACTCGTTCAACCGGGCTTGCAACGAAGGGTCGAGGGTAGTTCTCAACCGCGTGATTTCGCCCGTTTTCGACTTGAAATTTTCAGCGAAAGCCCGCTCCAGCAAGTGCGGGGCCAACCGTGGCAAGGGATGCGGCTTTTCTGGCAGGACTTCCTCCACTGCCAGTTCGTAAGTGGGTTGGTCAATGATGCCTTGCTCGAAAAGCCGCTTCAGCAATCGGTTGCGTTTTTCAAACAGGGCGGTGCGGTTGCGCCCAGGGTGGATGAGGGCGGGGCTGTTTGGCAGTACGGCAAAGGTAGCCGCTTCGCCCCATGAGAGATTTTCGGCTCCCTTGCCGAAGTAGCGCCAAGAGGCGGCATCCAGCCCGACCACATTGCCGCCGAAGGGTGCGTTGGAGGCGTACAGCGCCAGTATTTCCTGCTTCGAGTAACTGATTTCGAGCCGGGTGGCTAAAATAATTTCGATGATTTTTTCAAAAACAGTCCTCGATTTTCCCTTCCTCGCCAACCGGATGACCTGCATGGTGAGGGTGCTGCCGCCGCTCACCACACTGCGGCTTTTCAGGTTTTGGCGCATCGCCCTGCCAAAAGCCAACGGGTCGAAACCGGGATGGGAGTAGAAGCGCCGGTCTTCAAATTCAATGATGGCTTTCCCAAATTTTTCCGGCACCACTGCTTCGTAGGGGAAGCGCCACTGCCCGTCGGCGGCAATCCTTGCCCCCAGCAAGCTGCCGTCTTTGGCTTCCAGCACCATGCAAGTCGGGTCTTTGAACAACGGGGAGGGCAGGCAAAACCAATACGCTGCCAACAGCAAACCAAAGCCGATGATGAATTTGACCTTGTGTTTTTTAACAAAAATCTTCGCCTGACGGAAGGATTCTTTGAATTTCAAGGCTGTGCAAATTGTTCGTTATCAATGAATTACATCCAATCCCCAAAGGAAACGCCCAACGACCTCGCCGTGCGGACGAGGTAGTGAGCCGGTGACAAAAAATTGTACCTGCTGATGGCTTCCGTGATGGCTACGCTGCCGATTTCATTGTTTTTGTAGGTCACCATTTTACCAAAATCGCCACTGTCCATCAACTCAAACGCTTTCACACCCATGGCGGTCGCCAAAATCCGGTCGAAGGCAATCGGAGAGCCGCCACGCTGCACATGGCCTAAAATGGTGGTGCGAACCTGTGCTTCACAACCAATTTTTTCAATCTGGCATCGCAGGTAGTTGGCAATGCCACCCAGCTTCAGGTGTTCGTCGCCCACATCTTTGGCCTGTTGGGCCATCACGTTTCCTTCCAGCGGCCTGGCCCCTTCGGCCACCACGATGTTGACGAACCCTCTGCCATCGTTGTACCGCTTGTTGATTTTCCAAGTGACCTTTTCAATGTCGTAGGGGATTTCTGGAATCAGGCAAATTTCGGCACCCCCGGCAATGGCCGTGTGCAGGGCAATCCAGCCTGCATCACGCCCCATCACCTCCATAATCATCACCCGGTGGTGGCTTTCGGCGGTGGTCACCAATTTGTCGAAACTGTCCGTGGCAATCTGAACGGCGGTGCTGAAACCGAAGGTCAGGTCGGTGGCCGAGAGGTCGTTGTCGATGGTTTTCGGCACCCCGATGATGTTCAGGCCCTGCTCGAACAGCGCCTGCGAAATCTTCTGGCTCCCATCACCGCCGATGTTGACGACCGCATCAAAGCCGAAGTCCCGTATTTTTTGAACCAGTTCGCCGCTGATGTCCTTCGTCGTCCATGTGCTGTCAGGCAATTGGACGGGGTAGGCGAGGGGATTGCCCTTGTTGGTAGTTCTGATGATGGTGCCGCCCCGGACGTGGATCCCCGCCGTATTGCTCTCGGTCAACCTGACAATTTCCGTCGGTTCGCTCAACACGCCGTTGAACGCTTCGATGCTGCCGTACACCTCCCAGCCGCCGTGCATGTCCGCCGATTTCACAATGGCCCGGATGACGGCGTTGAGGCCGGGACAATCACCACCGCCGGTAGCTACGAGTATTTTTTTCATAAAATTTTGCTTCTGCCAAAGTCTGTTTATTTTTCGCTGCCAAACTAACAAAACTGACCGACACTCAACCTGACCATCTCACATGAAAATAGCCGTTTTCCCAGGTTCGTTCGACCCTATCACCACCGGCCACGAAAAAATAGTCAGGCGGGCATTGCCGCTGTTTGACAAAATCATCGTGGCTGTCGGCACCAACTCACAGAAGCAGACGCTGTTTTCCCTCGAAAAAAGACTGGAGTGGCTGGAAGCTGTTTTCAGGGAAGACCCGAAAGTGGAAATCGCTCATTTTGAGGGACTTACGGCGCATTTTTGCACCAAAATCGGGGCGAAATACCTCCTGCGTGGCCTCCGCAACGCTTCCGATTTCGACTACGAAAAAACCATTTCGCAGCTCAACCACATCGTCGGTCAGGACCTCGAAACCGTTTTTTTGATCAGTGGGCCGGAGTATTCGCACATCAGTTCCACCATCGTCCGGGAACTCATCAAAGGCAGGGCGGACGTCACGCCGTTTGTTCCGAAGGAGGTAAAAATCTAAATTTCATGCGCTATCCCTGGGTTCTTTTCGATGCCGACGACACGCTGTTCGACTTCAAACGCTCTGCCCGCCATGCCCTTGCCCGCACGCTGGCGGATTTTGAAATTGCGGTCGAGGAAGCGCATTTCCAAGTGTACGAAACCATCAACCACGAAGTCTGGCTGGCTTTTGAGCGAGGTGAAATCACGGCGGTGCAGCTTCGCCGCATCCGCTTCGAGCGGTTTTTGGAGGTCATCGGTGAGTACCGGGAGCCGCTGGAAGTCAACGCCCACTATCTGAACCTGCTGTCTGAAACGAAATTCATGCTGGACGGGGCGGTGGAGTTGGTCGGTGAATTGCACCTGAAAAAATATCGCATGGGCCTGATAACCAATGGTTTGCGGGAAGTACAGCGCCCCCGTGTAGCTCGTGCCGGCATGGAAAAATACTTCGAGGTCATCGTGGTGTCCGATGAAATCGGGGTCTCAAAACCGCACGCCGGGTTTTTTGAACATGCCCATCAATTGATGGGCGCCCCTAAAAAATCCGAAGTGCTCGTTGTGGGCGACAGCCTAAACTCGGACATCCAGGGCGGCAACCAGTTCGGGGTGGACACCTGCTGGTTCAACCCGAAGCAAGCGGCCAACCTGACGGAACACCGGCCAACTTTTGAGGTGGAGAAACTGTCGGATTTGAAAAAAATTCTCTGACCTCCGTCGTGTTCGGTGCCAAATGTCGCAGCCCCCTCCCGCCATTTTTTCTAATTTTGCCCCCGCAATCGCCGCCCGTTGAAAGCGGCCCTTCAACATCCAGATAAAATCCAAATCAAAATTTATGGCAAACGCATTTTTTGAAGTACCCGTCGCCTACAACGAGCCGGTACTTTCCTACGCACCCGGTTCCCCGGAAAAAGCGACGCTGAAAGCGGCTTTGAAAACCCTGAAATCCAGAGAATTAGACGTGCCGATGACCATCGGCGGCCAAAAAATCATGGGCGAAGGCAGGGCAGCCATCCGCCCGCCACATGAGTTGAAGCACACGCTCGGCTGGCACGGCAAGGCCGATGCGAAGCTCATGCGGCAGGCCATCGACGCTGCGCTGGCCTCCAAAAAAGACTGGGAAAACATGCCGTGGCAAGACCGGGCCGCCATTTTCCTCAAAGCCGCCGACTTGCTCTCCGGCCCCTACCGGGCCAAAATGAACGCCGCCACCATGCTGGCACAATCGAAAAATGCCTACCAGGCCGAGATTGACGCAGTGGCGGAACTCTGCGATTTCTGGCGTTTCAACGTCCGGTTCATGACGGAAATTTACGCCCAGCAACCTCAAAGCCCGCACGGCACTTGGAACCGCATGGAATACCGTGCGCTCGAAGGCTTTGTTTTTGCGCTCACGCCGTTCAACTTCACGTCCATCGCCGGGAACCTGCCGGGCGCACCCGCCCTCATGGGCAACACGGTGGTGTGGAAGCCCGCCGATTCGCAGGTTTACAGCGCTGCGGTCATCATGGAAATCTTGGAGGAGGCAGGGCTGCCACCGGGGGTCATCAACCTTGTTTTCGTGGACGGGAAAACGGCGGGCGATGTGATTTTCAGCCACCCCGACTTTGCCGGGCTGCATTTCACGGGCAGCACGGGCGTGTTCCAAATGCTTTGGAAAACCATCGGGAACAACATCGCCGGGTACAAATCTTACCCTCGCATCGTGGGCGAAACAGGCGGCAAGGACTTCGTGGTGGCACACCCGTCGGCCCATGCGAAGCAGGTAGCGGTGGCACTCAGCCGAGGGGCGTTCGAGTTTCAGGGGCAAAAATGTTCCGCCGCTTCCAGGGCCTACATTCCCAAAAATCTCTGGAAGGATGTGAAAAAATACCTGCTCGACGATTTGCGGAGCATGAAAATGGGGTCGCCGGAAGACTTCACCAATTTCATCAACGCCGTGATTGACGAAAAGGCGTTCGATAAAATTTCGAGCTACATTGCCCATGCGAAAAAGGACAAAAACGTGGAAATCATTGCGGGCGGCCATTTCAGCAAGGAAGTGGGCTACTTCATCGAGCCGACGGTCATTGTGACGGAAGACCCGAAATACACAACCATGTGCGAGGAAATTTTTGGCCCCGTCCTAACTATATATGTGTACGACGGGAAGCAGTACGAAAAGACGCTCGATTTGGTGGATACTTCTTCGCCCTACGCCCTGACCGGGGCCATTTTTTCGCAAGACCGCTACGCCGTGAAGCTGGCGGAGGAGAAACTGCGCCATGCCGCAGGCAATTTTTATATCAACGACAAACCGACAGGGGCGGTGGTGGGGCAGCAGCCGTTCGGCGGGGCGAGGGCATCCGGCACCAACGACAAGGCCGGTTCCATCTGGAACCTGCTCCGCTGGGTGTCGCCGAGGGCGCTCAAGGAAAACTTCCTGACTCCGACGGACTTCCGGTATTCATTTCTGAACGAGGAGTAATTTAAAATAACTGCTTTTTTTAAATACAGGCGTTCCCGGAAACCGTTCTTGGCGGGTTGAATTGTAAACTTTACTTTTAACCCGAGATTACTATTTGAACTACACAATTTCCTGACTATGAGCAAACTACTCCCACACTTGTCCGGGGTAGCCTGTTTCCTCTGGGTGTCAGGTTGGACCTGGATTTTTTCAGAAGGGAAAAACACGGCAGCCGCTGCCTCCGGCCAACCTCCTCCCATCAGTATTTTTATTGACAGTGTGCGGTACGATGTACAGCATCCCTTTGCTTTTGAATTTTCAGGGGCCACGCCCATCGTCGCCGAAAACCTCCTGCCTGCCATCAAGTCGGTCGCCCGAAACCTGCAAAAAAGTGCCAGCGTCATGCTGACCATCACCGGCATTTACAGCCCGCACGAATACAACGAAACGCCTTGGCCCAACCTCGGACTTGCAAGGGCCGAAGCAGTGAAAACGATGCTCACTACCAGCGGGGCACCCCCTGAAAAAATTCAGGTGAAAAGTTTGGAAGCCAGCAATTTTTTCAAAATCGATGGTAAATTGGTGGGGGTCATCTATTTTTCTTATTCAAGTCAAGTTGTTGAAAATCAAATAGTTAATGAAGGAAAACAAGATGCCGTCGAGGCAGAAGAGCCAACGCCCGCTCATACTTTTTTCTATAAATACGGGGATTTCAAAGTCGAAAAAAAGAACATTGCCTACTTGGACAGCCTGCGGAAATTGCTGCGCAACAACCCCGAAAACAAAGTGCTGTTGACCGGGTACTCGACACCTGACGAGGAGGCGGCCTCGACCGTCCGGTTGGCGGAAATCCGTGCGCTCTCCGTGCGTCGCTACCTCGTTGACCATGGGGTACGACGAGTGCAAATCGAAGTGAAAGCCAAGCCGTCGATGGCGCAAAACAGTGAGCAACGAATCGTTTCCATTCAGATTATCGAGCGTTAGAATCCGTTTTTTTCAGACAAAACCACTTTGCAGGGATGAACCAGCCGTTACTCTTTTTCATTGCGTTGTCCGGTGCTGCGGTGCTGGGCCACATCTTCGCATGGTCGCTGGCCAGGCTGAAGTCGGCCAGCCTGGCGGCAGAAAACGAGCGGTTGGAGGCAAGCCTGAAAGCGCAGGAAACAGCCAATTTCCAATTGAAATCCGAAATAGAAACCCGCCAACTGGCGCTCGAAAATTTGCAAAAAATGCTGCAAGACCTTGAAAACCAATGTTTTGAAAAAGATGAGATGCTAAAAACACTACGCTTGGAAAACCTGCGGATTCAGGAAGAACTGCACCACCTGATGGAAAATCCCATCGAAAAAATCAAAGAAATCGATGTAATTCGGGAAGTGCCCATCCTTATTTTCCGGGAACCCAGCCTGCCGGAATCGAGGAAGGAAAAAGCGATAAAATTGATGCGGGCCTTCAAGCAGGGATTCCTTGATGAATCCGGCACCATCATCGTGCCCGCTGAAAAAAACGAAGTGGAAGAAATTTAACCGGCTTATTTTCAACTGATTAGCACCACAAATTTCTTTTCCAACGGGTCAAAACTGTCCTTTAAAACCTGAAAAAACGCCTCCCCATGTTTCAGGTAAAACGGGATGAAATTCTCGTAGCGTTCCTGCAAACCGCCTCCCGGAAACAGTTTTTCCTTCAATGCCCGTACCTGCTGGATGGCCGTTTCGTGCTTTTGTTTTTCGGCCCGCATCAGTTTCGTTTCCAATTGTTCCAGGCTTTTCAGCGCTTTGGAGTGCTCTGCCCACACCGTGCCGACCAGCGTTTGGTCAACACTACTGGTTTTTTGAACTATCGCTGAAAAAACGGCTTCCAAGTCTTGTTTTTCCTGTGTGAGCGCAAACTCGGTTTCCGCATTTTTTTTCAGGTAAATTTTGACCAATCCTTCCGAATCGGCCCACAAATCTTCGACGCTCAGGCCAAGTTTTTCCATTTTTTTGGCACTGGCCGGGTCAATCCACAAGGCCGAATTCCGGCGGACAAGCATCGGGAAATTGATGCCGAAATGCTCGAACAGCGCCTTGCGTTCCAGCCAGTAGGCCAGTTCACCGCCCCCGCCGATGTAGGCCAGGTTGGGCAATATTTTTTCCTGAAAAATGGGCCGCATGATGACGTTGGGGCTGAACCGCTCCGGGTGGCTTTCGATTTCGGCCTCCATTTCGGCGGGCGAAAAAGATAGCGAAGTGTTCAGCACTTTGAACTGCCCGTCCTCCTGCACAATCCGTTCCCGCATCTGCTCGCCGATGTAAAAAAAGTTGATGTCACGGGGGCTGGCCTGCGAGGGGAAACCCGCCGCTCCCAACTGTGCAATCGTCTGGTTTACAACCGAATGCGAAGGTTGTTGCAGGACTTCCCCTTTGATGATGGGCACAAAAATCCGCTTCAACCGGGCATCGTTGGTGTTGAGGGCCACCAGCCCATCCTCCCTGAAAAGTTCGTGGGCAAGCTCGAAAGCGGCATCGGCGTATCGGCTGTGCCGGGTGTGCGTTTTTTCGAGCAGGCCGTACAACTTGGCCGCTTCCTCGGAGGTGCCGAGCATGGTTTTCAGTTCCTCCAAAACGGGTTTCAGCGAGGCGGTTTTCATCTGCCCGACGGGGCCGGATTCACCGCTTTCCCAAGTCAGCGTTTTGCCAAAAAGATGTACGTGGTTCACCTCGGCGAAGTCGTGGTCTTCGCCGCTGGTCAGGAAAACGGGGACAAAATGAAAATCGGGGCAAGCCGCCCGGAGTTGCTTCGCCAGGTTGATGACGGAGACGATTTTGAAAATGTAGTACAACGGCCCGGTGAAGAGCGATGGCTGGTGTGCGGTGACGAGCGTGAAGGTTTTTTCATCTGCCAGTTTGTCGATGTTTTCCAGCGTCAAAACGCCGGGGGAGAGGTTGGCGTACTGGCTTTTGAGCACCTGCACCAGCGTTTTACGGTCGGTCGGCTCCTGTTTTTTGTCCTTGATGACTTGCCGGAACGACTCGATGGAAACCGGGTATTTGTAAAATGGCCTCAGCGCCGTCACTTCTTCGATGTACGCCAGGTCGCTGCTCGTTAACTGTGGGATTTGCGGGTAGGGTAGTTTGATAATTTTCATAAAAAATGCAGTCGGGTGGTGTATCCAGTTGGGTTTCGTTACACTTTTTTTCCTTTCATGGCTTCGAGGATGGTCTTGTCCATCGCCCGGTGGGCGAGGGGGTTGGTAAACTCGTTGAGTTCTTGTATTGCCTTGTTGATCAAATCTTTATCTGATACTTCCGCCACTTTTTTCAAAGAATTTGTCAACGAAACAGTGGTGGCGATCTCCGTTTCGGAGAAGAATTTACGGTTTTGGGCCACGAATTTTTCAGCGGAAAGGATGATGTGACGGGCCTCGTTCCTTGCATCCAACAGGGCACGTGTTTTCATGTCGGTTTGGGCATTTTGGATGGAGTCGAGCAGCATCCGGGCCATGTCCTCCCCGCTGATGCCGTAAGTGGGGCGGATGTCGATGGCCTGCTCCGTGCCGGAGCGCAGTTCTTTGGCCTTGACTTTCAAAATCCCATCGGCGTTGATGATGAAATGCACTTCGATTTTCGGCAGCCCGGCGGGCATGGGCGGTATGCCTTGCAGGATGAACTCGCCCAACTTCCGGTTGTGTTCCACGAGGTCACGTTCGCCCTGAAACACAGCGATTTTCAAGTTTTTTTGCCCGTCGATAGAGGTGGTGTACTGGCGGCCTGCTTTCATCGGTACCTTGCTGTTGCGGGGGATGATGACATCCATCAGCCCGCCCATCGTCTCGATGCCGAGCGAAAGCGGCGTGATGTCGAGCAGCAGCACGTCTTGTTGGTTTCCGGCCAGCACATCGGCCTGGATGGCGGCACCCAATGCCACCACCTCATCGGGGTCGAGGCTGTCGTACACTTCTTTTTTGAAAAAACCGGCGACCAATTTTTTCACGAGCGGTACCCGAGTGGAGCCGCCCACCATGACGACGTGCAAGATGTCCGAGATGCCAAGTTTCGCATCTTTCAGGGCAGTTTGGCAGCAGGTGATTGTTTTCTCAACGAGCGGTGCGATGAGCGCCTCGAAGTCGTTTCGTGAAATGCCGCAATCCAAACCATTGATTTTTTCTGAAAACAACTCGTTGATGGTCAGCGCTTTCTTCGCTTTTTCGGCCAAAAGGCGAAGTTGCTGGTGGAGCGGTTTGTCCGTTTGCAGGGTTTGCGGGTCGAGGCGGTTGTTTCCCATCCAAAAATTGATGATGGCTCGGTCGAAATCATCGCCGCCGAGGAAGGTGTCGCCGTTGGTGGACAGCACCTCAAAAATCCCGTCCTGGATTTGGAGCACCGAAATGTCGAAAGTGCCGCCGCCGAGGTCGTACACGGCGATGGTTTGGGCATCTGCCAACCCCAGGCCGTAGGCGAGGCTGGCAGCGGTCGGTTCGTTGATGATGCGCAGAACATCGAGGCCTGCCAGCCTGCCCGCATCACGGGTGGCCTGCCGCTGGGCATCGTTGAAGTAGGCAGGTACGGTGATGACGGCCTTTGAAACCGGATTGCCCAACGCCTCCTCGACCCTCGTTTTCAATGCTCTCAGGATTTCGGCTGAGAGTTCAATGGGTGTGAAAAATTTATCTCCCACCCTGATTTTCACGAGGCTGTCCGCATCGTCGTCGATAATCTGGTAGCCGAAAAATTGCCGCAAATCCCGGAGGTCGTTGTAGGATTTGCCCATCAGGCGTTTCACAGAATAAACCGTGTGCTCAGGGTCGGTCACGAGCCTTTCCCTCGCTTCATCTCCAACGATTACCTCGCCTGACTGAGTGAAATGGACAATCGAAGGCACCAGTGTGTGTTTGTTTTTTTTGTCCTTCACCGCCACAGGCTTGCCCTCCGCAACGTAGGCAACCAGGCTATTGGTGGTTCCCAGATCGATTCCAATGATGGTGTCTGTATGCGGTTTTGCGATTTTACCTGCTTTGAGGTCGATGGAAATACGGGCCATTCTAACGATAGGATTTTGCTCCGGGCTTTTGACTTATCGAATTGACCGAAGTCAAAACGCTCAAATCCGGCAAATTTAAGCAAATAAACACCTGTGAAGAGGGTTCGTTCACTTAGTGTCTTTTTCATAGAATTCTAATAATTTAGAACTCAACAGACTTGCTATTTAAATGTAAAAAATTACCTTTGCGAGTAAATGCTTAGTTACCCGTAAGAATAATCTTTCCATGTTGACCAACCTTGTTATTGTCTTATTTGCTTAGGACTTCTGCTTAGTGATCAAACTAATAATAATTATTTCATAGATGGTTCGAGTCTGTCAGGAAAAGTCTTTTTAAAACCTTTTCTGAGATTTTGCTCCATGGTTTCACCTAAAAAAATCGTTATGAAGCATTTTAGACTGATTACACTTTTTTTAATTCTGCCATTTTTCGTTTCTGCTCAGGATGATGCCGCATCTGATGGGGGTTCCTCCAAAGGAAAATGGGAGGGTGGTTTGTTCCTCGGTATTTCCAATTATTTGGGAGACCTTGTTGAGCCAACTTTTACTTTGAAACAGTCCAATCCGGCATTTGGCATTTTGCTGAGAAATCACTTGAGTGATAATTTTGGTATCAGAGCCAATCTTTTTTATGGGAAAATTGAGGGTGATGATGCCAATTACGACAGGAACCGGGACAGAGGGGCGAAATTTGAATCGACCCTTGTAGAACTTTCCCTGATGGGCGAATATGAATTTTTGGGCCACAAGCGGTACACCGCCGATGGTGCATTCAGGAAAGTTGTTTCCCCCTACATTTTCGGTGGTGCCGGGGTAACTTTCGGCAATCCTGATGTGGCCAATGGCGACATTGAAGATTTTGGCAACACCCGTTTCGCCTTGCCTCTCGGGCTGGGGATAAAATTTGACCTAAGCAGAAAGGTCAGCCTTGGCCTGGAATATGGCACAAGGTTTACTTTTACGGATTTCATGGATGGCATCAAAGCCACTGGCGATCCTGATAATAATGATATTTACAATTTTGGCGGCCTCGTCTTAGGTTTCCGTTTTGGCGATAAAGATTCTGACGATGACGGTGTTGCCGATGAAAAGGATAAATGTCCGACATTGCCAGGCCCCGCCAGCCTTGAAGGCTGTCCTGACTCAGATGGCGATGGGTTGGCTGACCGTGAAGACACCTGCCCAAACGAAGCCGGTGAGGTCCGCATGAACGGTTGCCCGGACAGGGATGGCGATGGTGTTGCCGACAACACCGATGATTGCCCCGACCAGGCGGGGTTGCGCCGTTTCTCCGGCTGCCCTGACACGGATGGTGACAACATCATCGACAAAGAAGACAACTGTCCGACCGCGGCAGGTATCCCAGCGATGAACGGATGTCCCGATTCCGATAGGGATGGCATCACGGATGCGCAAGACAAATGCCCGAATGAAGCTGGCACCGGGGAGCATGAAGGATGCCCCGATACAGATAACGACGGCATCGCCGATAACGAGGATGACTGCCCGAATGACCCCGGTGTGAGGAAGTTCAACGGGTGCGCTGACACGGACAACGACGGTATCGCCGACCCCGGTGACAGGTGCCCGACCCTCGCTGGGTTGGCGGCCAACGCAGGTTGCCCGGAAATCAAGGCTGAAGACCAGGCCGTGCTTGACCTGGCAATGAAGAATGTGCAGTTCGAGACCAACAGTGACAAGTTGTTGCCATCCTCCAAAAAAATCCTGGACCAAATCGCTGAAATCCTGAGCCGTTACCCCGGCTTCAAAATGGCCATCGACGGCTACACCGATAACGTTGGCAACGACTTCGCCAACCAGCAATTGTCGGAAGGCCGTGCAAAATCCTGCTACGATTACCTTGCAACGAAGGGCATCGCTAAGGCGACGATGACTTTCAATGGTCATGGTGAAAGCAATCCGATAGCTGACAACAACACTGCGTCTGGCAGGAGACTAAACCGCAGGGTGGAGTTCAAACTTTCTCCTCAATAAGTTTCAGTTTTTTCTTTCGCAAACAAAAAAGCCTGCTCCACGATTTGTGGAGCAGGCTTTTTTGTTTGCGAAAGAAAAACTCGTATTTACTCGATGATGAACAAGCTGGTATCCATTTCACCGTTGACGGTCACGCTTTTCGTGGTCATGGTCAACGGCATCGGGGCAAGGCCGGTGATAGTGACCGTATGCGGAAATTTAATACCGTTCACCTCTTTGTAATCTGAAATGTCGTTTGTCACGGTCGTGCCTTCCTTGTCTTCAATTTCTTTGACTTTCAGGCTCGTTTCAACATCGAAATAGTGCGTTTTTTTGGAACCTGACGGGTATTCGATGGCAATCTGGTAGGCTTTTTTGCCATCGATGAGTTCCATGCCTTTCAATTCCACCTTCACACCCAGTTTTTCGTAAAATCGCTCAGGGAACAGATGGCCATCAATGTTCATATCCGACAGCGCAGCGCCTTCCATCATCCGCTTTTGGCCCATCTGGATGTTCACTCCTTTTTCACCGTCAAATACTGATTCCATCAACACATTCCCCATCATGCTGTTCAGCATTTCCAATTTGTTGGGAGCCATGTGGTTGAGTTCCGTCGCCATTTCCATGCCTTGCAGGTTGGTCGTCATCTGAATGTTCACGGATTTTATATCGTTCAGGTTTTTACCCCCGATGGCAGTGAGGTAATCTGCGAGTACGCTGCCTGCCGTGACCCCTCCGGGAATGGCAAGGCCCGCTTGTTCAATCGGGTTGCCGTAAACATCCCAGTAATCCACTTTATTTTCAGAAGAAAACCGGGCAAGTTTCTCCGCCACATCTTCCTTGTTGCCCACCACGAGGATGTGCGCATTGGCAGGGGTGAGGTATTTCCCGGCCATCATTTTGATGTCGGCAGCACCCACCTGACTCAGTTTTTGAAGGTAGGTAGCGTAATAATCGGAAGGCAGGTTGTAGCGGGCAGTGTTCAACGCAAAACGGGCAACGGTCTCGGGGCTTTCCAGCGAACGGGCGAAACTGCCCGTCATCACATTTTTCACCATGCTCAACTCCTCCTCGGCGACAACCTCATCCCGCAACTTGTTCAGTTCGTGCAGAAACTCAACCACTGAGCTATCTGTCACTTCGTTTCTGACACTTGCATAGGCGTTGAAATAGCCCACCACCGGGTCGGTGTTCAAAACAGAACGTGCCCCGTAGGTGTATGCCTTGCCCTCCCGAAGGTTTTCGTTCAACCGGCTGCCAAAATAACCGCCCAAAAGCGTGTTCATCACACTAACCTTGATGACATCGTCGGTGCCCGGTTTTAATTCGACCGGGTAGGTAACGTTGATGACCGACTGCACGGCACCAGTCTTGTGTACAAAATCAACCTGAGTTGCCGCCGGTTTTTTCGGCAGGTCAAAAGGCGATTTTGCCACCTCTGCTTTTGCCCATTTGTCAAAATAATTCGGGGCAATGGTTTTCACTTCCTTCACCGTGATGTCACCTGTCACAATCAGGTAGGAAATGTTCGGCTTGAAATATTGCTGGTAGTAATCCCGGCAATTATCGACCGAAATCTTATCGATGGATTTCTCCGAAGCCACCTCGCCATAGGGGTGCAATTTTCCGTTTCGGAGCACAGCACTGACATTTTCTGCGATTTGGTTTGGGTCGTCTTTGGCCTGCGCCAGCCCCGACAAAGTTTGCTTTTTTGCTTTTTCAAACTCCTCTGCCGGAAACGTCGGGTTGAGCAAAACGTCGGTCATCACGTCGAGCAATTTGCCTTTGTGCTTGGTCAGGCAACTGCCGGTCACGCCATTGGCATTGCTGGTCAACGAAGCGCCCATGAAGTCAATGGCCTGGTCGATTTGCGACTTGGAGCGGGTGGTCGTGCCCTTGCTCAACAATTGGCCGGCCAAATCCCGATAACCCACCATTTCCCCTTCCAGCATTGGCGGCACATCAACAAAAACCTGGAACGACACCCTCGGCAGCTTGTGGTTTTCCACCAGGATGACTTTCAGGCCGTTCTTCAACGTGAACTGCTCGGCCTTCCCCAACTCGATTTTGGGGGCCGGGCCAGGCTTCGGTGCTGCTTTGCGGAAGTCCTCCTGCCCGTTCACCACCTGGGCGAAAAGCAGCAGCGCCATTATTTTCAGGAAAAATATCTTTTTCATAAACTATTGATTGAGTTGATTTTATGTGAAAAAATGAGAGAAACGACTGCCGCTACGGATTGGCAGTTTTCGGCAGGTAGTACAGCACCACCCGGTTGTTTTTGTTGAAATAATGTTTGGCCACCCGTTGGATGTCCTCCTTCGTCACCTTCAGGTAGCGGTCGATTTCGGTGTTGATGAGGTTGGCGGAGCCAAAATACGTGTGGTAGTTGGCGAGGCTCTCCGCAATGCCTGCCACGGTCGAGTTGGTACTTACGAAATCGTTTTCCACCTGGTTCCGCAGCTTTTGAAACTCCTCCTCGGAAATCAATTCCTTTTGCGTCCGCTCGATTTCTGCATCCATGCCCGCTTCGAGGTCTTTCGGGTCAACGCCGCCGTTGCAGATGCCGAACGCAACCGACACCCCGGGGTCTTCCATCGACAGTGGGAAGTTGCCGACGAACAGCGCCTTCTGCTGCTCATCCACCAGTGCTTTGTAGAGCCTGGAACTTTCGCCTTGCGACAGCAACTGCGCCAACATGCTCACTGCATAAAAATCTTCGGTGCCCTGCGCCGGTATCCGGTAGGTTTGGATGACCGCCGGAAGCTGCACATTGTCGAAGATGGTGTCCCTGACCTCGCCGCCCAATTCTGGCTCTTTCACTGTAGGCCGGTAGGGTTCTTTTTTCTTCGGAATAGAGCCGAAATACTTGCTAATCAACGATTTAGCTTGTTCGAGGTTGATGTCACCGGCGATGGAGAGGGTGGCATTGTTGGGCACGTAAAAGTCGGCGTAGAACTGCTTGTAGTCCTGTTCCTGCGCTGCGTCCAAGTGTTCCATGTAGCCGATCACGGGCCACTTGTACGGGTGCGAGCGGTAGGCCCGCTTCATTGACTCCTCCAAAACGGTGCCGTAGGGCTGGTTGTCGATGCGCTGGCGACGCTCCTCCTTCACCACCTGGCGCTGCGTTTCGATGCCAACTTCCTCCACTTTGGCCTGCAACATGCGCTCCGATTCCAGCCAAAGCCCCAGTTCCATCTGGTTGGATGGTAGCAATTCGTAGTAAAAAGTGCGGTCATAGGTGGTGTTGGCATTGTTGAAACCGCCCGCCTCCTGCACGTAGTCGTCGAACTTGCCGCGTGCAATGTTTTCGGAACCTTCAAATAGCAGGTGTTCAAAAAAATGGGCAAACCCGGTGCGGTCGGGCTTCTCGTTTTTCGAGCCGACGTGGTACAAAACCGAAACCACCGCAATGGGCGTGGAATGGTCCTCGTGCAGAATGACGTGCAGGCCGTTCGGCAAGTCGTATTCCACGAAGTTGATTTTGTTCATCTGGGCTTGCAGGCCAACGGCCAGCAGGAGCGCCCAGGCAATGGTCAGGAATCTTTTTTTCATAATCGAGATGATGTCTTTTTTTAAAATGAAAGGGCAAAATTGACGAAAAAATCAGCCAATGCCACCAGCACTTGGATGAAAGTGTGCTTTTTCATAGACAAAATCAAAAGCAGGTAGTGGCAAACAAAAAAGCCGTCCGGCAGACCAGACGGCTTTTTTTGAAAATGAGCGTAATTTTTTAGTGAATCAACGGTGAAGCACCAGTTTGACGGCCTTAGTTTCGTGGTCGGTTGTGACCACGAGGTAGTAAATTCCCGATGGCACTTCGCTTCCGCTGGCATTTTTCCCGTCCCACTGCAATTCAAATTGGGACTGAAAGATTTTGGTGACTGGCGACAGATCCACCACCGGCCTGCCGAACGAATCCACGATGCGGACTTGCAGGTTTTCGGTTTTGAAATCAGCGCCAAATTGGATTCGAATATTCAAATTCCGGACGAACGGGTTCGGCGATGCGGCAACACTCATCCCATTTTCAGGTGTATCCACTTCTGTTGTACCTATCACGACTGGCACATCATTGTTCCAGCAACCCCAGCAGGGTTCGCCACCGAGGTTAGGTTCGAGGGCGAGGAATGCCGTGTAATTGGAAAGCACCCGCTCTGCGATGCTGATGTCGATGATGTTTTGGATGGTGGAATTATTCGGGTTTCCACCTTCCAACGAGCGGATGTGGTGCCCCACCCAAATTTCACGGCCAAGCGTGTCGGCAAGCGCAATCTCACCTGGTTCGATGATTTTTCCCTCGAAAACAACCCCGGTGTCCGTCAGCACACTGAATTCAATTTCCATCGGAAAGTCGCCGACGTACTTCCCGGTTTGCAGCACGGGCTGGTTCTGGTAAAAAGATTGCCCGGCGTAATTCAAATTGTAGCGTTGAAACGCAAAACCATCCGCCAGGCTGGTGTGGAGGTCGAATGATGCGGGCACGCCGTACAAAGAAGAGAAAAATGCCCGAATCCCTTCCCACACGGAGCCGCCGCCGTCCAATGAACTGTACAACGTGGAGGCAGTTGCTTGGGTTAGTTTTTTGTAAAATTCCTGATTTTGGTACTCAATAACCGTCTCGTCCTGCCAGTCGAAGTAGTAGTTTTCCGTTTGGAAATTGATGATGTGGACCGGAATGTCGTGAGTGCCGATCTGGTTGAGAATGGTCGTCACGTTTTGCTGTGCGTTCCAAGTGTTCAGGTTATTCGAACTCGTGAAGAGCACAATCGTGGCATCTTCACCGTGGTTTTTGATGTAGTCGATACCATTTTTCAGCAGCGTCAGAAGATTGGAATAATTCACTATTGGATTTGGCGTATCCAGCACCCAGGATACTATCACCGGGTCTGCTGGCACCCAATTGGATGCCAAAAAATCGGTGCCCGACTGGTCGGAAAATCCCATGTTGAAATGGTCTTCCTCGTTCAGGTTTTCCACGAGCAGTTTTTTGAAATAATTGAACAGCCTGGTGGAATTGATATTCGTGTTGGCTGATTCATGGTCGAACAGGAACATGATTCTTTTCGGACTGACCGGCACGGCGACTTGTGGTGGCAGGTAGGCCAACTGGTAAAAATTATCAGCCCCGTCCTCGTAGCGATTTAGAAAAATGCCGTCGTTCAGCGGTGCTTTGACGGAAAAAGCCAATGGGGTACCGAGTGCCTGGTTGGTCACGTTCGCAGCAAGCACATCCCCCAGCACCGGGTGGGCGAGCGGTTCAAAATTCAATCCGTCGTAGCCCGTCAAAGTTGGCTCTGCCCAAGTGCTGTCGGGAATAAAAATCACCTGGAAGCTGCTGATAGCTGGTTCGGAAGTCTGCAACAATTCTGTCGGCAGCCAGGTCGTGACGGTCTCGGAAGTCCAGACGGTGGGTGCCAGGAAGCTGATTTTTACCTTGCGGCTCCCAGTGCCTGACAACGGAAAAACCCTCAGTTGGTAGCCACCTCCGGGTTTTCTGTACAGCACGGAGGGGTCCGTACGACGGTCAACAATCTCTTCGTAAATGGCCGATGCCGTCCAGACATCCATCACTTCGGCCTTCACCACCACGTCGTCCACCCACAGCCAGGAATCGTGGATGATGGAGCCTTCGGGCAGGTCGAAATCAAGTACGATTTCAAAAGTATCGTACACATTGTACCCCAAATCCGCAGCGGAAATGGTCAGGAACATTCCGATTTCGGTATAGATTCCTTGCGGCTCGATGGTGAAGAACGCTTCATCGATGGTGCCCGTGCCCACCTCCCATGACCCCCATTCGGGGTTGATTATTTTCAGGGAATTGTAGGCAAGGACTTCGAAAAAGGAGCAAAGCAGGACGGTGAGAAGTAAAGTCAGCTTTTTCATACGGCATTTTTTTGTTGGTTAATCAATGAAGAACGGTGTCGGTTGTCAAGTTACGGCGGTTCAGAGTGCTTGGGAAGACGGCATTGGCTGACCTGTGTTAAATTTCAAAAGTTTCCATAGATTCGCAAGGGCGCTGACAAATTGACAAGCCATGACCCACGATATTTTCATGCAACGTTGCTTCGACCTCTCCCGGCTGGGTGCCGGGAGCGTTTCCCCCAACCCGTTGGTGGGCGCTGTGCTGGTGCATGAGGGGCGCATCATCGGCGAAGGCTGGCACCGGCAGTACGGCAAGGCACATGCCGAGGTCAACTGCCTCGCCTCCGTCCGCCCGGAGGATGCGGGTTTGGTGGAGAAATCGACGCTGTACATCTCGCTCGAACCCTGCTGCATTCACGGCAACACGCCGCCATGCACCGACCTGGTTTTGCGCCACCGGATTCCGAGGGTGGCCATCTCCTGCCTCGACCAAACACCGGAAGTGAAGGGTAGGGGAGTCGAAATTTTGCGGAGCGCCGGGGTGGAGGTGACGACCGGCATTTTGGAAGAAAAAGGCGCTGCGCTCAGTGCCATCCGCAACACGTTCGTTTCACAAAAACGGCCCTACATCCAGTTGAAATTTGCGCAATCGGCGGACGGCTTCATGGGCACGCCCGGCAGGCAGGTTTGGTTGAGCAATGCGTTTTCGCAACGGCTCGCCCACAAGGGCCGGTCGGAATTCGATGCCATTCTCGTCGGCACCCGCACGGCCCTGACCGACGACCCCTCCCTGACCAACCGCCTGTGGTTTGGGAAGTCGCCACTGCGCATCGTGCTTGACCGGCGGCGGTTGGTTCCCTCCAGCTTCCACCTGTTCGATGGGCTATCCAACACCTGGGTCATCACAGAAAAAATGCGACCCGGCGACGTGCCGTCCGACAATTTAAAGTTCATCGAACTCCACCTGCTCGAAGACCTGCTCCGGCACTTGTTCGAGCAGCGGGTCAGTTCGCTCATCGTGGAGGGCGGGGCAGCCACCCTCCAACGGTTCATCGAAAAAGACTGGTGGGACGAGGCTGCGATTTTCACCACGCTCGTCCGGCTCGGCAGTGGCATCCCGGCACCGAAACCGCTGGGGCAGGAAGTCGTTTCGTACCGATTGGGCACCGATTCTTTAACAATTCTTCGGAACAGCCACGGCTGGCCGTTAAACTTTGTTTAAAGTGAGGTGCCGAAACCATAGCAGGGATGCTGGAAGTGTTTCCCAGTTGCTAATTTTAGCGTTCAATCAGGAAAGTTCCAAGCAATGAGAAATGTGGTAATTGCCTTCGCCGTGTTGGTTTTGAGCATCGGCGTGTATTCTTTCAAAAATTCGGAGACGGAAGTTGCGGCCCGTTCCGAAGAAGCTATCCACTGGATGACGTGGCAGGAAATGGCCGAGAAACAAAAGAAGCAACCCCGGAAAGTGGTGGTCGATGTGTACACGGAATGGTGCGGTTGGTGCAAACGGATGGACGCCAACACGTTCTGCCAACCTCAAATTGCGAAATACGTCAACCAAAATTTCTATGCCGTGAAGTTCGATGCCGAGCAAAAAGGCGACATCGTTTACAAAGACAAGACGTACAAATTTGTGAAAAATGGCATGAGGGGCTACCACGAACTGGCCGCCGAAATTACCCGGGGCCGCCTCAGCTACCCGACCATCGTTTTTTTGGATGAAAAAATCGAGGTGATACAGTCCATCCCCGGCTACCGGGACGCGCTGGAATTCGAGACCATCGCCACCTACTTTGGCAAAAACGAACACCTCCGAACCCCATGGGAGAGCTACCAGAAAGCGTACAAACCAATGGATAGGGATTGATTCCTTTCAAATAAAAAAACGGCCCGACGGTGCATTACCGCCGGGCCGTTTTAACTTCGCCCATACTGTAATCAAAATCCAGCGACCATTGAGCCGTGAGTTGTTTTGAGAAAGTGGTTAGAATTTAAAACGCTGAAATCCAGCACTTCAGCACTCAATTCTCACCTTCTCACCTTCTCATCCTCTCACTTCTCACATCTAAACCACCGTGTCCCACTCCCTTTTTGAAGTCCACGAATTCATCCGCCGGGTGATTGCGCTCAACCTGCCGGAGGCGCTTTGGGTGCGGTGCGAACTGGCCGACGTGAAGGATTCGAGGGGGCATTTTTACCTCGATTTGGTTCAAAAAAAAGAAGACGGCGACGAAATCATTGCCCAGGGGCAGGCCGTCATCTGGCAAAAAAACTACCGGGCGCTGCAAAAAAAACTGGGGCTGGACATGGCGCTGCTGCTGCAACCGGGCATGGAAATTTTGCTGCTGGCGAAGCCCGAATTCCATGAACGGTACGGCCTCAAGCTCATGGTGGAGGACATTGACCCGACCTACACGATGGGCAAACTGGAGTTGAAGCGCCGTGAAATCATCCGGCAACTCCAGGCCCAAAACCTGCTGGAAAAAAACCGACGGCTGCCCCTGCCGCCAGTGGTGCAGCGGGTGGCGGTGCTGAGTTCGGAGCGGGCTGCCGGGTTCCAGGATTTTTTGAAGCACCTCACCGAAAATTCGTTTGGCTACCAATTCCAGATTGAATTTTTTCAGGCCGCCGTGCAGGGCATTCAGGTTGAAAAAGAAATGGCCGACCAGTTGCAAAAACTCGCCCGGCGGGCTGCCGACTTCGATGCCGTCGCCATCATCCGGGGCGGGGGTGCCCGCCTCGACCTCGCCGCTTTCGACAGCTTGGAACTGGGAAAAACGGTGGCCAACCTGCCGCTCCCCGTCCTCACCGGCATCGGCCACGATGTGGACGAAACGGTGCTCGACCTGGTGGCCCACACCTCGCTGAAAACCCCGACGGCGGTGGCCGATTTCATCCTGCACCACAACTTTGCCTTCGAATCGGGCGTGGTGAACCTGGGACAGGTGGTGAAAAACATTGGCCAACAGGCGTTGAAAGAAAAAGACGGGCAGCTTCGCCACCTCTCACAACTCCTTGATTTTCAGTTGAAAAACAATTTTCGACAGCAAAAACTGATGCTCGATTTCATCGAAAAAGAAATCCCGGTGCAGTTGGCTTCCCATTTTTCCAAGCAAAAAATCCAACTTGAAAGCCTTGAAAAAATCGTGCGGCTGCTGAGTCCTGAGACGGCCATGCGGCGAGGGTTCAGCATCGTGTTGAAAAATGGAAAACAAGTGACCGATGCTTCCGAACTTGCCGTCGGGGAGGAAGTGGAGGTGCGCCTGCATCGGGGAGCCTTCATCGGCACCGTGAAAATTTTACAAAAATGACAAAGCCAAAATCAAAACCCACCTACGAATCGGCCTTGCAGGAGTTGCAGGCTATCGTCGCCCAATTGCAGGAAGAAGCCGTCGGCATGGACGACCTCTCGGAGAAAGTCAACCGGGCGGCCGAACTGATAAAATTTTGCCGGGAAAAACTGCGAACCACTGAGGAGGAAGTCGCCGGATTTTTAGGATAACCCGCTGATTCTCAGTTTTTTACCCAATCCCGTCAAATCCGTGTCCCATCAAGTCAGGATGGGACACGGATTTTTTTCAATCCACATGGATTTCAAACTCCACCCGGCGGTTTTTCTCCCGGCCCGGTGCGAATCGGTTGTCGCCAATCGGTTTCGACTCGCCGAAACCTTTGGGTTCAATTCTTTTGGGGGCAATGCCTTTTGAAACGATGTAGTCGAAGCAGGCTTTGGCCCTTTTTTCCGACAATTTCAGGTTTTCGTCTGCTTCGCCAATGCTGTCCGTGTGGCCTCCGATGCGCAGTTTGTGGTCGGGGTAGTTGCGCAGGATTCCGGCAATTTCATCCAACACCTTGCTCGATTCCGGCAGCAATTTGGCACTTCCGGTTTCAAACTGCACGGCCTTCATGGCAAATTCCAGCACCGCTTTTTCTTCCGGTTTCAGTTCCGGGCAGCCGTTGTTGGAGGCCGGGCCGGGGGAATTCGGGCACTTGTCGTCCGGGTTCGGGATGCCGTCGTTGTCGGTATCGGGGCAGCCTTCAAAACGAGGCAAACCGGCTACTGTCGGGCATTTGTCGTCGACATTGGCAACGCCGTCGCCGTCGTCGTCGGTCTGCGGACATCCTTGCAATTCGGGCTTGCCCGCTTCGTCCGGGCAGCGGTCCTGGGCATCGGCGATGCCGTCATCGTCCCGGTCGGGGCAGCCGGAGAGGGAGGGCTTGCCTGCCTCGCCGGGGCACAGGTCGAACTTGTCGGCAATGCCGTCGCCGTCGCCGTCCGGGCAGCCGAACAGGTTGGCAGGGCCGGGTTCGTTCGGGCAATTATCTTCGCTGTCCGGGATGCCGTCTTTGTCGGAATCTGTCACTTTTTCTTCCTCTTTGACATCGCCGAGAATCATCCAAATGCCCAGCGCATGTTGCAATTGGTTGCGGTTGTCGTTCAGGTCGAAGCGGTACTGCGTTTCGGCGCTCAGGTAAAAATGTGGGGCCACTTTCACGTTCAGGCCCAACCCGACCGGGAACTCCGGGTTCATTTCCCAGCCATTTTCGGTCTCGGTCATCAGGCCCGCTCCGCCCAACAGGTACGGGTACAGCCGCTTCTCCGGGTTCATCAATTTCAGGTTGAGCAGGGCATCGAGGCTGCCAACCAACTCTGCATCCCGCACCGTTCCCACGTCGTCGAGCGGTAGGTTGGCCTTGCCGATTTTCAACGGGATTGCAAGGTTCAGGTTCTTGGCGAGGTGCCGGATGTAGGTCAGTTCAGCGCCGCTGGTGTACTCGAACCTGTCCAACTTCTGCGTAATTGGATACTGGAAGTTGGTCCAGGTCCAGCGGAACGCCAGCCCGTTTGGTGAGCCTTCGTACTGGGCGTAAATGCTTGAAAATGAGATGAATAGAAAAACGATGAGGGGGAGAATTGCCTTCTTCATGCCGTGTTTGTTTTAGGTTTGGTGAAAAAATCAGGCGGGTCGTTCACTTCGGGAAAACGTAAAATCCTGTTCACGTTGTGAAAGTACCCTGTTTCTTTGACGAAAAAGAAAGTGTCAGGGCACACTTGTTGGCACGGGAAATAGCTGTAAACCGTCGGGTCATTCTTCAATCAATCCCCTGCCTTCCTTCACAATTTTGCCTTCCTTTTCCAATTTTTTCATTAGCCGGTCGAGGATGCCGTTGATGAAATCCTTGCTTTTCTCGGTGCTGTACAATTTCGAGATTTCAACGTACTCGTTCAGGGTCACTTTGGTGGGTATCGTCTCGAAAGTCATCAACTCGCAGAGGGCCATTTTAAGCAAAATCATATCGATGATGGCTACCCGATCTGCATCCCAATTTTTAAGCGCCGGTTCAATGATTAGGAGCATCTCTGCGTCGTCTTCGTGTACTTTTCGCAGCAAAATCTCACCGAACTCCCGCACCGTTTCGTCCGTAGGTTCGTACTCCTGATAAAATCCGCCGGTGACTGGCAGTGCTTTCAACGTTTTTTTGATGGCTCCGACGACGAGTGATTTGTCGTCCTGCCACGACAGGAAGCGGTCGTCCACCAACTCGTTGAAATGCTCACTGTTGTTAAAGGCTTTGTAAATATCGAGCAATGCCTGGCGGTGGGTTTCGGGCTTGTTGTCGGCAGATTTCAGGTAGGCTGCGTATTCTTCGGTTTTGGCGAATTCGTTGTAGAGGAACCGGGTGTCGTCTTCCGACAATTTTTCCAGGATTTTATGGGTTTTCAAGAGGCTGTTGAAACCTTTGTTTTCCTGGAAGGACTTGACCATTTCGTTGTCGCAGAGCTTCGGGCGGAAGGCTTTGTCCTCATCGCTTGGGCGCAACTTGGCGACCTTGGTGACGTGGTCTGTTTTGGCGTATTCCGCTACCCGCAAAAGCTGGAGGAGGTTGAACAAATACAGTTCAAAGGAATGTCGGATACTCGTATTGTAAAGAAGCTTCGCCTCGCTGTACGTCAATTCTTTGTCCCGGCTCATGGCGTAAAGCACCTGCATTACTTTGATGCGGATGTTTCTTCTGCTCAACATATTTTTCTTTCAAAACCCCGCTCGCTGTGGCTTTTTCGGGGGCATCTTTTGCCCCATGAATTCAGGTTTGCGGTGTCAAACCATAGCGAGCGTGGTAGTTTCTGGTTTTACATTCTGGTTGCAAAGAAATGGTTTTTTTCAAAAACACATTTTTAAAACTTCTTGGATGCCTGTTTTTAACGTTCGGTCACCCTGATTGTTCTGGAAATAATCCAGACGACACCTTTTCTTTCGATTTTTCCGCAAACAATCGGGGCGACTGAGTTGAGTTGTTACAGCTTGATGTACTTGGCTTTCATTTCCTCAAAAGTCGCCATGTCCTTGAAATGCCATTTCTGCAAGATTTTGCCGTCTTTCCAAAGCACGATGCCGGGGTTGGAACGCTGAATCGTTTTGAGCAGCAAATCATCCGCCGTGAAAAACGGGTAGGCACTCTGCGTGGCATGTCGGAAGTCTTCGATGACCGCCGGGTTGTTCGGTGCCGTCACGGCAAAGAGTTTGACCCCCGTGCCTTCTGCCGCCTTCATCACCGGATTGATGATGTCAGTGAAACGCCGCTCGTACTCAGGGTCGAAGGCGGTCACTTCTACTTCCACTTGTTTTGGGGTTACGGATTGCACTTTTTTCACCAAAGTGAAGGAATCGGTGCCTGCTGCCCGCACCGTATCGACCACGAAAGTGGTGTCGTTCACCGTGCTGGATTCGGTTTGTTTACCATCCAAGGCTTTGATTTTATAAGCCACCACCATGAGGAAATATCCTGAGTCAAGCAGCAGGGCATCGGTCATGTTGGTGCCGTCGGCAGCGCTGATATCAAACTCGCTGATTTTGCTGTGCTCGTAGTCGGGGTTATTTTTAATCTGCTCCAGTTCCCACTGTTCTGCCGGGTATTTCTCGTATTCTTTCGTGTACTGCGCAATGGGCAGGGTGACGACCTGGCCGGTGGCCTTGTTCTTCATTTTATAAGCCGTTACTTGAAAGGCGTCTGCTTCCTCTGTGGCTTCTTTTTCCTTCTGGCCACGCACATCCACCCCGGCCCTGAACGGGCGGAAGTCGAAAACCGGCTCGTTCCAGTATGTGTTGCGCCAGCAAAAAACGAAAGAAGCAATGATTAACCCCCACACAATCAGCCGGTTGACTTTTGGCGTGAAAAGCTCGTGCATGTCCCTGTGCCGGAAAACAAAATAAAGCGCAGGCAGCATCAGGAACACATCCTTGAAGAAACTGGTTTTCGGTTTCAACTTCAAAAAATCGCCGAAACAACCGCAGTCCGTCACCCGCATGTTAGTTTTCACGTACTCGCCCCACTGACCAAACTCGAAGAAATTGGCCCCCGAAGGCACGTAGCCGGTGAGGAAGGTGAAGCCGGTGAGCGCCGTGAAAAACACCACCAACAGCAGGAAAAGCCAGCTTGTCAGTTTTGGCCGGTAGGCCAGCAGCAGCATGATGCCGAGGGCTATTTCAAACACAATCATCCCGATGGAAAACAGGACGGAATGCCCTGAAAACCAGGGGAATACGGGGGCGATGCCCGACAGCGCCGTTTCTTTGAACGTGTAAAAAAACTCTGCGAAATACTGCTCCATTTTGAAGGCCGTGCCGAGCGGGTCCACCGCCTTGACGAAGCCGGAAAAGATGAAAAGCGAGCCGCAAAAATGTTGCAGGTACGTCATCAACCAGCTTTTCTGGGCCTTAAAAACGAAGCCCGTCAGCGCCGTGAGAACGGCGGCAGCGATGGCGATGTAGAGTAGCAGGGTGTAAATCGTCATATCTTCAGGTTTTAATTTTCACTCAATAAAATCAGGGCGAAAATAGCATAGTTCGCAATGTCGGCGTAGTTGGCGTCGAGGCCCTCCGAAATCAGCGTTTTGCCCTGGTTGTCTTCGATTTGGCGGATGCGCAGGAGCTTCATCAGAATCAAATCGGTGATGGAACTGGTGCGCAGGTCACGCCACGCTTCGCCGTAATCGTGGTTTTTGGCCTTCATCAAACTGCGAACGGCCACCACCTGCCGGTCGTACAGTTTTTCTGTTTTTTTTTGGGTCAGCTCCAATGTTTCGTCGTCGCCAAGGCTCAACTGGATGAGAGCCATGTATGCGTAGTTCACCAGTCCGATGAAGTCGCCCTCGATGGAATCTTCCACCATCTGCACCGATTTTTCCTCGATGCTGCGGATGCGTTTGGCTTTGATGAAAAGCTGGTCGGTGAGGGAAGTGGGCCGCAGGATGCGCCAGGCCGTGCCGTAGTCTTCGGTTTTTTTCAGGAAAACATCTTTGCACCGTTTCACCACGGCATCGTATTGCGCCAGCGTCTTTTCCACTCGACAGTATTTTCGCCAAAAGTAGCCCGATTTTCTTATTTCTATCCTTTGAACGGTAAAAACCGAGGAACGGTTGCCGGTTTTGGCGCACAAATTTACCGGATACGGCTACCGGACGTTGTTAACTATTTTGGAAGGATGTTAAACGGCTGTTAACGCAGGATTTCAGTTTTTATAAAATCTGGCAAACCTGACCTCCTGGCCCATGACCAACCGGGCGAGGTAAATACCCGGTGCTATATCTGGCAGTTGTATTTCCGGTGAATTGAGGCCGGAAACTGCTTCCAACTTGCTGATTTTCAACAAACTACCTTTCAAATCATACACCTCAATACGGGCGTTGGCAGCGTTTTCTGCATCGAACACCAATTGCAAATTACCGTCGGCAGCCGGTTGACTACTGACTTCAAAAAGACTGCCCTGCCGCCCGAAACCGACCACGATGACAGGGCTGTGTTCAAATTGGCCATCAAAATCCGTCTGTTTCAGCCGATAGTAGTTCGTGCCGGGTTGTGGTTGTTTGTCAACGAAAGTGTAGTTGATTTCGACGTTGCTGTTGTTGGCACCGCTGACCTCTCCGATGGTTTGAAAGTGACTGCCATCGGCAGAGTGCTCAATCGAAAAGGAACGGTTGTTCACCTCCGAGGCTGTTTGCCAGTGGAGTTCAATCGATGCCCCGGCGACGTTGCCGTCAAAGGAAATCAATTCAACCGGCAGCAGCGGGGCGTAGAGGTAATCGACGCATTGTTCGTCGAGGGTGGTGATGTTGTTGCAACAACTGGGGTTCATGTTGGCCGTGCCGCTGCCCGAAGCAATATGTCCAAGCCCCAACGAGTGGGTCATTTCGTGGGTCATCATGATTTTGTACTGCGTGGAAGTCAGGCAGGTGCATACCCCATTGTTGACGATGACGTAGCCGTAAGCACCCTGATACCAGTTCATCCCATCGTAGGATTGGAGTGGCTCAAATCCATACAACCCTCCGATAGCAAGTGTTCCTGCGCAGCTTACGAGGTCGGTGATTTCATTGCAGGGGTCCTGATATTGGATGACGATATTTCTTTGCCCTCCGAGGTTGGCATCTACCCAATCCAGAAAATCGTTACCAACGGCGGTCATATCCGTGCAATCAGGCGTGAAACCACTGTACGTGGGGCCATACAACAAGAAAATGCCGTCGTAGCTGTTTTCCATGTCGGTTACGGCATTGGATACGTTGGTATTTGCCTGTGTTGCAGGCGAACAATCGGAATCCCCCGCAGTTGGCGCATGTACCTCGACGAGCGTACCTGGGAAACTCAGCCAACGGAAACCTGTGCCACCGGAATTCAGGAAAGTGCAATGTGACGGCGGTGTCCGGGCGCTCAGTTGACCCAGGAAACCACCCACATCCGTCGTCAAAAGCGCATCGTTGCCGTGCCATTTTTCAGGAGTGGAAACAAACGCCCTCAAAATATCAAGCAACTCCTGCTGGTGGTAAACGCCGAGCGGCTCGACGGGTAGCCCGTCCGGGCGGGTCAGGATGTTCAAGTCTGCCCACTCTGGCAGTGGCACGAGGTACTTCTCCCCGGCTACCTCCACCGACTCAAAAATGCCGTAGGACATGAGTATTGGTTCCCAAAGGCCCGCCGCATTTTGCGACAAAAACAGCAGGTAGCTGCTTCCTTCCGACAGGAAAACGTCGTCGGGAATGACCCTGACCCAGCCATCGCCCTTCGCCGACAAGTGCTGGATTTCAAAATTTGCCCCTTCGGGCAGGTTGACCTTCACGGAGGCTTCCACGGTCAGCGAAGTGTGCAGGCGGGTTTCCGTGCCGGTTTGCACTTCGTAAGTTCCCTGCACCCTGGCGAGTACGACCATGCCGGAACCTTTGGCCATTTCGCCCAGGTTGGGGAAGGGCACGATGGTCGTAGCGCCAATTTTTAACTGAAAAAAAAGGAGAAATGCACCCGAAAGCAGCGAACTGGTAATGGATTTCATTGCAAAGAAATTTATAGTGTCAGGAAAAACTCAAAGGGCTTACAGGTGTTGGGCTAAATTAGAAAGTTTGTGCGGGAATCAAAAACGTACCCGTAATTTTGGAGCACAGACATCAACAGGTTTTTAATGAGACAAGTATTCCAAGCCATTTTTATCCTCCCCATCCGTTTTTACCAACGCTTCATCTCGCCGGTTATTCCACCCTCGTGCCGCTATCAGCCGACTTGCTCGCACTACATGGTGGAGGCCATTCAGGAGTGGGGCGTTGCGAAAGGATTGTGGCTGGGTACCAAGCGCTTTTTGAGTTGCCACCCTTGGTCCCCTGGTGGCGATGACCCTGTGCCGAAGCGGCAAAAATGAAATCAGGTTAGTGGCAGAAGGTTGATTATCAACCTAAATCGACCTTCATCAACCAAGGAATCACTGCTGAAAAACAAACTGCACCAGGTTCGCTCCCATTTTCAGAGCCTGTTGGCGTTTTTCCTCCGGGTCGTTGTGTACCGGCTGGTCTTCCCAACCGTCGCCGAGGTCGCATTGGTAGCTGTAAAAACACACCAACCGCCCCTCCCAAAACAGCCCGAAGCCCTGCGAGGGCTTGTCGTCGTGCTTGTGGATTTTGGGCAAGCCGTTTTTGAAGTCAAATTTTTGATGGTAAACCGGGTGTTGGTAGGGCAACTCCACGAACTGCAATTCAGGGAACACCTTTTTCATCGCAGGCCGCACGAACGGGTCGAGGCCGTAGTTGTCGTCGATGTGCAAAAAACCGCCGCCGATGAGGTAAATCCGCAGGTTTTCGGCCTCGGCATCCGAAAAAACCACGTTGCCATGGCCCGTCATGTGGACGAAAGGAAAATTGAAAAGCTCGGCGCTGCCCACCTCCACGGTTGCGTAGTCGGTGTCGAAGTTGGTGCCGAGGTTGTCGTTGCAAAACCGGGCGAGGTTGGTCAGCGAAGTAGGGTTGGCGTACCAGTCGCCGCCGCCGTTGTACTTCATCAGGGCAAGTTTGAGCGGCGCATTTTCCTGTTGAAAAAAAGCAGGGAACAGCAAAATAAGCAGGGAAAACAGCTTCATGTTTCGTCAGTCGTTTAGCAAATTGATGATGTGGCAGGCCACGATGCCCGCCGTTTCGGTGCGCAGCCGGGCAGTGCCCAGGCTTATGTTTTTGAAACCAGCCTCGTTGGCCAGCGAGATTTCAGCCGGTGAAAAATCGCCCTCCGGTCCGATGAGCAAAGTAACGTCCGTAGCTGCCGGACAGTTGTTTTTCAGGTGCGGCAAATTTTCTTCCCGGCAATGGGCAATGAAACGGGCGTGGCCGTCCGGGGTTTCAGTTTTTTTTATAAAATGCTCAAAATCAGTGAGTTCGTTCAGCTTGGGCAGCCAGGTTCGCATGGATTGTTTCATGGCGGCGAGCAGGATTTTTTCCAAACGGTCGTAGCGGAGTTTCGTCCGTTCGGAGTGCCCGGTTTGCAGCGGCGTGATTTCATGGATGCCGATTTCCGTCGCTTTTTCGAGGAACCACTCGAAGCGGTCGATGTTTTTAGTGGGGGCGATGGCGAGGTGCAGCCGGAAATTGCGGAGGTCGGTGCCCGCTCTCCGGTCGGTGACTTCCACCACCACCTGCCGCTTGTTCACCTCCGAAATCACGCCCTCGTACCAGCCGCCCAGCCCATCCAGAAACTGAACGACATCGCCTGTTTTCCTCCGCAACACCTGCGAGCAATGGCGGGCTTCCTCCTCGGAAAACCAGGCGGAACCGCCCCGGATGTCGGTCGTGTAAAACAAAATCATGGGGCAAAAATAAGAGGAGATTTCAGACCAGAGACTTTAGACTTTAGAATGGGGCACCCGGCAGCAATGTCAGTTGTCAAAAGTCCAAACTCTCATTACTTTTGCGGCTTCAAAAAATTTGGACGAGCCAGCGGGTAGGCCATCTTCCTGCATTTTTCCAAAGCAAATTATTGAGTCGTGGGTTGTTTTTAGAAAGTGGGTGCAATTTAAAACCTCACTTTCTCGCCTCTCACCCCTCACATCTATAAACAATATGGATATTCTCGTCAAGGTCGGGCAATTGGTGTTGAGCCTCTCCATTCTCATCGTGCTGCACGAAATGGGGCACTTCCTGCCCGCCAAGTGGTTCAAAACCAGAGTGGAAAAATTCTACCTGTTCTTCGACCCCTGGTTTGAGTTGTTCAAAAAGAAAATCGGTGAAACGGAATACGGCATCGGCTGGCTGCCGTTGGGCGGCTACGTGAAAATTTCCGGCATGGTGGACGAGAGCTTCGACACGGAACAGATGAAGGAACCGCCACAGCCCTGGGAGTTCCGCTCCAAACCGGCGTGGCAGCGCCTCGTCATCATGCTCGGTGGTGTCACCGTCAACTTCATCCTCGGCTTCCTGATTTACGCCATGATGTTTTGGGCATGGGGCGAGGAGTACCTGCCCACCAAAAACGTGACCTACGGTGTGCAGCCCGACTCGCTCGGCCTCGTCGTCGGCATCCGCCCCGGCGACCAGGTGGTGGCCGTGGACACGATGGATTTGAAAAAATTCAATCCCAATTTCGTCAAGGGCCAAATCGTCATCAACGGTGCCCGGAGCATCACGGTGGAGCGCAACGGCGAGAAAATCAAGCTCCCCATCAGCGAGGAAATCGCCAGTGGCCTCTCCAAATATGGCAACAAAGGCGTGACGCTCTACGGCCTGCGGCGGCCATTCATCGTTGAAGGGTACGGCAAATATTGCAAGGGCTTCCTTTTTTGGAAAAAGTGCGAGCCATCGCCTGCCGAGAAAGCCGGTATCCAAAAAGGCGACCAAATCATTGGCCTGAACGGAACTCCGACCTCGTATTTTGAGGATTTTTATGACCTCGTTTCCAAAAATCCACAAAAAGATACCACCATCCAGGTGCGGGTATTGCGAAGGCTAACGCCCAGTATGGTGGATACGCTCGACCTGGCTTTGCGAACAGATGAAAATGGCAGGATTGGGGCCAGCATTTCCGGTAAACTGAGCGATTCTTTCAAAACGGAGACCCAGGAATACAACTTTTTGGCGGCTATTCCCGCCGGGTTCCACAGGGGCATGAACTTTTTGGGGTCGCAACTGAAAGCCTACGGCAGGATGTTCACCGGACATCTCAAAGTAACGGACAGCCTCGGCAGCTTCATCACCATCGGCTCAATGTTCCCTTCCACATGGGACTGGGAAACCTTTTGGCAAATGACGGCGATGCTCTCGCTGGTGCTGGCGCTCATCAACCTGCTGCCCATCCCTGCGCTCGATGGCGGCCACGTGATGTTCCTGCTGTTCGAGGTGCTCACCGGCAAGAAACCCAGCGACAAATTCATGGAAATCTCAACGATGGTGGGCTTCGTCATCCTGATTTCTTTGATGGTTTTTGCGCTGGGGCTTGACATTTCAAGGCTGTTCTGACCATGTTGATTTGATTATTTGTTGATTTGGTTTTCGGATAAACAAATAACCAAATCAACAAATCACCAAGTGAATGAATTACTTCGAGTTTTTTGAAATCCCGGTGTCGTTCTTCCCGGACGAAGCGGATTTGAAACGGCGGTTTTTGCAAAACAGTAAACGGTTTCATCCCGACTATTTCACCTTGGAATCGGATGAAAAACAAGGCCATGCGCTGGAACTTTCCACGTTCAACAACGAAGCCTACCAGACGCTGGCCGACTTCGACCGGCGGACCAAATACATCCTCGACCTCCATGGCATCCTGAAAGAAGAAGGCAAAAACGAAATCCCGCAGGAATTCCTCCTCGAAATGATGGACATCAACGAAGCCATCATGGAATTGGAGTTCGGTTTTGACCAAAACATTTTTGACACGGCGACAAATCAAGTGGTGGAATTGGAAGCCTCGCTCTACGAGGAAGTGAAACCCACGCTGGAAAACTACCGGAACGAAACCGCCCAACCTGGGGTTTTGGAACCCGTGCGGGAATTTTTTTTTAAAAGAAGGTACCTTTTGAGAATAAAAGAAAATTTGGATAGATTTGCACCCGCTTCGACGGAAGCACACTGATTGGAGTACCCACTATCCCTGTTTTTGTTCATGTAAAATACTCTGAATCAGGTGGTTAGCAAGTTTTTTTTGAAGGAAAAATGCCGAAGTGGCGGAATGGTAGACGCGCTGGATTCAAAATCCAGTGTAGGCAACTACGTGTGGGTTCGAGTCCCACCTTCGGTACGTTGGGGGTTAGAAGTTATGAGTTATGAGTTAGTGAGTTACATCAACTCACTAACTCATAACTCATAACTCATAACTCAAAACTATCCCCAGCCGAAATGGCGGAATTGGTAGACGCGCACGTTTCAGGGGCGTGTGTCTTCACGGGCGTGAGGGTTCGAGTCCCTCTTTCGGCACGAAAAAGGCTCGCAGTTCAGGCTGTGGGCTTTTTGTTTTTGTGGCTGATTGATGAAAAAAGTCATGGTTTTGCTACATTTACCGGGCATTCAAAAACTTGCATCATGGCCAAAACAATCGACCTCCTGCTCGCCAAGTACGGCGAAAGCCACCAGAACGGCATCAACAAATTCATCCACTGGATTTGCGTCCCTTCCATCATGTTCAGCCTGTTCGGGCTGCTGTTTTCCATCCCTTTTTTCACAGAGCGTGGGCTGTTCACGAACTGGGCGACAGTAGCGCTGGCGGCTGCGCTGGTGTACTACTTTCGGCTGTCGCTGACCATGTTTCTGGGGTTCGTGCTGATTGGCAGTGCCATGCTGTACGGCAACAACGCCATCTACGAGGCCACTTTCGGCGATGCCAAAATGCTGGCACTCATCTCCATTTTCATCTTTGTGATGGCATGGATTGGCCAGTTCATCGGCCATAAAATCGAAGGGAAAAAGCCGTCGTTCCTCGAAGACCTCCAGTTCCTGCTCATCGGCCCGGCGTGGCTGTTGCATTTCATCTTCAAAAAAGTGGGAATAAACTATTGACGATTTTGGATTGACGATTTACGATTGAATTTCAGAATCGTAAATCGTCATTCGTAAATCGTAAATTCAACGAGTAGCCTTCACATCGGTGTCCCAATATTCCGCTCGGCGCACCTCGCCCCGCTCGCCGATGTCCTCTCCGTGGTAGTCGCCGAAACATTCGAGGATGTTGATGAAAAAATCTTCCCGTTTGGTGATGTACTGCCGGAACAAGGAAAGCACGGCGGCCATCGAACCGCATTTCTGGCCGTTGCGGAAGTCAATGACCCACTTGCCTTTCATCGCTTTCAGGTTCTTTTCGATGGGACGGTTCACGCGGGTTTTGGGCATGAGGAAGAGGTCGAGCACACTGTAAAAGTAGTAGCCACCCAGCAGGTTGTCCCGGATGACCATGCCGGAGTAGGGCGCATACGCCAGTATTTTCCGGGCCGCCAGGTCGTCGATGATGAAAGCGAACGGTTCCTGTTCGGAGGTGAGTTGCCAATTTTGAAGGTTGTAGCGCTGGCGTTTTTCTTTGGCATCGAAGCGGAAGCTCCACTGCTCATCCAATTTCACCGAAAAATCAAGCCGTTTGAAGGAATCGGAATTGTCCTTGAACTCCAGATTTTGCGCCTTGAGGAAGGCTTTGATTTCCTGTTCAAAACTCTGCATGTGAAAATTGGATTTGCAAATTTTCAGACTCACGCCAGTTCCACCATCCGGCCATCGGGCAGCAGTTCCAGTTCACGGGCGGTGCTTTCGTTCGCATCGAAGAGGTCGTCGGAGCCGCTGGCTACGCCGCTGACGATGTAGATGGTCAAATATTCATCGATCCTGGCCACGGAGCGGACGATGATTTTCCCATCGGAGACTGTGCCTGCAATCACTTTTCGGTCGATGGGTTTTCCGCTTTTTTCAAACGTTACCAGCACGTACTGGTAGCTCAAAAGCCCAGCTTTCCAGTACAACACGGCGTGGATGTCGTTCAGCCCGGCGATGCGGAAGCCAGGCACGAATTCCGTCAGGTCGTCCATGTCCGGTTCCAGCGGCAGCAGGAACTCCTCAATCATCTGGCCTGTAAACGGGTCGTTGTCGAGACTGAAGGCCGAGGCGCTCTCTTCGGTGATGGAAACGGGCAGGGTGACTTCCGGGAAAATTTTCAAAAACTGGTTGAAGGTCATTTTTGCGAGTAGTGATTGGTGACGGATTGCGGCGCAAAAGTAAACGGCACCGCAGAGAAAACTGCAAAGCGGGTAAGTTTATCGCCGTTTTTTTTAAAAGCAAAAATACCTTTGCGACCAACTAACGCAATTCGCACGACATGCAATTCAGGCGGCATTTTTCACTGAAAAAACTCAACACCTTCGGCCTGGAGGCGAGGGCCGAGTCGTTGGTGGCGGTGAAAACTGTGGCGGAGTTGCAGCAAGTGCTGGCGGAAAACGAACGCCCACTCCACATCCTCGGCGGCGGCAGCAACCTGCTGCTGACCAGAGACCTCCCCGGCCTGGTCATTAAAAACGAAGTAGGCGGCATCGGCATCGTGGAGGAGAACGTTGCGACGGTGCTTGTGGCGGCAGGCGGTGGGGTCGTCTGGCACGAGTGGGTGCAGTGGTGCATCGGGCGGGGGCTGGGCGGCATCGAGAACCTCTCGCTTATCCCAGGTACGGTCGGGGCAGCCCCGATCCAGAACATCGGGGCTTACGGCGTGGAGTTGAAGGACGTGTTCGAGCGGTTGGAAGCGGTGGAACTGGCGACGGGCGAAGTGAAGGTTTTCAACCATGCCGACTGTCGGTTCGGCTACCGGGACAGCATTTTCAAACAGGAACTCAGCGGTAAATTTTTCATCACCAAAGTTTTTTTGAGACTCTCAAAATCGCCTCAAACCCGCACCGGCTATGGCGACATCCAGCGGACGCTGGCGGAGTGGGGCATTGCGGAGCCGACCATCGCCGATGTGGGACGTGCCGTCGTCCACATCCGGCAGAGCAAGCTGCCCGACCCGGCGGAAATCGGCAACGCAGGCAGTTTTTTCAAAAACCCGGAGATTGAAGTTGCTCATTTTCAGCAACTTGAGCAGCAATTCCCCGGCATCGTCAGCTACCCGCTGCCCACTGGCCGGGTGAAGGTTCCGGCAGGCTGGCTCATCGAGCAGGCGGGCTGGAAGGGCAAGCGCTTCGGCGACGCCGGTTGCCACGCACGTCAGGCGCTCGTGCTGGTGAACTACGGGAACGCCACCGGCGCAGAAATCCTGGCCTTGGCCAAAAAGATTCAAGATTCGGTGGCCGAAAAGTTCGGCATCGGCTTGTCGCCGGAGGTGAATATTTGGTGATTGTTAATTGTTGATGGTTGATTGTTGATTGAGGCTTCAAACAATTAACCATCAACCATCAACAATTAAATCAATTGGTTGGCCAACAGAAAAAGCACCAGGAAAACCCAAAGCCCGTCGAGGAAGTGCCAGTAGATGGACAGCAGGTGCAGGCGCAGGCGCTTCTCCGGGTCGGAGAAATAAACCAGCACCGTCACGGGTTCTTTCATGTGTTTTTTGGCAGTGGACAAGAAACGGAAAAGGAAGGGCAGCCCCGCTACCACGTGCGCAAAATGCAGCATGGACAACACGTAGAGGTATCCTGCCGAGTTGTCCGTCTCCGGGAAAATGTTCTGCTGGAAGAGTTGCCTCCATGCCACGATTTGCAGCACCAAAAACAACAGCGTCAGCCCGATGGTAGCTTGCAGACAGTTTTGATAGGTCTGTGTCTGGTCGTCCAAGTAGGCTTTTTTGGCCCGCACCATCGCCACGCTGCTGGCCAAGAGCAGGGATGTGTTGAACATGAACAGCCGGGGGATGCTGATAGCCCCGATGCCGCTCTGCACCCTCGAATACACAAACGAAATGGACAGCGCCAGGAACAATGCCGTGATGGCCATTAGCGTCAACATCAGCATCACGTTGTACGGATGGAAGGTGAAATTGTCGTACTCGCCGGGCGTTTTTTTGGCACCAGGTTTTTCCATGAGCGAAAGCATAGGACGGGATTGGACAACGGATGAAACGGATTTTGCGGATTGAAACGGATTTTTTTTTGAGCAAATTCCTCAGTCAATTTACTGTGGGTTTATTTTAAAAAAATCCGTTCAAATCTGTTTCATCCGTTTCATCCGTTCTCCCATCCTATCTGAAAGTGAAGGTAAAAACAACAGGCCAACCGACGCAAGGTTTTTAAAATTTGGGGCGGCTTTTCTTTAACTTCGCCGGGCATTAAAACAAGAAAAAGAGCGATGAAAAACTGTCGAGCCTGTCAAAAACCCATCCCGGACGATGCGAGGTTCTGCCCGTTTTGCGCCACGCCCGCCATCGAGGAGACGTTTGACTGCCCCAACTGCGGCACCGAAAACGACCTGCATGCCCCTGCCTGCTCGAATTGCGGACTGCTTTTCCCAACTCCAAAAAAAGAACCGCCAAAAACCAAACTGAACGACCTTTTCGACACCACCCACACCGATAACGCCGAGCAGGAAATGGCCGACCGTTTCAGCCTGGCTTTCGAGCGGCGGCTGAAAGAGGAGCACAACCCGGCTTTGCACAGTGCGTACATCGACCGATTCTACAAGAGCGATTTCAGGTCGAGCGTCGATTTCCGCATCAAACAATTGGGCGAACAGGTACAGCACCTGCCGGACGACCAGGCCCGCACCAAACTCACCACCCCTGCTTTCGAGGAGCTGCTCGATTATTTCATGGTCCGGTATTGCGAAGACCTCAACGAGGCGGTTTTCCCGGAAGCCATCCTGAAATACCAGGGCATGACTGTTGAAAAAATCAGCCCGGGTGAACTCATCCTGACCTATCTCGACTTCGACAACGAACAGGAAACCGTTTACACCGACTTCGTGACCATGCCCGCCAACAAGCTGAAAAACGCTGCCCAAAACTTCCTCTCCCCGCAAAAGGGCGAATCCATTTACTTCATCTGCGACCTCTCCGCCTTCGGTACCTGCAAGGACGGCTTTGCCATGACCCGTGATTGTATCTACTGGAAAATGCCGTTTGAAAAAAAACAGCGGGTGTACTATAAAAACTTAGAGGACATCAAACGGCAGGAAGACTGGATTACCGTCAACGGCATTTTCTTCAATGCCAATAAAACGCTGAACATCAAGCTGTTGCGTTTGCTTAAAAAACTCAGGGAGTTGTACGGGAAGGGGTGAATTGTTTCATTGCTGCATAGTTTCATTGTTCAATTGCTTTCCGGGACAATGAAACCATGCAGCAATGGAACCATGCAACCATGCAACTATTTCAGCCAATTGAAAATTCCGCCACCTTCGGCATCTTTTGCCAATTTCAAATTTTTCAAGGTCGTTTCAAAAGTAGGTACGATAGCCAGCGTCGCCTGATAATCGGCGATAGCGCCCTTGTTGTCACCGGCGTTGTATTTCAACACGCCCCGGTTGTTGTAAGAAAGGTAACTGCCCTGCGGGTCAAGTTGGATGGAATGAGTGTAGCATTCCATGGCGGTTTGTTTATCGCCCGTTTCCTCCAGGGCCACGCCGTACCAGTACCAGGCCATCGAGCGGTTGGGGTCAGCTTCGATGGATTTTTTAAAATATGCCACTGACTGGTCGATGATGCCGAGGTGGTACCAGCAGGTGCCGGTCAGTTGGAGCAGCGTTTCATCGTCCGGGTTTGAAATCTTCATGGCTGTCAGGAAGTGCTTGATGGCATCGTTGTACTTCCCGGTTTGGTAGTAAAGCACACCAAGATTGCTGTGCGTCGGGCGGTGGTTGGCGTTGATTTTCGTCGCTTTTATCAGGCATTCCTCCGCTACGGTGTACTCGCCCAGGTGGTAAAAATTTAGCCCCCGGCTCGACCATCCGTCCAGGTTGAAAGGGTCGAGTTCTATCGTTTTTTGGTAATCGGCCACGGCTTCGGCATACTGTTCGATTTGCGTTTTGGCCAAGGCACGGTTGAGGTAGCTCCACTGGTCGTCGTTGCCCAGCTTGATGGCATGGTCGTAAAACGGGATGGACTCGCCGTACTCGCCCGACATGGAATGAATCAGTCCGATGAGCCGGTACGCCTCCCCGGAGTACGGGTTCATTTTCAGCGTCTGCTGGTAGTCGGCCAGCGCCGACTGGTAGTCATTGAGGTAGTAGTAGGCCAGGCCCCGGTTCAGGTAGCCGAGTTCCGTTTCGCCTTTCAGGCGGATGGCTTTGGAAAAATCTTCTACCGACTCATTGTAGCGCTGCGAATTCAGTTTGCAAAGCCCCCGGTTGATGTAGGCTTCGGCATTGGCAGGGTCGATGTTCAGCACCGTGTTGAAGTCGTCGATGGCCCGGTCGTAGTCGTTCAGCGTGATGAACGCCATGCCCCGGTTGAAATAGGCCAGGCTGTTCTGCGGTTCGAGGTTGATGGCATGCGTGTAATCCCGAAGGGCTTCCTGCAACTTGTTGAGCTGTTCGTATTTTACTAATCCACGGTTCATGTAGGCCATCGCAAAAGCAGGGTCGAGCTTGATGGCCCGGTCGAAATCCTGCATGGCCTTGTCCACATGGCCGAGGTTGTACAACGTGAGGCCCCGGTTGGAGTAAAGCAAGGCAACGGAGCCATCGGCCTTGATGGCTTCCTCGAACAACTCAAGCGCACCCTGGAAGTCTTTTTCGTTGAATTTTCGGTTGCCCTCGTCCACGAGTTCCGTAACCTTCGGCGTAACCGTTGTGGAAGCCGAAGGCTGAACACTGTGCGAATCGGTCGCTACCTCCCCGTACTGGAACGGCGACAGGGTGCGCTTCCTGATTTTCTTCTGAAGTGCCGAAATGAACCCGATGAGCGCAAACGTAATCTGGTTGCGGGCCACATTGAAATCATCCATGGCGAGCACCCCCAACCGTTGTTGCTTGTTGATGTCCAACCAGCGGCTTTTATGGCTGATGAGTTCGTCGAGCAACTCGGTTTCATCGTTCTCCTAGTACGTGGTCAACTGATCGATGACGGTGTCCGTCTCGTTTTCCGACAGGGAGATTTTCAATTGGTTGAGGAAAGTCAGGTCGTTGGTTTCCATGTATTTTGCCTTTGTGATATGGCAAATTTAGAATTTCTGGCCGGCATTGCGGCGTTGCTTTCTTTTTTCCTGCAAAAAAAGCCATCCGGGGATGGAGGTCTCCCTTCCTGAACACGCCTGTGCAGAGGTTTAGGGACGAGGGATGAGGAATCAGGGATGGGGTGGCGGGTGCCGCTTCGCTCAACACTTGCTCGAACTTTTGCCAACGGGGGAACCCATTCCCTCAAAGTAAAACAGCGTTTTCGAAGGGACTCATTATTTGATAAACAAGCCAATCTTTGCTGAAACCAGTAAATCTTTATCAAAATTTACCCTAGGTTCATATTGATAGGAATCAGATTTTGGAATGGACTTTAACGATTGAAAATCCAGTGAAAAGGTGAAAGAATCATGAATATTTAAACCAACTCCCCCTCCAATTGATGTTTCGAAGGAAGAAAGATTTTCTCCGATATTTGACCTATTATCTATGCAGCATGGATACGCTTCATAAACGATGCGGTTCCAAATAATACCGGCATGAACAAAGCCGAAATAATGCTTGCCTAAACTTGTTCTTAATTGAGGTAAAACGCTGATAAAGAATTGGTTTATCTGCAATTCGCCAAAAACTTCTCTTAACAGGTCAGGCTGAAAAGGGTCGGTAGGCCTCTTCCATGTTAAATCAAGATGCGCTTGTTTTTTCTTGTACCCTAAATCGGCCTCGATGAAAAAAAACTTACTCGCTTTCCATTCAACAAATAAACTCTGAACTGGCGTCAGGTCTGAGTTTCGGGATTTGTTTCCAACAGGGTAATCATATTCCACTGATAACTTTGAAAATGAAAGGCCTGGTTTTATTCCAATTGCCAAATTTTGTGAAAAAGCAACACAAGTTGGAATTAATGCCCAAAAGATGAAATGTAAGCGCATATCGTTTTGATTTTGTAACGATGAAAGTAAGATTAAACCCATTTTCCGCCAACCCTCACCCCCTCGGCATCTGACTCAAATCCATGTACAGCACATTCCACCGGTGCCCATCCAGGTCGGCAAAACCGCAGCCGTACATCCAGCCCTGGATTTCCGCTGGCTGGGCAAAGAGGGTGCCGCCTGCCGCTACCGCCTTCCTTGCCATTTCATCCACTTCCTCCCGGCTCTCCGCATCGATGGAAATCAATACCTCGGTCGCCTGCTTGGCGTCAGCCAGTTCATGCCTCGTGAAATTTTTGAAAATGGGTTCCTCAAAAAGCATCACCACCGCATTTTTACTGCCGACGAGCAGGCAGGCCGAGTCGTCGCTGCCATGCTGGGCGCTGAATGAAAATCCAAGTTGGGTGAAAAACGCTTTTGATTGTTGGGCATTTTTCACCGGCAGGTTAATCCAAAGTTCTTTTGTCATGATTGTTTTTCTTGTTCCGAGTCTTTCGGGCACTAAAATAGAAAAATTCAAATCCAATGCCCTCACTTCACACCTCTCACTTCTTTTTTTCCAAAAGCCACAAACGCCGGGTTGAGCAAATCTTCCCGGTTGTAGCGCAGCGGCTCGCCTGTTTCAAACACCAGCACCCGGCCACCGGCTTCTTCCAGCACGATTTGGGCGGCGGCGGTGTCCCACTCCATCGTCGGGGCGATGCGGGGATAGACGTGGGCCTCGCCTTTGGCCAGCAGCAAAAACTTGAGGGCGCTGCCACGGGAGACGAGGTTCGGGCAGTCGTAGCGGGCGATGAAGACCTCCGTTTCGGGGGTGAGGTGCGAGCGGGAGCAGACGAGGTTCAGGCCGGGGTCGCTCTCCCGGAAGGTGGCGGCACGGAGGCGTGTTTCCACGCCGTTTTTTATCAAAAAAGCGCCATGACCGGCCACCGCCCAGCAGAGTTCACCGTGTGCCGGGGTGAGTACGATGCCCAGCACCGCCCTGCCGTTTTCCACCAGGGCGATGTTCACGGTGAAGTCGCCGTTGCGTTGGATGAACTCCTTCGTGCCGTCGAGCGGGTCCACCAGCCAGCAGAGCCGCCACTGGCGGCGCACCTCCCAGGGCAACAGTTTGTTTTCTTCGGAAATGATGGGGAAGGCCACCGGCAGCCCCTCCAGCCCCCGGCAGATGATGTCGTTGGCCGCCCGGTCAGCACGGGTGAGCGGCGAGTGGTCGGCTTTGGCCCCCACGCCGAAATCCGCACCACTGTGGTAAATGTCGAGGATGGCATCGCCAGCCGAGCGGGCGATTTTCAGCAGTTGGGGAATCAGGTCGAGGTGTCGCACAGAGAATTGCGTTTTGATGGATAACAAATGCAGCTATTTTTGTGGCGGGTCAGTTGAAAGTGTGAGTTAGATAGGATTGGAGAACGGATGAAACGGATACAACTGATGTGAACGGATTTTTTTTGTTTTACACGAAAGTTTATTCCATGTAATTTCCTGGGTCAAATAAAAAGAATATCCGTTTCAATCCGCAAAATCCGTTTCATCCGTTCTCCATTCCCATCTAAAGTCTAATATCTTAGGTCTAAAATCTGAAACCTGTCCAACATCCAATGAAAAAAGTCCTTGTCACAGGCGGCTGCGGCTACATCGGCAGCCACACGATGGTCGATTTGATGGACAACGGTTTTGAAGTCCTCTCCATCGACAACCTCTCCAACGCCGATGGGTCGGCGCTGGCAGGCATCCGAAAAATCACTGGCCAGCGGGTGCGAAACTACAAGGTTAACCTTTGCGACCTGAAAAAAACACGGCAGGTTTTTGAAAAAAATCCCGGCATCAGCGGCATCATCCATTTTGCGGCGCTGAAAAGCGTGGAGGAATCGGTCTTCGAGCCGCTGCGCTATTTCCACAACAACAACGAAAGCCTGCTGAACGTGCTGGCCTGTGCGCAGGAGTTCGGGGTGCCGGACTTCATTTTTTCGTCGAGCTGCTCGGTGTACGGCAACGCCACCGAACTGCCCGTGACCGAGAACACGCCCTTCCGGGAAGCCGAAAGCCCCTACGCCCGCACGAAGCAGATGGGCGAAAAAATCATCGGGGATTTCACCAAAGCTGCCCCGACGGTGAAGGCCATGCTGCTCCGCTACTTCAACCCCGCCGGGGCGCATCCCAGCGCCCTCATCGGCGAGTCGCCCCGCACGAAGGCGAGCAACCTTGTGCCCGTCATCACGGAGACGGCCATCGGCAAGCGGGCGAGCATGACCGTCTTCGGCAGCGACTACGACACCCGTGACGGCAGTTGCGTACGTGATTTCATCCACGTGATGGATTTGGCGAACGCCCACACGAAGTGCCTGCAATTCCTGATGGCAAACCCACAGGCCGTGCCTTGCGAAGTCCTGAACGCGGGCATCGGCAGCGGGGTGACGGTGCTTGAAGCCATCCACGCCTTTGAAAAAGTGACCGGCCAGCGGCTCAACTACCAAATCGGGCCCCGTCGGGCAGGCGACGTGGTGGCGATCTACGCCAATGCCGAAAAAGCCGCCCGGCTCATCGGCTGGGCACCGCAGCGGGGCATCGAAGAAATCATGCGGTCGGCGTGGGAGTGGGAGCAGCGGCGGAGCAGATAACCCAAGTTGCGGATAACGTCCCAGCGGGACGTTATCTTTGTAGGATGCGGTGTTAAATGCTTGTGTCCGTTCCATCGGAACGGTATTTTTTTCAAAAGATGCCGTTCCGATGGAACGGAAATTCACGTTTCTGGCAATTTACTACAAAGATTTTTCCCGATAGCTATCGGGATACGGAACATCATCCGCAACTTGAGTTAGGTAGTCCGCAACAGCCCAATTTTACTGATTTTCCACAGCCAGGCCGGTGATTTTTATCATTCCCAAACCAGGCAGGTTGTCCAAACTTTACCGAAAATTTTATATCATGGAAAATGCAGTGCTGGACCTACCTGTTGTCAAAAAAGCAACGACCAATCAAAAGAAATACGTCTATTCCTTTCAGGAAGGAGATGGTAAAAACAAGCACCTCCTCGGCGGAAAAGGTGCCAACCTCTGTGAGATGACCCAAATCGGATTGAACGTGCCACCTGGTTTCGTCATTTCGACGGAGGCCTGCCTGACCTACCTCGACAGCCCGGACAATGCGCTGCCGAAGGCCCTGATGGGCGAAGTGCGGGCGCAAATCGCAGCGGTGGAGGTTGCCTCCGGCAGACGTTTTGGCGATGCCGCTAACCCGCTGCTGGTGTCGGTGCGGAGCGGCTCGGCGATGTCCATGCCGGGCATGATGGACACCATCCTGAACCTCGGCCTGAACCGGGAAACCCTGCAAGGATTGATTCGGCTCACCAACAACGAGCGCTTCTGCTACGATGCCTACCGCCGTTTCATCCAGCTTTTTGGCAAAGTGGCGCTGGGTGTGCCGGACGAAGAATTCGACCGGGAATTTGAAGCGGTGAAACAGGCTGCCGGGGTCAAAGTGGACATCGGACTGAAGGCGGACGACCTGAAGGAAATCAGCCAACGGTTCCTGAAGGTGGTGAAAAAAAGCACCGGGAAACCTTTCCCCGAAGACGTTTACGAACAACTCGAAATTGCCGTCAAGGCAGTTTTCAACTCGTGGATGGGCCGCCGGGCGGTGGACTATCGGCGGGAATTCAAAATCACCCCGGCGATGGCCAACGGGACGGCCGTCAACGTGGTGATGATGGTCTTCGGCAACATGGGCAACGACTGCGCCACCGGCGTAGGCTTCACCCGTGACCCCGGCACCGGCGAGAACGTGATGTTCGGCGAATACCTCGTCAACGCCCAGGGCGAAGACGTGGTGGCGGGCATCCGCACCCCGAAGCCGGTGGCCTCGCTGGAAGAGGAAATGCCGGAAATGTACCGCCAGTTGGAAACATTGCGGAGCAAATTGGAAACCCACTACCGGGAAGTGCAGGACTTCGAGTACACCATCGAAAACCAGGTGCTCTACTGCCTGCAAACCCGCAACGGCAAAATGAACGCCATCGCCATGGTACGCACTTCGGTGGAGATGGCGCAGGCTGGCCTCATCAGCAAAGAGGAAGCGCTGCTGCGCATCAAGCCGGATTTGCTCGAACAGTTGCTCTACCCCCGACTCGACCCCAACTTCAAAGCCACCCCGCTGGCGCAGGGCCTGCCTGCATCGCCGGGCGCAGCGAGCGGCCATTGCGTTTTTGATGCCGACCGGGCCGAATCGCTGGGCCGGGCCGGGGAAAAAGTCATCCTCGTTCGGGAAGAAACCAGACCGGAGGACATTCACGGTTTTTTCGCTTCGCAAGGCATCCTGACGAGCCGGGGAGGCAAAACCTCGCACGCCGCCGTCGTCGCTCGTGGCATGGGCAAGCCCTGCGTGGCGGGTGCCGAGGGCATTTCGGTGGACGTAAAATTGCGCCAGGCCAAAATCGGCGAGAAAATCCTGCACGAAGGCGACTACATCACCATCGACGGGGGCACGGGCAATGTTTACCAGGGTGAAATTCCGACCGTGGAACCTAAATTTTCCAATGACTTGAAAACCCTGCTGGCCTGGGCGGACGGGGTGGCGAGGCTGAAAGTGTTCGCCAACGCCGACACGCCCGGTGCCGCCAAACGTGCCGTCGAATACGGTGCGATGGGCATCGGGCTTTGCCGCACCGAGCGCATGTTCAATGCCCCGGAGCGTTTGCCCATCGTGATTGACATGATTCTGGCCAACACCACAGCGGAGCGGGAGGTCGCCCTCGACCGCCTGCTGCCCATTCAGAAACAGGATTTCAAAGAAGTGTTCAAAGTGATGTCGCCCAGGCCGGTGACGGTGCGCCTGCTCGACCCGCCCATCCACGAGTTCCTCCCAAACGAGGAGGACGTGGTGGCCGAACTGGAGCACCTCCACCACCTGAAAACGACCATCGACGGCGTGAACAACCTGTTCGGCAGCCTCCGCTTGCTGGAAGCCGAGGAGGAGATGAAGCTGGGCTACCCCTCGCCGTTCAACCAGACGGGTGGCGACCTGGTGCGGCAGGCCATCACCAAAAAAGAGCGGATGCTGCGCAAAATCAAGGAGTTGCACGAGGTGAACCCGATGTTGGGCCACCGGGGGGTGCGGCTTGGTTTGACGTATCCTGAAATTTACAAAATGCAAATCCAGGCCATCCTGGAAGCCACGGCGGAGTGCCAGTTGGAAGGCATTGAAATCCACCCTGAAATCATGGTGCCGCAGGTTTGCACGGTGGTCGAGTTGCAACACGTGAAGGTGTTCGTGGACGAGTTGCGGGAGAAAATTGAGCGCGAGAAAAAAATAAAACTGCGGTTCAAATTCGGCTCCATGATTGAGGTGGTGCGGGCCTGCATGAAAGCGGAAAGCCTGGCCCAGGTGGCCGAATTTTTCTCCTTCGGAACCAACGACCTCACGCAGGCGACCTACTCGTTCAGCCGCGAGGATGCCGAGAACAAATTCCTGCCGCTCTACCAGCAAAAGGACATCCTCCACAACAACCCGTTCGAGGTGCTCGATACGGGTGGTGTCGGGAAGCTGATGCAAATCACGGTGGAATGGGGCCGTCGCACCCGCCCGGACCTGAAAATCGGCATCTGCGGGGAGCAGGGCGGGCATCCTGATTCCATCCAGTTCTGCCACCACATCGGGCTGGACTACGTGAGTTGCTCGGCACCGAGGGTGCCGATTGCCAGGCTTGCGGCGGCCCACGCCAAGTTGGGCGAGAAGACCTACACGGCTGATTGACCTGCTGTAAGTTTTTCAAATTTGGCGTACTCTTGCAGTTGGTTTTCAAGGGTGAAATTGACCGGAGGGCATTCAGGTTTCCGGTCAAATTTTTTGTAGAAAACCAACGCAAGGGCATGAATTTCCTCGCACATTTCTACCTCTCCGGCGATGCCGAACCGCTGATTGTCGGCAACTTCCTCGGCGACTTCCTGTCGAACCGGGAGGTGGTGGCATTGCCTGCCGACATTCAGGAGGGGGTGCGCTTGCACCGCCAAATTGACACGTTCACCGACCAGCACCCGATGGTACACCAGAGCACGGCGAGGCTCAGGGAGGTGCATGGCAAATATGCCCCGGTCATCCTCGATGTGTTGCACGATTTTGTGCTCGCCAACAACTGGGGCCGCTACTCGAACGTGGAGCTAAGTGCCTTTGCATCAGGCGTTTACGAAGTATTGCGACGTCATCTGCCCCTCATGCCCGGCTACTTGCAGGAGCGCCTGCCCCGCATGATTGCCGACGACTGGCTGGTGCGCTACGGCACGGAAGAGGGGCTGCGTTTTACGTTCAACCGGATGAAAATGAGGAGCAGCAGGCCGCATTTTTTTGAAAATGCTGTCGAGAGCCTGACAAAAGATTACATTGATTACGAGGAGGCCTTCCATGTTTTTTTCCCGGACGTAATTACGACCGTAAATCGTTTACTTTTGCCAACTTAAGTAATCGTTTGAAATTGTTCGGGGTTGTTTGAAGCGGTTTGAGATTGTCACAGCACGTCGGCCCACACCGATTTGAACAATTTCAAACAACCCCGAACAATTTCAAACAACCGCACAATCTAAATCATCGATGAAAAAATTAAACCTGACCAGCTTCTTTGCGACGCTGCTGTTTTTTAGCCTGACGGCTCAAAACTACAACCTGGAACTCCGTTCCAGCGTCGAGTTTCCGAACCAAACCCTCGCCAATGTTGGGGGGTACGTTCAAAATGGCAAGGAATACGGCCTCATCTGCGCTCAACTCGGCCTCATCATTTTTGATGTGACCGACCCCGCTAACCCGGCTCAAATCGTACAGGTCCCCGGCGTGGACAACCTCTGGCGGGAGGTAAAAACTTACGGGCACTACGCCTACGTGACTACTGAGGGTGGTCCGGTGCAGGTCATCGACCTCGGCCCGCTGCCTTCGCCCAACCTGCCGGTGTTCGTGTACAATGGCGACGGCCCGATTGCAGGTGAAATCCACAACGTGCATGCCCTCCACGTGGATGAAACGAAAGGATTCCTGTACCTTTTTGGTTCCGGTGCAGGCGTGAGCGGCACCGGCGGCGCGCTCGTTTGCGACCTGAATCCCGACCCGTTCCACCCGACTTTCGTGGGCGAATTCCAGTCGCTCGGCTACATCCACGACGGGTACGCGGACAACGATACGCTGTACGGTGCCCATATCTGGGACGGCCTGTTGACCGTGGTGGACATGACGGACAAGCAAAACCCCGACGTACTCGGCTCTACGCTGACACCGCTCGCATTTACGCACAACGCCTGGCCGACCGCTGACAAGAACACGGTGCTGATTACTGACGAAAAAGACTTCTCCTTCCTGGCTGCTTTCGATGTCAGCGACCCCACCAACATTGTGGAACTCGACCGCTTCCAGTGTACGCCAGGCTCCGGCTCCATCCCTCACAACGTTCACATTGTCAACGACTTCGCCGTGACAAGCTGGTACACCGACGGGTTCAACATCGTGGATGCCTCCCGCCCGACCAACCTCGTGCAGGTAGGCTGGTACGACACCTACCCGGAGCAAACGGGCGGTGGCTACAACGGCTGTTGGGGGGTGTATCCGTTCCTGCCTTCCGGCAATATCATTGCCACCAATATCCCGGTGGCCTTTGCAGTCGGTACGGGTAAAATGTTCATCCTTACGCCCACGTACAAACGGGCTTGCTATCTGGAAGGCAGCGTGACAGACGGTACGACGGGCCAGCCGCTTTCCGGTGTGTCCATCTCGATTGACAGTGACGATTTGCTCACGGCCACTTCCACCGGCATTTTGGGCAGCTACACGACCGGCCAACCAACCCCGGGCACCTTCCCGGTCACTTTCTCCCTGACAGGATATGCTTCGCAAACCATTGACGCTGTTTTGGTGAACGGGCAGGTGACGTTGTTGGACGTGGAAATGTTACCACCGCCCAACGCCACCATCTGGTTGGAAGAACAGGGAGCGCAACTTCGGGCCTTCCCCAATGTCTTTTTCGATAAAACGACGGTGGAATTCCGGCTGCCGAAAGACGCAACCGAGGGCGAACTGCGTCTGACCGACCTGGCTGGGCGGGAAGTGTGGCACCAAAAAGTGGCGGCCAACGATGCAACGGTCGTTTTGAACGAAAACATGGCCAACGGCACTTTTTTCCTGACCCTGCACGTGGGCAACCGACAAACCAAGCCGCTGCAACTGACGAAAGTGGATTGAGCAGGTTGGCATAAAACCGACCTTGTTTTGTGAACAATACCAGCCGGATGTTGTATTTCCTTTTCAAACGGATACGACATCCGGCTTCTTTTTTATCAAACGACTGTTATGGCCAAAAAACACTTGCTCCTGCTGTGTTTGTTCCTCCCCGCTATTTCCTTGTCTGCCCAATTGAGGGGGCTTGTGACGGACTCAAATGGCGAGCCATTGCCCTTCGTGTCCGTGTACGTGCAAGGCACGACGAACGGCACGGTCGCCAACCTGAAAGGCGAGTATTCGTTGTCGTTGGAAAAAGGGACTTACCAGGTTGTCTTTCAATACATCGGCTACCGGCAGAAAACGGAGAGGGTGAAAATGGAGGGCAAGGCCGTGAAATTGGACGTGCAACTCGTCGAAGAAGCCATCGAACTGGCCTCCGTTGAGGTGAAGGCCAATGCCGAGGACCCCGCCTATCCCATCATCCGAAAGGCCATCGAAAAGCGGGAATACTACCTGAAACAAGTGGACCAGTACGCCTGCGAGGTGTACATCAAGGGCAACGTGAAAGTGCTGGATGCCCCGAAAAAGCTGTTCGGCCAGGATGTCGGCGACCTCGGCGGCAGCCTCGACACCACCCGCCAAGGCATCGTTTACCTCTCCGAATCGGTGTCGAAACTGTACTTCCAGCAACCCGACCGATACAAGGAAATCATGCAGTCGAGCAAGGTGAGCGGCAACAACCAGGGGTTCAGTTTCAACAGCGCCCAGGACATGAACGTGGACCTGTACCGCAACGTCTCCGAGTTTGGCCGCAACGTGGTGTCGCCCATCGCCGGGAATGCCATGAGCTACTACAGGTACCGGCTGCAAGGGGCGTTTGTGGACGAGGCCGGGCGGCTGGTGAACAAAATCGAGGTGATTCCGAAGAACTTCGCCGACCCGGTTTACCGGGGCTACATCTACATCATCAGCGACACCTGGAACATCCACAGCGCCGACCTGTTCACCACAGGGCTTTCGACGCAGATGCCGCTGTTCGACACGTTTTACATCCGGCAAACTTTCGTGCCGGTGGCAAAACCCGATACGTGGCGCATGTTTTCGCAGTCTTTTTCCCTCGTGGGCGGTTTTTTTGGGTTCAAATTCGGGGGGAGTTTCACAGCCGTTTATCGCAATTACGACCTGAACCCACAGTTGGGCGACGGTTTTTTCACCAACGAAGTGATGAAGGTGGAGAAGGGGGCGAATGAAAAAGACACGGCCTACTGGAACGTGACCCGCCCGGTGCCGCTGACGGTGGAGGAGCACGTCGATTACATCAAAAAAGACAGCATCCAGGTCATCCGGGACTCGAAACCGTACAAGGATTCCATCGACCGAAAGGAAAACAAGCCGGAGTGGGGCGACTTGCTGTTCGGCTACACCTGGCAGAACTCATGGAAGCGCTACTCCTGGCACCTCGAAACGCCCATCAACACCTTCCAGTACAACCTCGTGCAGGGGGCCAACGTGCGGCTGGGGCTGATTTACTCGAAATTTTTGAACAAAGAAGAAAGCAAACGCCTGAGCATCGGCGGGCGGGTGTCGTATGGTTTTTCGGAGGAAAAACTGAGAGGGGCAGGAGATTTCACCTTGCGGTTCAACCCGAAAAATTTCTCGCAGGTGCGGGTGTCCGGCGGGCAGGAGGTGATGCAATTCAACGAACTGGAGCCGGTTTCTACGCTCATCAACACGTATTTTTCGTTGGTGGAACGACGCAACCACGCCCGGTTTTACGATAAAAAATACGTGAAGGCCGACTACCAGCGGGAGGTGGCCAACGGCATCCTGGCGTTCGGGGTGGTGCAGTGGGCCGACCGCTCGCCGCTGGAAAACCACACGGATTACAGTTTTTTTTTCCGGGAAAAACGGGAATTCAAGCCCAACATCCCCATCAACGATTTCCTCGAAAACGATGTGCTGGGCAACAGCCATGCACTGACGGTGGGGGTGAGCCTGCGGTTTCGTCCCGGCCAGAAGTACATGGATTACCCCGACCGAAAATTTGTGCTTGGCAGCAAGTTCCCCGACCTGTGGCTGCATTACCGGAAAGGGATTGCCGCCTTCGGCAGCGACGTGAACTACGACCGGGTGTCGGCGGCCATTTCCAAAAACGACATTTCGATAGGCGTATTCGGGGTGATGCAGTTCCGGGTGGAGGCGGGCAAGTTCCTGAACAACAAGCAGTTGTACTTCCAGGACTTCCGGCACTTCCTCGGCAACGAGACCCGCCTCGGCAACAAGGACCGCTACATGTACGCCTTCAAACGCCTCACGTATTACGCACACAGCACCAGAGGGGCATGGTACGAAGGGCATTGGGAGCACGACTTCAAGGGTCTGCTGACCGACAAAATCCCCGGCCTGAAAAAACTCGGCTGGAACCTCGTGGCCGGTGCCAATGTGCTTTACACGACTGAAATGAAAGACTACGCCGAGTTCTCGCTCGGCTTCGACGGCATCGGATTTGGCCGCCTGCTGCGCTTTGACGTGGTGACTTCGATTAAACAGGGGAAATACGACGGGGTAGGCTACGTGATTGGGATGGTGCTTCCGATGACTGAGTTGCAATTGTGATTGACGATTTCCCAAACAAAATTGCTCAAATGAAAAGCCGGCTTGTAAGCATAAAGTTCGTCTAATTCTGATTGCGTTTCTCCCCCATAAAAAACAGTTTTATCAACCAACAACTACCTCAACAACGTCACATTCCCTTTCTTAAAAAAATCAAGGCCGCCAAAGCATTTCACTTGCACGTAGAAACCGTAGGCATCAGGCGGCAGCAACTTTCCTTTGTAGGTACCATCCCAACCCACAGCCGGGTCCTTCGATTCAAACACCTTTTCGCCCCAGCGATTGTAAACGGCGATGTACACCTCATCCAGGTTGTTGCCAATGACTTTGAAAGTGTCGTTTTTGCCGTCGCCGTTGGGCGTGAAACCGGTCGGCACAAAAACGTAAGGTTCCTCGCACAAGGTCAGGACGAAAATGACGACGTTGCGCTCCACCACGCAACCGTTGGTGTCGGTGACCGTGAGTGTGTACGTGATGGATTCATCCGGCGTGGCCACCGGATTGGGGATGTCATTGAAATCCAGCCAGTTGGCGGGCGACCAGACGTAGGTGTAGGTCGGGTCTTCGGTGGCAAAAATCGGCACGGACTGGCCTTGCAAAATCGTGTCAAGGAGCGGTGTCACCGTCACTTCGGGGGAAACGATGATGGTGACGGATTTTTCAATATGGCAAAAACCGTTGGCATCGTCAATGCTCACGGTGTAGGTCGTGGTGGTGTCGGGGGAGGCGAGGGGGTTGGGGCTGGTAGGGTCGTCGAGGAAATCCGGCGGTGTCCAGTTGTAGGTGGCACCGGGGAAAGCGCCGTTGGGGTTGAGTTCCACAGCGTCGCCGTCACCCTTGCAAATGGCGACTACTTCGTTCAAATCCGGGTCGTTGAGGAACACCACCGGGAAAGTCTGGGTCAGGGTATCGGTGCAACCGTTGTCAGCCGTCACCACAAGCGTGATTTTTGCCTGCCCGGATTCTTTGATGACAAAAATCGGATTTTGTAAAGTGGAATTGACGGTTGTGGTCCCATATTGCAGCGTCCACTGCCAGTATTCAACGGAAGAAAGCGTGTCCAAGGATGAATCGGTGACTTGGATGGTCAGGCTGTCGGCGCAATCGACGTTGACGATGTTGAAATTGGCAAAAATCGAATGAGGCAAAATCTGCACCTGCGCCGAAAAAGTATCCGAGCAAACGGTGCCGGGTTCCGCTATCAGCACGATGTTGTACAACCCCGTATCGCTGTATGTGTAGGTCGGGTTTGGCAGTGTGGAAGTAGCCCCAGGGTTGTTCGGGTCATTGAAAAACCAAAGGAAATCGTCGGCACTGAGGCTCTGGTTTTGAACGTTGACGGTAAAACTTTTGCACACCAAATCGGGTGTAAAAAAGGCGGCAGTAGCGATGTCGCACACGCCGATGTTCACCTGGTAGTCCCGCCTTTTGGTACCGATGAGCACACCGTTGCGGTATTCCTCCACACAAATTCCGATGACAAACTGCCCGATGGTGTTGGGCGTACCTGTCAGCAGGCCCGTCACCGGGTCGATGGCCATGACCGGCATCCCCCCGATTTGATTGTTCACATTGTACGGCGGGTCGAGCCAGGGCACCTGAAAGTAGGGTGGGGCGTTCGGTGGTTGAGGCATGGGGTCGGCTGGATTGGCACCGTTCAAAGGGTCGCAAAGCACGTACACCAGCGAATCGCCATCGGGGTCAACGGCGGACTGGTCGATGCTAAACGGCTGATTTACACAGAGATACAGCGGTGGCCAGTTGTTGAATTCCGGGCTGCTGTTGCATTCCAGCAATGCCTGGTCGCCAATCTGGATGCTGTACGTGGCACCCACATCTTCTGGAGAAATCAGGTTGGAGATGGTCACGTTTCGGCAGCAACGCTGATAAACGATATTGTATCCGCCGGGTATGTATGGCAACTCAACCGTCGTCGTGTACGAGGTCGTGTGAACACAGACATTCGGCGGGGCGACAAAACACTCACTGCCCAAATCGGGGTCGAGCGTATCGTTGAGCATGAGGTCGAGGGGCACAAGGATTTTGTAATGAGGCGTGTCGGTGTCGTTGATTCGGAAAAAGCCGATGGAGGCCGGGCTGTCAAACCAGGGCACGCCGTTGTAGCAATCCCGGAAGATGGTCAGTTTGATTTGATACATGTTGTTCCCCAAGCAGGTGTAGGTCATTTCCCCCCCGACGATGTGCGTGGCACGGGCCGTTGAAGGCAATAAAAAGAGCGCAGACAGTAAAATAAAAGTGTAGAGGTTACGCATCGTAGTCAAGGGTTTGGAAACAATGATATGGAAGATTCCGAACAAGTTACGGGTACTGATATTTTTTCGACAGGCTAAAGTTCTGCAAATGTTTGATTTTAGCAAAAAATCGGGCAGGACAGCCCCACTTCTTTTTTCGGATTTATACCTTACGGTCAAATTCCGAAAGCGCCAACACCAAAATTGCAATGAAAATCTTCACGGTCGAACAAATCCGCCGACTCGACGAGTACACCATCCAGCACGAACCCATCGCTTCGATTGACCTGATGGAACGGGCAGCCCGTGCCTTCTGCAACTGGTTTGTAAAACAACTCCCCGACAGGAACCGGCAGGTGTTCGTTTTTTGCGGCCCCGGCAACAACGGCGGCGACGGGTTTGCCATTGCCCGTATGCTCGGTCGGGATTTTTATGAGGTCAAAGCATTTTTATTGAAAACCAGCGGCACCATGAGCCGTGATTGCCAGGAAAATTTCGAGAAAATCCGTTTTGGTGCCTGTGCTTTTGAAGAAATCAATGCGTCCTCCTCGTTTCCTGACCTGCCGCCCGGCAGCATCGTAATCGATGCCATTTTCGGAAGTGGGTTGAGCCGTCCCGTGGAAAGGTACTGGGCAGATTTCATCAAGCATCTGAACCAATTGCCTGTGAAACGGGTGTCAGTGGACATCCCCTCCGGCATGTTTGCTGACAAGCCCACTACCGGCACTTCCTTTTGTGCTCATTTTACCTTCAGTTTTGAGATGCCGAAGCTGGGTTTTCTTTTTTCCGAAAATTTTTCGAGGGTTGGCTCGTGGAGCTACGGAAGTATTGGTTTGGACCGTAATTTTATCCAAAACGAACCCACGCCGTGGCACCTGCTCGATAAAAAAATGGTGAAACCCATCATTCATCAACGTAAATCCCACGACCACAAAGGCACGTTCGGCCATGCGCTGCTGGTGGCGGGGAGTTACGGCAAAATTGGGGCAGCCATCCTCGCTGCACGAGCCTGCCTGCGCAGCGGGGCGGGCCTCGTCACCGTCCATGCACCGAAGTGTGCCTACGAAATCCTCCAGATTGCCTTCCCGGAAGCGATGGTGAGCGTGGACGAGCACCAGTTTGCCGTCACGGAGGTACACGAAGATTTGTCGAAATACAAGGCAATCGGCATCGGCTGCGGGTTGGGCACCAACGAACTGACGGCACATGGGCTGGCTGATTTTTTGGAAAAAACTACCATCCCCATCGTCCTCGATGCCGATGGGTTGAACCTGCTCGCCGGGCATCCCGATTTGTTCCGATTGATTCCAAAAAACAGCATCCTCACCCCGCACCCGAAGGAGTTTGAGCGCATGTTTGGCCAGTCTTCCGACGACTTTTCCCGCAACGAATTGCAGCGCCTAAAAGCACAGGAACTTGGCATCTACCTGCTGATGAAAGGTGCCAACACCGCTGTAGCCTGCCCCGACGGCACCTGCTTTTTCAACAGCACCGGCAACCCCGGCATGGCCACCGGCGGCAGCGGCGACGTGCTCACCGGCATCCTCACCGGCCTGCTGGCGCAAGGCTACACACCGCTCGAAACCTGCCTGCTGGGGGTGTACCTGCACGGCCTCGCCGGCGATTTGGCGATGAAGGATTTGCAGCAGGAGGCGCTCCTCGCCAGCGACATCACCGACCACTTTGGCAAGGCGTTCATCCAACTAAAAACCGCCGCATGAAAGTGGAATTTTGGCTCATCGGCAAAACGGATTTCCCCTACTTGGACGAGGGGATGTCGGTGTACGAAAAACGGCTGGGCCATTACCTGCCCTACGCAACGGTCGTGTTACCGGATGTAAAAAATACGGGCAGCCCGCAACCGCCGCAGTTGAAGCAAAAAGAAGGCGACGTAGTTCTTTCCCGCCTGAAACCCGATGATTTTTTAGTTTTGCTCGATGAGCGGGGCAGACAGCTTTCTTCTGTGGAGTTTGCCACGTTCATGGAGCAAAAACTCCAACTCAGCTCAAAGCGGCTGATTTTTCTGGTGGGCGGTGCCTGGGGTTTTTCGGAACAGGTGTACGAGCGGGCGGATTTCCAACTGTCGCTCTCAAAAATGACATTTTCGCACCAGATGGTCCGGCTGTTTTTTTTGGAACAACTCTACCGGGCAATGACCATTTTGCGGGGTGAATTGTACCACAATGAATAATAGTTGGTTGTTGATGGTTGATTGTTCTAAAAAGCTGTCAACCAGCCAACAACAATCAGCAATCAACCATAAATAATCAACAAACAACTATGTCTGCAACACTTGTCATCATCGTTGTCACCGGCCTGGTATCCTGGCTGGCCTTCAACAAGCGTGAATTGTTCTATCAATTCATGCATTTCCCCTTCCAGGAAAAACGGGACAGAGAATTTTACCGTTGGCTGACTTCCGTTTTTTTGCACGGAAGTTGGCTTCATCTGGCCATCAACATGTTTGTGTTGTGGAGCTTTGGAACGGTTATCGAAGACAAATTGGTGGAGATTTTTGGCGAGGTGATGGGGCGGGTCAATTTCGTTGCACTGTACTTGTTTTCTGGCGTTTTCGCGGATATTCCCACTTACCTGAAACACAGGGACAACCAAAGTTTCAGCAGCGTGGGAGCATCCGGTGCCACTTCCGGGGTCATGTTTGCCTATGTGTTGTTTTTGCCCTGGAAAGAAATTTACCTCTTTGGGGCGATTCCCATTCCTGCTATTGTTGCAGCAATACTGTATCTTGTTTATTCTTCGTATTCTTCGTATAAAGACAAGGGCAGCCGCATCGACCACGAGGCCCACTTCTGGGGGGCCGTTTTCGGGTTCTTTTTCGTAGTTGCTTTAAAACCGGAACTGTTTTCCATGTTCCTGAAAAAGATTGTCGAGGGGTTGCCCTTCTAAACAAAAACGCCGCAGGGAAATGAACCCGGCGGCGTTTTTTGTTTAAAATAGCACGAAAATCATCAGCCCTTGTGCCCGTTTCCTTCCTTTAGGGCAGGAGTTTTCTCGCTCATTTGTTTCGTGGCAACGAGCGAAGTCACCATTTGGGCAAGCATGTCGGTGGCAGCAGTGGGCGCATTGGGCAGCATGATGAGCGTACTGTGCGAGTTTTCGCCCAATGAATGCAGTGTGTCGTAGTGCTGCGTGATGACGATGAGCGCCGATGCTTCCTGCGAATTGATGCCCACGTTGTTCAGGATGCCGACACTTTCTTCGAGGCCCCTGGCAATTTCACGGCGCTGGTCGGCGATACCCTGTCCTTGCAGGCGCTTGCTCTCTGCCTCCGCCCTCGCTTTGGCCACGATGCGTATTTTTTCGGCCTCGCCTTCGTACTCGGCGGCAGTTTTTTTGCGCTCGGCGGCGTTGATGTGGTTCATCGCCTGCTTCACTTCCGCTGCCGGGTCGATGTCTGTTACCAATGCTTTGACGAAGTAGTAACCGTATTCGTTCATGGCCTCGTCCAACTCCCGCCGAATGGCAACAGCAATGTCGTCTTTGCGCTCGAACACATCGTCCAATTTCATCTTGGGCACTTCTGCCCGCACCACGTCAAAGATGTAGGACGACATCTGCTCGTAAGGATTTTGCAACTTGTAGAAGGCATCGTAAATCGATTCCGGTTTTATCAGGTATTGCACCGATACTTTGATGCCCACGAACACATCGTCTTTGGTTTTGGTCTCAACAGGCACATCGAGCTGCTGCACCTTGAGGGTTATCTTCCCGGCAATGCTGTCGATGAGCGGGATTTTAAACTGTAAGCCTGCCTGCCGGATACTTTGGAATTTTCCAAAACGGTGAATGATGAGCGCAGTCTGTTGTTTCACGGTGAACAAACCGGAAGAAATCAGGAACAGGCCGATAAAAACGGGAACAAGGAATAAGAAATCCATAATCGGAGTTTTTAGTTATGAAATGAGGAGAATTGAAGTTGCTGTAAGGTAGTAACTGCTGAGGAAATGCGCTGCATTTTCTCCACCAAAATCAAAAAAACCACGATGATTGAACAGGAAAAGACGGAGAAAGAAAGAAAAACCACACAAGTGCGTGAGTCGTTTTAGACCCCAAAAATCATGGATAAGGTAGTCAGGATGTTTCCGGTAATCCTCTCGTCTTTGCCGGGCTTTTGAATGCGCCGGTAAAAAACCGGACAAGTCAACGGTTGAGGCCCGCCCTAATTGCATCCTAAATCACTCCCTCAATTTAAAAATGTTGAGTCAAAACATGCAGGATT
>JACRAN010000342.1 GCA_016234735.1 Bacteroidota bacterium | reverse complement strand
GGTACTGCCCCGGCACCCTTGCCCACACGAACATGCCCGTGGCCGTGGGGTCGTACTCGCAGCCGAGCAGGTCGAGCAGTTGGCAGGCCAGTTTTCGCCGCTGGCGATAGGTGGCGTTTAGCTCATTGTACCAGTCTTGCGAAGCCCCCAAGGCCAGCGCTGCCGCCATTTGCACGGGCTTGAACATCCCGCTGTCCATGTTGCTTTTGAACCTGACGACGTGGCCGAGGTAGTCCGCACGGCCAGCCAGTACGCCGACCCGCCAACCCGCCAGGTTGTGCGACTTGCTCAGGGAATTGAGTTCCAGCGCCATGTCCTTCGCACCAGGTACGGAGAGCAGGCTCAGGTGGTCGTCGTTGAGGATGAAACTGTACGGGTTGTCGTTGACTATCAGGATGTTGTGCCGTTTGCCGAAGGCGACCAATTTTTCAAAAAACGCCTTGCCGGCATGTGCGCCTGTGGGCATGTTGGGGTAGTTGACCCACATGATTTTCACCCGGCGCAGGTCGGTTTTTTCCAGCTCGGTGAGGTCGGGTAGCCAGTTGTTTTCCGCTGTCAGCGGGAATTCCACGACCTGCGCCCCGGCCAGTTCCGAAGCCGCACGGTAGGTCGGGTAGCCGGGGTTGGGCACGAGCGCCACGTCGCCGGGTTCGAGGAAAGTCATGGCGATGTGCATGATGCCCTCCTTGGAGCCGATGAGCGGCAGCACCTCGCTGCCGGGGTCGAGTTTCACCCCAAAAAACCGCCCGTACCAAGCCGAAAACGCCGCCCGAAGCTCCGGGATGCCGGTGTAGCTCTGGTAGGCGTGTACGTCCGGCAGGCAGCTTTGCTCGCCGAGCAGCGCCGACACTTCCGGCGACGGCGGCAGGTCGGGACTGCCGATGCCGAGGTTCAGCGCGTAGATGCCCCGGCTGTGCATGGCAGCGATTTCTTTGAGTTTTTTTGAAAAATAATACTCCTGGATGTTGTCGAGCCGCCGGGCGGGCTCTATGATTAAGTCCTTCATTTTCAATTGTTTTTATTCAAAAAATTGGCCTTGAGGATACGCACCGAGCACTTCGAGGCTGCTGGTGAGTGGCCGCAGTGCTTCGACGGCCTGCTGCCAATGGCTGCCCTCCTCCGTCACGAAATCCACGAAAAAGAAATACTCCCAGGGCCTGCCGGTGATGGGCACGGACTGGATTTTGGTCAGGTTGGCCCCGTGCGCCGAGAGCGCGCTGAGTACCCGGTGCAGGCTGCCCACCTCGTGCGACAGGGAAAAACAGAGCGAAACTTTGTCAGCCTCCGCCATCTGCTTCACGTCTTCGCCGCGCTCCAGCACGAGGAAGCGGGTGAAGTTTTGCTTATTGGTTTCGATGCTCTCGGCGAGCAGTTCGAGGCCGTACAAGCTGGCGGCGAGGCTGCTGGCGATGGCTCCCGTGCCCGCCATCTGTTGCTCCGCAATGAGGCTGGCGCTGAGGGCCGTGTCCTCCGTTTCCACCAGCCGGATGTGCGGGTGCTGCGCAAAAAACTCGTCGCACTGGGCGATGGCGATGGGGTGCGAGTGTACTTCCCGAAGGCCTTCGATGCGCTGACCGGGCAGCGCCATGAGGTTCTGCCGGATGCGCAGATAGACCTCGCCGGTGGCCCGCAAGTTGCTGGCGGTGAGCAGCCGGTAGTTGCCGATGATGCTGCCTGCGATGGTGTTTTCGATGGCCATGAGGCCGGTGTCGGCAGCGCCGCTTTCCACCTGTTCCACCAACTGTCGGAAGGTGTGGGCTGGCACGACCTCCACCCGGCCAGCCCCGAAAAACTGCCGTGCGGCGATGTCGTGGAAGGCACCAGGAAAGCCCTGGATGGCGACCCTGAGCCTTGCAGGCGCTTCGCAAACGCTGGCCTCGCTGGCCTCATTGGTTGTTTCTATCATCTTCATTTTCAATGTTTTGTAAAACAAAAAAGCCCCGGCGGTGCGGGACTTTCTTTTTTCATTTTTTAAAATGCAAAAAGCCGAAGTCCCCTATGGCTGGCCATAGAAAAAATAAAAGCTAAAAAAATGGACGGCATGGTTAGGCGACATGGCTTTACAAAAGTTTCGAGTTTTGAGTTGAGATTACGTTGCTTAACGATTCTCAGCTTGAGGCTTGGAACCATATTTACGGGCAAAAAAAAGCCCCGCTTGCGGGACTTTCCTGATTTATTTTCGCTGCATGAACAACAAAATCCGGTGAGTCCCCTACGGTTGGCCGTAAAAGTAAAAACCGAAAAAAAACTGATTGTTCTGATGCAGGTTCATCTTGCATTTTAATTATGCGGCAAACTTAGAGGGAAAAACAATATGGCGCAAGGCTTTGGGTATTTTTAGTGTAAAGTTTATACTAAGCCAACGAAGGGCAGTAAAAGACTGAAAGCTGGTGTAGGGTGGATTGGATAGACGTTAAGTTAACAGCAGAAAGGCTTGAGAAAGTGGGTATTTGACAGGTGTGTTAAAGCTAATTTTTAGATATTGGCATCCAAAATAAAATTAGCGCCTGAATGAAAAATCTTGTACTTGGCTTATTGCTCTTTTCCACCATTTTGTCCGCCTGTCAGCAAAAGGCGGAAGATACCGCAGGTCATGCCACAAACATGGCTAACACTGCTTACTACACCGAGCCTCACCGCCCGCAGTACCATTTTACCCCGGAAAAGATGTGGATGAACGACCCCAACGGGTTGGTCTTTTTCGAGGGTGAGTACCATTTGTTTTATCAGCATTACCCCAAAGCCAATGTCTGGGGACCCATGCATTGGGGACATGCTGTGAGCCGTGATTTAGTCCATTGGGAGCATCTGCCCATAGCTCTCTATCCCGACTCGTTGGGGCTGATTTTCAGCGGGAGTGCCGTGGTGGACTGGAACTATACAAGTGGTTTTGGAGATAACGGCAAACCGTCACTTGTTGCCATTTTTACCCATCACCTGATGGAAGGCGAGAAGGCCGGGCGCACCGATTATCAGTACCAGAGCATTGCTTTCAGCAACGACCGGGGGCGCACATGGACGAAGTACAAGGGCAACCCCGTGATACCTAACACACAGAAAATAAAGGATTTCCGTGACCCGAAAGTATTTTGGGACAGAGACTCGAAGCAATGGGTGATGGTCTTCGCTGCCTATGACCACGTGAAGCTTTGGGGTTCGCCCGACCTGAAAAACTGGAAACACCTGAGCGACTGGGGCAAGGAATGGGGCACACATGGCGGTGTCTGGGAATGCCCTGACCTCTTTCCGATGACAGTGGAGGGGACAGGCGAAAAGAAATGGGTGCTGTTGCAAAGCCTCAATCCCGGTGGGGTAAACGGCGGCTCCGGTACGCAGTATTTTGTGGGGAATTTTGATGGAAAAAACTTCAAACTTGACCCTGGTTTCTCACCGTCGGTGGCAGGCGGCAAGGCAGTGTGGCTTGATTGGGGCCCCGACAATTACGCCGGGGTCACTTGGTCGGACGTACCGAAGACGGACGGACGGCGGCTTTTCATCGGCTGGATGTCGAACTGGCTCTATGGGATGGTGGTACCCACCGAAGCCTGGCGAAGTGCCATGACGCTGCCAAGGCAGTTGATTTTGAAAAAAACAACGACTGGGCCATCCCTTTTTTCACAACCAGTGAAGGAGTTGGAGACATTGCGCAGCAAAAGCTATGCTGGTGAAAATCAAGCACTTGAAGGTGAAATGGACTTGACCGACAAACTCGGATTTTCTTCCCCGTTGATAGAAATTAAGCTGGAATTCGAATTGCCGGAAGGCACAAAAACGGACGTTGGCATTGCCCTGTCAAATATCAAAGGCGAGGAGTACAGGGTCGGCTTCGACGCTGCAAAGAACGAATTTTACAGCGACCGGACAAAGGCAGGCAAGGCTGACTTTTCAGATAAATTTGCAGCAAAACGATATACTGCTCCAAGGGTTGCCAACAGCAAAACCCTGCGCCTTCACTTGTTTTTCGACGTGGCTTCCTGTGAGCTTTTTGCCGACGATGGCGGGGTGGTGATGACGAATATTTTCTTCCCAACGGAAGATTTCAGCCAATACAGGTTGTATTCGACCATGGGCCAAGTAAAAGTTACCCGGTTAAGTGCGTACCAATTGACCAGAGCTTTTTCGCAATGATTGGCAGAAAGTGAAGTATTGCAAATCGAGTAGGCGGAAAATAAATGAAGCGCAAGGGGCGGGGTGTTTTTTCCCCAAATTTCCAGGAAACGGCACCACCTCCCATCCGACTTGTTTTTATGCCTGCGAGTGGCGCCGCTGATTATATTTGCGAAAACAAAAACGAAAAAACATGAACCATCGCAAAGTCTTTTTTTGGTCCATCACGGTTGCCCTCGGCGGCTTCCTGTTCGGGTTGGATACGGCGGTCATTTCCGGCTGCGAGAAAACACTCCAAAAACTGTGGAGCCTGAGCGATGCCATGACCGGGCAAATGGTCGGCATGGCTTTGATTGGCACCGTTGTCGGGGCGATTTTCGGCGGCATTCCGGCAGAGAAAATAGGCAGGAAGCCTACCTTGTTCGTGATAGCCGTGCTCTACTTGGTTTCAGCTATCGGCTGCGCTTTTTCACCTGATGTTTATTTTCTGATGTTTTTTCGCTTCCTCGGCGGCTTGAGCGTGGGTGCTTCTTCGGTCGTGGCACCGATGTACATTGCGGAAATTTCGCCGAGGGAAAAGCGCGGGCAACTCACTGCCCTGTTCCAGTTCAACATCGTGTTCGGCATTTTGATTGCCTATTTTTCCAACTGGCTCATCGGCACGGGGCACGAAAATGCCTGGCGCTGGATGTTGGGCATCGTGGCGTTTCCTTCGCTGCTGTTCGTGATTTTGATTTTGCTCGTGCCGGAAAGCCCTCGCTGGCTGATTTTGAAAAAAGGCAAAACCGAAGAAGCCCGGCGCATCCTCGAAATCATCAACCCCGCGACCGCGGGCGAATCGTTGGCTGACATTCAAGCCAGCCACCATGCCGGTGGCAAGCGTGGCAGCAGCCTGAGTGATTTTTTCTCCGGGCGCTACAAGTTGCCCATCCTGCTCGCTTTCCTGTTCGCCTTTTTCAACCAGGTGTCGGGTATCAACGCCGTGATTTATTACGCCCCCCGCATTTTCGAGGATGCGGGCATGGCTGCCAGTTCGGCGCTGCTTTCGTCGGTCGGCATCGGCGTGGTCAACCTCGTTTTCACGATGCTCGGCCTGGCGCTGATTGACCGCATGGGGCGGCGCTTCCTGATGTACATCGGGTCCTTCGGCTACATCGTGTCGCTGTCGCTGGTGGCATTTTCATTTTACACCGGCAATGCCGGTGGTATGTTGACACCGGGGCTGCTGTTCGCTTTCATCGCCGCCCATGCCATCGGTCAAGGAGCGGTGATTTGGGTGTTCATCTCCGAAATCTTTCCCAACGAAGTGCGCTCCTGGGGCAATTCGCTCGGCGGCAGCACCCACTGGGTCTTCGCCTGGCTCATCGCGAGCGCTTTTCCCTACTTCGCCGGCAAGTTCGGGCAGGCGCCCATTTTCGCTTTTTTTTCGGTAATGATGGTGTTCCAACTGCTGTTCGTGTGGAAAATGATGCCGGAGACGAAGGGCGTTTCCCTCGAAGATTTGGAGAAAAAGTTAGTGAAAAAGTAGCGGCAGCGGCTTTTGGAGGTTAAATTCGCTTAAAATTTTTGGCCCATGTTTGAGATTACGGATGTCCAGGAGAAAATGATGACGTTCGACGACTTCCTCGATTTCGAGGAGAAGTCGGAGGTGAAACATGAATTTTACAACGGAAAATTAACTGTCATGGCAGGAGGAACATTTGACCACAACCACATTTCAGGGCTTATTATTACCCTGTTGAACCTTGCTTTACTTGAAAAAGAAGGAGACCATTTTGTTCTGACCAGCGACATGAAAATCTACATGCCCACCCTGAACCGAAGCGTGTACCCGGATGCGGCTGTGGTGATTGGCGAGCCACAGTTCAGGGACAAAAAACAACGCTCCATCACCAACCCGTCGCTCATCGTGGAAGTGCTTTCCCAAAGCACAGAGAAAAAAGACCGCACCGAAAAGTTCGACGGCTACCGCACCCTGCCCTCTCTGCGGGAGTACGTGCTGGTTTCGCAGGACGAGCCGCTGGTGGAAGCCTACTACCTCGCCGACCCCGAAAACGACCTCTGGAAAATCAGCCGTGCCAACGGCTTGGACGCTTCCATCCGACTTGAATCCATCGATGGTGTACTCGCCTTGAAGGATGTTTACCGAAGGGTGAAATTCGGGAAGCAGACATGAAAACAACTCCAAAAATCACCCGCCACCTTCCATGCGCCAGCACATCGCCCACATCGCCCTCGTAGTCAACGACTACGACGAAGCCATCCGGTTTTACACCGAGAAACTGAACTTCGCACTGGTGGAAGACACCGTGTTGAGCGATGCTAAACGATGGGTGCTGGTAGCTCCGAAAGGTTCAACAGAGTGCTGTCTGTTGCTGGCGAAAGCGGCCAACAAGGAGCAAAAAAGCCGGGTTGGCAACCAGGCAGGAGGGCGGGTTTTCCTGTTTTTGCACACGGACGATTTCTGGCGGGACTACCGGCAACTGCTGTCCAACGGCATCCGGTTCGTGCGGGAACCGCAGGAAGAAACTTATGGAACGGTAGCGGTTTTCGAGGATTTGTACGGCAACCTTTGGGATTTGATAGAACCGAAAAACAAGGAAACCCACCTTTCTCAGTAAGAAACTGACCACCATCTGCCACCAATTTTCAAATCACTACCTTTGCCCAAAACCCAAGTTTTATGCTCGAAAACTGGCTGCGGCCTGTCAACCGGGAACTGTTGGACGCCCCGTTGGACAAGGAGCAACTCGGCTCCAAAATCAAACGTTTTGAAGACCAAATGCCCTCGCTGGAGGGGGTGCATGTGGCGCTCGTCGGCATTGATGAAGAGGCAGCGGACGCTGTTCGTCGGGCACTCTACCGGCTGAGTTTCCCCTTCGGGAAACTGGAAATCGCCGACCTCGGCAACGTGCGGAAGAAGGAAAACTCGTTCATCCTGCCGCTTTTGCAGGAGTTGATGGACGGGAAAATCTGCCCGGTCGTCATCGGCACCGATGCGAAGTTTTCGCAGTCGCAGTACCGGGCACATTTTGCCTGCCAGCCCTCGGTGAGCCTCGTTTCCATCGACGAGCGGGTGGCCTTCCACCCCCGCCTCGGCGAGTTGGGCGGCCACTATTTCAACCCTGTTTTGAACGGAAAGACCCCGCCTTTTTATTTCACGGCCATTGGTTGCCAGTCGCATTTTGTGGACGACGAGACCTTCCTGGAGCTTGAAAAAATCAACGCTGATTGCGTCCGCCTCGGCAAAGCCAAGGCCAATCTGCCGGAGACCGAGCCGTTCATCCGCAATGCGGACATGGTGAGCTTCCACCTCAGCGCCCTGAAAAGCGCCGAAGCCCCTGGCGTCGCCAACGCTTCGCCCAACGGTTTCCTGAGCGAGGAAGCCTGCCAGTTGAGCCGGTACGCGGGCATGAACGACAAGCTGACCTCCATCGGGTTTTACGGTTTTGACCATAAATTGGACAGGAACGGGCAAACGGCGCAGGTGCTCGCCCAACTCGTCTGGTACTTCCTCGACGGGTTCGGCAACCGGAAAAACGACTTCCCTGCTTCCATGGACGGCCTCGTGGAGTACATCGTGGATTTTAAGGGCTACGACCATCCGTTTACGTTCTGGAAAAGCAACAAGACCGGGCGCTGGTGGCTGCAAGTACCTGTAAAAACCAAAAAAAAACACCAACGGCACCGCCTCATTCCGTGCCCCTACAACGACTACCTGATGGCCTCGAAAGGCGAATTGCCCGACCGCCTGCTGCTGGCTTTCAAGCGGTTTGAGTGAGCTGCACCTTGTTTTGCGGCGCGTTTTGCCCGAAGCCATACTTTTATTTGAGATAAAAAAATACATAGTTCTTTTTGAATATTCCTTCGGAATAATGGACTTTTGCTTTTCGCTTAGGTGAAGTTTACGAATTTACACTGTTGAAAAACCCTTCTCCACCCGTTTAATCCAACAACCCCGCCTTTACCTTATTTCAACTTTTTATGTTTTTAAAATAGGGGAAACTACACTGATACCGTGCTTGTAAAATGCGGAAGTCAAAGCCGTTTACAGAGGTTTTTCCTGGCAAACAGTCTGATGAGCGCTAAACTACACACCCTCGCATTACTGATTCTTATTTTGCTCGGCTGCGCATCCCGTATGCAATCAGGCCAAAACATGGAGCTTAACCCCATCGGGGCAGGCAGAGAAACAGGCCTGGAATTTCCCGTCCCGAATGATACGCTTTCCCCACAATCCGGCCAACCATCAAGGGCGCAGGCTACCCGGCTCGGCTCCAATGTGAACACCGTTTACAACGATTTTGCGCCCATCCGGTACGCCGACCGGATTTATTTTACGTCTGCTTTCTTCAACTCCGGGCAGAAGGTGCCGGTAAACCAGATTTTTTCCGCCACGCAGGGTTTTCCGCCGAAACCCGTCCACGAGAACTTGTCGGAAACCGGCATCAACACCTCGCACATGTCCTTTTCTGCCGAAGGCCGCCGGATGTACTACACTGTCTGCGAAACCCAAAAATCTTCCAGTGAGCAAATCTGCAACTTGTACTATCGTGACCGTGCTTACGATGGCTACTGGATGTTCAACAAGCGGCTGCCCAGGCATATCAACCTCGATGGCTACACGACGACGCAACCTTCCGTTGGCATCGACAGGTTTTTGAAAAAGGAAGTCTTGTTTTTTGCCTCCAACCGGCCCGGCGGCAAGGGTGGCTTCGACATTTGGTGCAGCGTCATTGAAAATGACGGCAGCTTCGGCGACCCCTTCCCGTTGCCGTTCAACACCCCGCAGGACGATGTCACGCCGTTTTTTTACCAGCCTGACCAAACGTTGTTTTTCAGCACGAACAGCCCGGAAACGGCCACCGGCAACGATATTTTTCGGTCCACAAAGTCTGGTGCCCAAACCTGGACCGAACCTGAAATGCTCTCCCAACCATTCAACAGCCCCTACGACGACCTCTACTTCACCCTGCACACCAGTTCAAAGCGGGCCTACTTCACTTCCAATCGTCCCGGTTCGCTGGGCTACGATATTTACGAGGCGCCCATTTTTACGGAGGTAGTGGCACCCGTTTTCAATGCCCTCGACAGCAGTGCGCTCACGAACGTACAGGTCGAATTGCTGGAAATGGCCAGTGGGCAGGCAGACACTTTTTCGGTGAAGGACGGGGCAAACGAGGTCAGGTTTTCACTCGATTTGGAGAAAAACTACCGCATCACGGCCACTGCAACGGGCTTCCTGACAGACACGGTTTTCCTCAACACGGCTGGTATGCACTATTTTAATGCCTCGGAGCAGGCGTTTTACCTGAAGACGAAAACCATGCTTGTGGTGCGCACATTCAGTGCCCTCGACAGCCTGCCGTTGAGTGGCGTGTCAGTGAAATTAGGCACCGGGCCGGATGGGGGAAAACCGGTTTTCCAAAACCGTGGAAGCGCCAACGAGCATTCATTTTTCGTGGGTTTTGGTCAAAAATATTACCTCGAAGGCATGAAAAACGGCTATCGAACGGCCAGTAGCGAAACGGTGGTGAGTGATGATGATGGTCAGGCAGAAACAGTTTACCAGAACCTGTACCTGTCGCCCTTCCCCGGTCTGCCACTCTCGCTCTATTTCGACAACGACAAACCCCGCTGGGTGAACCCGCTGGACTCCACCTCCAAACTGACCTACGAGCAAACTTTCCGGGAATTTCTCGACCGCAAAGCGGTGTTCGTCAAAAACTACACGGAGGGCCTGGAGAGCAGTGAGGCGAATGCCGCCGAAAGGCAGGTGCTGACTTTTTTTGAGCATGAAGTGGAGGCCAATTTCAAGCTGCTGCAAGGCATCTGTACACAATTGGAGGAATTGCTGAACGAAGGCTACCGCCTCGAAGTCATCGCTGAGGGCGACGCAAGCCCGCTGGCATCGGCTGAATACAACCAACGACTGACCGGCCGCCGCATCAGTTGCGTCCGCAACTACCTGAAAACCTGGAACGGCGGGGCATTGCAGCCCTTCATCGCTTCCGGTAAATTGGTGATTTCGGATGGCTGCCCGTCAAAAGAAAAAACGTCAAATGAAAACATCATGGTCATTAGCGACAGCAACGACCGCCGCCAGTCAGAGTTCAGCCCGGCAGCTTCCCGCCTCCGCCGGGTGACGATTAAAGAGATTAGAATCAAGGTGCCAAAAGCATGAGCGATTGCCCGTGCAGCTTTTTGACCCAAATTTTCACCAATTGCACAAAAAAAAAACCGGCCTGAATTTTCCAGGCCTTCGAGACCTGGAAAGTTTTCAGGCATTTTTTTGCCCGCCTGTTGTAAATCAAATTATGTTTTCCCATCAAAACCTCACCACCATAATCACATCCCCAACCCGGCCATCCACCACCAGCCTCAGGAAAAAAATGCCGCTTCCATCAAGTTCATCGGCCAAAGAAACGGTGCCGGAAGCGGCATGGATGGGCATTTCAGCCACTACTTCACCAAGTACATTGCAGGCAACGAGACTCGTTTTTTCAAAGGCATTTTTCAGTTCGTAGCTGACCCAAAGCTGCCCGCTGAACGGGTTGGGCGAGGCGGAGAGCGAGTAATCAAGTTGCCCAGTTTCATCCACGGCAACATCAATGAAGGTAAGGGTGTCAGTGAAAGTTGCCATACCGCAAATATTGGCCACTGTCAATGTTACCTCAAATTCGCCGAATATGATAAATGAAAAAGAATGCACTGGGTTTTCTTCTGTGCTGGTATTCCCGTCTCCAAAATCCCAGGTGTAGGAGGTTGCGTTTTGAGAAGTATTTGTGAAGCTCACATCGTGGCCGGAAGTGATGAAGCTGAACCCTGCTTGCGGTACATCTTCCACGACCACCAAGCCTGTCTGCGTCATTGCATTGCCGCCGCCAACATTCGACACGGTGAGCGTCACATCATAGCTGCCTGCTCCATCATAGGTCACGATTGGGTTTTGCTC
>JACRAN010000341.1 GCA_016234735.1 Bacteroidota bacterium | reverse complement strand
GGACAACTCCATCGTCACGAAATGCTCCCGGATGCGCTCGTCGATACCTTTGTAGTGGCCGCAAATGAGCAGCAGGTTTGTTTTCAGGGAAAGCTGGTTGGCCATGCCCTGGTCGAGCCGCTGGCCGTCAGGGGTGAGGTAAATGATTTCATCGTAGGTCCGTTCCGCTTGCAATTGCTCGATGCAGTTGACCAGCGGCTCCAGCATCATCACCATGCCTGCGCCCCCACCGAACTGGTAATCGTCCACCTGCTGATGCCTGCCGGAACCAAACACCAGCAAATCATGCACCTGCACCTGGAGCAGGCCCTTCTCCTGCGCCCGTTTCATGATGCTGTGCCCGAACGGGCTTTCCAGCAGCTCCGGGTGGACGGTGATGATGTCGATGTGCATTTTTTTGAACGATGAACTGTGAACGATGAACTATGAACGGCTTCGGCTTAATTGCCACCGTTCATAGTTCATCGTTCATAGTTATTCAATTCCCAGCAGTTCCACTTCAAAAATCAAAGTCGCAAACGGGCCGATTTGGCCGCCTGCGCCCCGGTCGCCGTAGGCGAGGTGCTGCGGGATGAAAAGTTTCCATTTCGAGCCGACTTTCATCAGTTGGAGCGCTTCGACCCAGCCTTTGATGACACCTGTGACTGGGAAACTGGCAGGTTGACCACGCTGCACGGAACTATCGAACACCGTTCCGTCAATGAGTTTGCCGGTGTAATGGACACTCACTTTGTCGGTGGATTTCGGAATGGCACCGGTGCCTTCGGTCAGCACTTCGTATTGCAGACCACTTGGGAGTGTGACCACGCCCTGTCGCTTGCCGTTTTCTGTTAAAAAAGCATCCCCAATGGCCATGTTTTTCTTTTTATCGGCCTCTTTGGCTTTGTCCGTGTAGTCACGGACCATCTGGTTGCACGATTTGATGTCCAATGGGCCGCTTTTACTTTTCAGCACATCCTGCACCGATTGGGCAAAAATTGCCGTGTTGATGTCCGTGAAGCCTTGCTGCTTGATGTTTTGGCCCCAGAGGACACCCAGTGCGTAGCTGAGGGAATCCTGAAAAGTCTTCAATTCCTGTGCTTGAAGGGTGGAAAAACCCAACAGCCCGACCAGAAAAATCATTGCTTTTTTCATCGAATGATAAAATTTAGGTTAAAAAATGGTTGCAAAGATAGGAAAGGTTTGCTCGTTTGGCACCGGGTGGGTGTTCATTCAACCAACCGAAAAGAATCGAAAAAACGGGTGGCATCGGCGTTGAGGCTTTTGTCCTTCCAGGCGATGGTTTGCAAAGAGTAAAAGCGGCTGCCTACGAGATATGCCTTGGTTTTGATGACGGCTTTTCCGTCGAGGTAGTCGATGCGCCATTGCTTGCCGGGGTACTTATCCAATTGAATATCAGCGGAATATAAAATTTCGCCTTCCACGCTTTCGGCGGCTGCTTCCATCGTATTTTGAAAAAACTCCTCGGCCAGGCCGGTCGAATCTGCAAAAACCACCCCCGGCGGATAGTCGCAATAGCTGACCATGTAAAACAGGTTCTCCGCCGTTTCGTCGGAAGTCTGGATGAAAAAAGTGTGGTACGCCAGCGGCCCCACCTCCGTTTTCAACGTGTCCGTTTTTTCGGTGAAATTGCCAGGAACGCTGATGCGGAAACGGCCTTCGCCGCTGCTGAACTCCTGCCAGGTATTTTGAAAAAAAAGGACGCTGCCAAAAAGAAAAAGTAGTGATTTCATGCCGGATGGATTGTTCCGTGTAGAGAGGTGCCGAAATCAAAAATAGTTGTGGGGCTTTGTTATTTTACCAATTGTACCGGCGACTTCAGTCGCCGCTGCCTCGGCGACTGAAGTCGCCGGTACAATTTTTTACGGCCGGTGAACGAGGATTTTTGTTTGAAAAACCGGCATCCCTTCGATGGAAACCAGCGCCAGGTAAACGCCAGGCGGCTGCGCTCCCAAGTCAAGTGGGAAACGGCTGTTGCTGCTCAACGCTGCATTTTTAACCAAAACAAGTTGGCCGGTCAGGTTGAAAATCTTCAATTCGGCTGCCACCTGCTGCCCGGCAGAAACGCCCAACCATGTACGCCCGGAAGTCGGGTTTGGGGAAATGAAAAATTTCGTAGCACCTTGATTTTCAGAAACACCCGAGTAGAAATCAACGAAAACAAGCCCTGTTTCTTCGCAAAAATTGTCGTCGGTCACCGTCACTTCGTAAAATCCGGTGGCTAAGTTTTCAATCGTCTGTCCGGTTTGGTCGTTGTCCCAAACGAACGTGTACGGCGGCGTTCCCCCGGCAGGAGAGGCTGTCGCCGTTCCATCCTGTTGGCCCAGCGTTTCCGGCGTACTTGACAAAACGACGGACAATTCCGAAGGTGAGCTGAGGGTGAAAACGGCACTGAACATACAATTTTGAGCATCAAACAAAACCAGATTGTATTCTCCGGCCGTTGCGTTGGCCAGGTCTTCGTCAAAAGAAACGGTGTTCCAATTGTAAGAATATGGCGGTGTCCCGCCTACCACGTTGATGTCAATGAACCCGTCCGATTCTCCAAAGCAACTCACGCCTGCCGAATCAAGGACTGCGACCGAAATGGGCGCTGCCGGGCCGGTAACTTCAAACACTGCCGACTTTTCGCAACCATTTCCATCAGAGACGGTGACGGTGTAGCTTCCGACTATCAGCCCGTCGATGCCCTGGCTGATGGCACCTGTGTCCCAATCGAAATGGTAAGGCGTTTGGCCGCCTTGCGGAACCACGGAAATGCCCCCGTCCTCGTCGCCAAAACAGGAAACAGCGTCAATCAGCACCGAATCCAACACCAACGCTGTGGCGGGTTCGTTGATGGGGGTCATTGCCTGCCCGGTGCAGCCAATCTGGTCAGTGACGGTGACAAAATACATCCCGGCAGGCAGGCCAGTGATATTTTGGTCATTGAAAATGGAGTCACCGGCAGCATTTTCCCAAAGAAAACTGTACGGGGGGAGGCCGCCACTCACTTGTAAAACGATGGCCCCGTCGGAGCCGAATTTACATTTCACATGCTGCACCAGGTTGCCGGGGATGGTGGACAACACTGCCCCGTTGGTCGTGACAGCCATCGTCGGCGACACTGCCGTGCAGCCGTTATTGTCCGTGATGGTGACCCGGTACTGGCCCACGCTCAGGTTTGGGTTGAAGAGGGTGGTGCCAACGGTCTGGCCGTAGTTACCATTGCTCCAGTTGAACTGGTACGGGGCACTGCCGCCCTGGATGACAATACTGAGTTGGCCTTGCGAAGTTCCGAAGCAAACGACTTCCTGGCCCGTCGGCACCTGCTGGGTGGTGATGGCGCTGTACTGCTCCGGCACTTTTACCGACATAAATTCGGTGGTGCAACCGGCAGCATCCGTGATGGTCACGTGGTAGTCGCCGGGCGGTGGGTCGAGGATGCAGGCTGTCGTGTCGCCGGTGTCCCAATCAAACTGGTAGGGTGCCACCCCTCCATTGACAGTGACGCAAACGTCGTCAATCTGCAAGGATTCGCAGGAATTGGTCGGCAGGCCAAGGCTGGATTGCGGAGCCAACGGGTCGTGCGCCTCCACCACCAGACCCCCCAGAACGGTAACGCACCCATTCGCATCCTGCACGGACACGCTGAAACTGCCTTCGGAAAGCCCGGTGATGTCTTCGGTGGTGGCTCCGTTCGACCAGTTGAAAGCAAACGGTACCACTCCCCCGGTCACTGAAATTTCAACCAAACCTTCATCGCCCCCGTGGCAGGCAATGCTTTCGATTTCGTCCAAATGGATGAGCAGCGGGCCGGGTTCCGTCAGCGGGATGATGTCGAGATAGTTGGTGCAGCCGAGCGCATCGGTGACAGTGGCGGCGTGGTTTTGCGCCAGCAAGCCGGAAGCCACCGGCCCAAGCTGGCCGTCGCTCCATCGAATTTCAAGCGGTGCGGTGCCGCCGGACACGGTGAGCGCCAACTGGCCGTTCGCCTGCCCGGCACAGGCGGGTGGAAATGCCTGAAAATCAAGCGTCAGCACCTGCACGGAATCCAAAATGGCGGTAGCGGTGCGCTCGCATCCGTTGGCATCTTCCACTGTGACGGTGTAGCTTCCGTAGGTAATCGAATCGAGCACCGGGCCGGAATCGTCGGTGCTCCAGTTGAACGAAAACGGTGCCTGCCCACCGCTCTGCACGATGGCTTCCACCCGGCCAATGTCGCGTCCCACGCAGGGCGGGTCTGTTTCGTCGATGACGATGGACATGATTTCGGGCGCTGGCGCAACACTGAAGGTGTCGGTGGCCGTGCAGCCGAAAAAGTCTGTTACCGTCACACTGAACTCACCGGCCCCGATGCCGCTCAGGTTTTGCGAAGCAAAACCTGAGCTCCAATCGAATTGGTAAACGCCTGCGCCGCCGCTCACGCCGATTTCCAGACTACCGTTGGTGAGGCCGGTGCAAGTGGGCGGATTCATTTCAATCAGCGAAATTGCGAGGGGCTGAGGCTCCGGCAGGAAGATGGTCTGCGAAAATTCACAGGCATTTTTATCCCGAATGGTGATGGTGTAGCTGCCCTGCGGCAAATTGGTCAGCGTGGTGCCTGCCCCGCCATTGCTCCAGGTGTACGAGTACGGGGCACTGCCCCCACCCGCTTCCACACTGATTTCGCCATCGTGAGCGCCACTGCACGTGGGTTGCTGAAAACCCAGCGAGGCCAATGAAATCTGGGTCGGCTGCGTGACCGGGATGCCAACGAGTTGCGCCTCGCAACCTCTGGCATCCGTAACGGTGAGGTCGTAAAATCCGGCAATCAGATTTGAAATGGTTTCGCTGCCGGAGCCTGTACTCCAATGGTAGGTGTACGGTTGCACTCCCCCGAAAATGGTGAGCGAAATCTCCCCGTCATTCCCCCCAAAACAAGTCACATGCTCCGTGTTGGGTTTCACAAACAACGCCTCCGGTTCGCCAACGGGAATGGAAAGCACGTTTTCACAACTGCCCTCCGTCACGGTCGCCGTGTAGATGCCTGCCGAAAGGCCGCAATTCACCTCGCCCGTTGCGCCGTTGCTCCACGAAACGGAGGGGTTGGACCCAATGACGTTGAGCGAAATGCAGCCGTCGCCGCCGCCGTGGCAGGAAACGCTCGCCACTTCGTCGATTTCAACGACCGCCGATGGCCCGTTGACCAACACGACCGGCACCACGAAAGCGCATTGCTCCGGTGAACTATCGGTGATGGTGAAGGAATACGAGCCTTGCTGCAAGCCTGTCAACATCAACGCCCCCGGCTGATTGGAAATGGTGCCGCCCGCCCACTCGTAGGTGTAGGGCGACACGCCGTCGAGGGGGGTCAAGCCGATGGTGCCGTCGCTGCCGTTGCAAGTGGTGACGGGACTGCCCAGCGAAGCCACCTGGTTCACGTTGACAATCGTGGTAACAGCCAGCGTGTCGGCGCTTGAACAGCCATTGGCAGCGGTGATGGTCACGGCGTATTCGTCGATGCCGCCGAGCATGCTGTTGCTGAAAATAGCAATCGAAGGCGTGTTTTCGCTGTTGTTCCACTCGTAGGTCAGCGGTGCGGTACCGTTGCCGACATCAGCGACGGAAATTTGCTTCGAGGTGTTGCGGCAGATGGTCGGGGCGTTCGGGATTTGAGCGACTGGCCCCGGCTGCACGGTGTAGGTGAAGGAAGTAGTGTCACGGCATCCGCTGGCTGCGGTGGACAAAATGAAAAAATCGGTGGTGGCTGTGGGGAAAACGACCGGGCCGACTTCGTTTCCAGTTTCCAGCGGTAGCTGGTCGAAAAATTGCAGGCTGCCGTTGAGGCCGTTTGCATCCAAAATATTGACGGTGGAGAGGTCGAAAGGCTTGCCAGCACAGGCTTCCGGTGTGTCGGTCGTGCTTATTTCGGGGCGGGGCAAAATAGCAACCGTGGCAGCCGTCCGCTCGTTGGAAACGCAATTTGTCAAGGTGGTTTCTTCGGCAAAATAGGTCAGGAAAAGCGTGTCGGTCGAGTTGTTCACCAGCAAATTCGGGGGCAGGTGCAGCGTGTCGCCGGTGGCTACCGGGTTACCGTCTGCTGCCGTTTCATACCAGTTGATTAGGCCGTAGGCCACTGGAAATGCTACGACGAAACCGTCTGCTCCGCCACAAACCACAGCGCCCAACGTGCCGGGCGGCTCCACAAAATATTCGTCCGCATCGCCGTCGCAGTCGGAGTCCACGCCATCGCAGAGGTATTCCGCAGCGGCCGGGTTTCTGAAAAAATCGTAGTCGTCGCAGTCGTCGGCGTTGCTGACGTAGCCGGGGAAACTGGCAGGCTGGCAGGTGGCGATAAAAATATCGGGCTGGCCAAACCCGTCGCCGTCCTGGTCGAGGTAATGCACGAAGTCGGGGAAGCCGAGGTCGGTTGAGCCGTAAAATAAAATATTGTCGAGGGCGAGGTCGCCCCGGATGCCGTTGCCGCCCCTGCCGACGAACCTAAACTGGGCGGTCATGCCGTTGTAGCCATCCAAATCAATGAATTTTTTGCGCCAAACATTGCCCTTGTTCCCAGAGTCGCTCCACAAAACTGTCCAGGCCGCCCCGCCGTTCGTGGTCACTTCCAGCGTGAGGCTTTTGACATGCACCCCGTTGAAATTGTAGTCGAACGACAGGTCGCAGCTATCGGGATTGGCTTGTACTTCGATGCAGTTGGACATCAGCACCGCCGTTTTGTTGTTCTGGCAGCCGGAGCCGGAGGCTTCGAGGTAGAGGTAGTTTCCGCCGCCGGGGTTGTCGCCGCTGGGGCCGGTGCCGGGCGTCAGCGTCGTGTCCGTGTTCACAATCCAGTCGAAGTTGTCGTTCGGGGCGTTCCGCCAGGTGCCGGTGATGTTGCAAGGCACCCCGCAGATTGGCTCGCAGAGGTTTTGGCTGTTGAAATCCTCGATAATCGTGGGGGGCGGTGGGGCACATCTTGTGATGAAACCCACGGGGCAGGCGTTGTGCGAGAAATTGCCCGGCCCACATTTTTCCCGAAGGTAAACTTCGTACGCCGTGTTCGGCAGCAGGCCAAACAAGGTGTCCGAGGGGCAATTTCCAAGAAAAACCGCTCCGCCGACACCCGCCAAATCGCCTGAGCCGGGCGTGAAACCTGGCGGCCCGAATTCCATGATGACCTCATCGCAAACCGTGCCTTTCACCCAACTCAACACCACCGTGGTCGAATCTACCTGTTCGACCGCCACACCAGCCGGTGCGATGCAGGTGGAGCCTTCAAAAACAAGTTCCACAAATTCAAGGGTTCCGTAATCATTCGCACCGTCGTCGCAGACTATCAGCGTCCAGATACCGACCGGGGAAGTGCCGTCATTGAAAAAGCTGAAATTGCCCTCCGGCAAAAACGTACCGATAAACGGCGCATCGGCCTCCGTCACCGGCAGGGAATTGCAGGCCCCAATAGCCGAATGGGACAGAAATGTAGTGTACTGGCTGCAAGTCGCCTCGTCCGGGTTGCCGTAGTTGTCGTTGTCGTCGCCGTTGTCTGTTGTGACTTCCACCAGCACACCTGCCGGTGATTTCAGGAAAATATCGAGGTCGGCTGCCCATTTGTGGTCGATAATCAGTCGGAGTTCCTTCAAAAAGGCATCACCGCCCAAAACGTTGCCCGGTGCCGAAGTAACGTTGATTTGAAATTCATGGGTGGCATCACAACTCGAATCGTTGATGGGAAGCCCCAGGCCACACCCCGATGGGTTGCTCAAAACGGGCGGGTTCACGTCAAAAAACGAGGCGTGCGCTGAAACACAAGTCAGCACCTGAATTGACCAAAGGAGAATTACTCGGGTAGTTGCTGTCGGCATATTGGTTGTTCAGAAGTGTAAAATTATCAGGTTATGAGCCGTGACCGTGGTGTGGAGGGTTTTAGCAAAAAAATGAAGCAAACTTATGTTCAGGTGGGATAAACGGCACACATCGGGGCAAATTTAAACAAAATTGAATAGGCTGGTAGATACCATCATGCAGGTATTTGTCTTTGGGTGCAATCTTCCGACAAAAAACCATGTACTGTTTCCAAAATCCATTGCCGTTTTTACATGCCGCTTTCAAGATAAAAATCCAAAATCATCAGCGTACAAAAAACGAGGCTGGCAATGCCATTGGTGGTAAAAAAAGCGAGGTTCACCTTTCTCAAATCGCTCGGTTTTACAAGGGTATGCTGGTAAAAAAGCAAGGCGCAAAAGATAGCGGCGGCCACCCAGTTGAGCCACCCTGCTTGCTCATATTCAATGGAAACCTGCCAGGCTGCGAGGAAAATAAACCCGGCACAAAGCAAATGCAGGATGTTGGAAACTTGCAAGGCGTTGTTTTTACCCAAAACCGCCGGGATGGATTTCAAGTGAAGTTCTTTGTCAATGTCTTCGTCTTGCAGGGCATAAATGATGTCAAACCCTGAAACCCAAAGGAAAACTGCGCTGAAATACAGCAAGGGAACCCTGTCAAACCCGCCACCAACAGCCAGATAACCTCCAATTGGGGCAAGCGCAAGCCCCAGGCCGAGTACAAAATGGCACAGCGGCGTAAAACGTTTCGTGTAACTGTAACCCAAAATTACCACCAACGCCACGATGGAAAGTAAAAAGCAATTCAGGTTAATGAACCAGGTAGTCAAAATGAAAAGCCCGCAGTTGAGGAGGGTAAAAATCAAAGCTGACCTTGGGCTGATGATGCCGGCAGGTATCTCCCGCACAGCAGTTCTCGGGTTTCTCCTATCAAACTCCCTGTCGAGATAGCGATTGAATGCCATGGCCGCACTCCGTGCAAAAACCATACAAAAAACGACCAGGATCAACAGTCTCCAACTGAAGCCTTCCCTGCTTTTTAACGTGGCCAAAAAGAAGCCGAGCATCGCAAATGGCATTGCGAAGATGGTGTGGCTGAATTTGACGAGGGAAAAATAGTTGCGCAAGGTCGGATGATTTTTTTCACAAGAATAACAAAATCAGAACCGTTCAAAGCCCCAAATGGACAATCATTTTAAAAAAAAGCCTGCACAATGTTCGCATCGTGCAGGCTTTCGTAGAAACAAAAAAGAAAATTATTGCTTCACTTGCAGGTTCGGTGCCGCAGTGGGGGCCGGTGCATTCGGGTCAGCGATAACGTCTCCTTTGATGTAGATGATGGATTGAGGCGGGTCAGTATTGGCAGTGATGGTGACCTGCTTGGTTTGTGGGCCACTCTTGCCTTTGCTGTCGAACTCAACTTTGATTTTGGCAGTGCTGCCAGGTGCTATCGGCTCCTTCGGCCAAACGGGCACCGTACAGCCGCAGCTACCTTTGGCGTTGCTGATCACCAGCGGTTCTTTGCCTGTGTTCTTGAACGAATATTCGTGCTGCACTTTTTCGCCAGCTTTCACTTTACCGAAATTGAATTCAGTTTCAGTGAACGACATAGTTGTTGTCGGGCCAGTTGGGGCAGCGGTTTGTGCGGCAGCATCAGGCGTTACTGGTGTTGCTTGACCAGGCATTTGTTGTGTCGCAGTAGTTCCAATACCACCACCATCAGTTGTACTAACAGGTGTGCCGGCAGCAGCGTCAGTAGCAGCGTCACGGTCGGCGCCGTCGTTCTTGCAGCTTGCAAGCATTGCAACTGTAAGGACAGCGAGAAAACCAATTTTAAATTGCTTCAACATCTTCAGAATTTTTTTTGTGATGAGAAAATTTTTTGCGCTTGGAAAATAGCGGCGCAAATTTAAAGATTTTCCGAAAAGAAAATCAATACTCTTTTGCCCCGCAAATTTATGCCAATCTACTGCCCGGCCTTAGCCAACAAATATAGAATGTGTGTTAATGGGAAGTTAAAACAAGAAAAAGGCACCCAACCAGCGAGGCGGGTGCCTTTTTCAATTGTATTTCACATAAAATCAATACTTGATGGACACCAGGTAATTGTCTGTGTTGTCTCCAAGTGCAGTTGTTTCGGTGATGTCTTCCACCAAAACCAAGTAGTAGGTTTCTGTGGAGCTTTTGTACACCGCAAATACATCGCCTTCGACTACAACTGAGCTAACGGTGAAACTGCCCCAGGTAGGAAGCGTTTCAGTGAGAGCATCTGCCGCATCGAAAATATCAACGATTCCTTCCTTTGAAGCAACAGCGCCAAAATCAGCACTGCTGCCGATATTGCCGACGTAGCGTACTTCGGTGCCATTGATACCACCTAACCTGCGGCGCCAGTTGTCACCGGAGCCTGCCAAGGAGTCGATGCCCATGTCACGCAATTCTGCCTGGAGGTAAGAGTCATCACCACCGGTGCTGAGTTTAGTGCCGGTGCTGGCACCATTGTCAAGGTCAATACCACCTGTGCCAACTGGACCGGCTGCGTTCCAGAGTTGGATAGTAGCACCTGTGATCTCAGCGACCGGCGTTTCAACTTTTAGGTCGAAAGAAGTCTCATCGGACAAGCCGCCTTTGTCTTGCACTTTCACCGTGTAAGTTGCTGTGCCAGGGTCAGCAGTCACTTTGATGGTGATTACCCAGGTCTCCACGTCAGCGGGGCTGACGAGTAATATCGCGTTGCCAGCCGGAGTAGAACCGTTAACGGTTATGTCAGCAACATCAAGTTTGCCGGAAGCATCTGAAATTAATAAAGATTCCAGATCTGCAGTGCCTTTGGTAGCTTCAACCGTTACGGTAACTTCGGTGCCGGTGCCGCCTACCACTTTATCAGGCGTGGGGCCAGCCTTTACGACCACTATCGGGGCGAGGTCGTCGGTAGTATCATCCTTGCAACTGGTGGAGAGGAAAACGTTGGAAAGTAAAAATGCGCTTGCGAAAATCCAAAGAACTTTTTTCATGTTGATTTTAGAATTTAGTTAAATGTATATGGTTCATTGAGTTTGATAAGCTCGTTTGAATTTGACTTTTGGGATTTACGTTGGGAGTGATTCCGGTTCGTCAAACTTTGGAACAAATCAAACCTGCTAAATGCCTGAGACTATTAACCCTAAAAGAGGTCACACTTGCCGATTGTTCATTTTCTTGGGTAAAATTTTGCCTTTTTTTCGCCCGGAAAACGTATGCTTTGGAAGGAATGATGCCTGTCGGATGATTAATATTTTGTTAACAACGCCGCAAAGAAATGGTTTTGGTTTTTCGCCGCCAAATTTCCTTTGTCGTTTTCGTCGCAATAATCGACTGGCAAGTGCTTTCTTTGCGGGGCTGTTAACAATCCCGACTGCACCAGTTTCCTTCAAATCAAACTGCCGACATGCCATTTAAAATTCAACACACCGTCCTCGAACGTTTTCTTCGCTACGTGAAAATCGACACGCAATCCGACCCGGAATCGAAAACCACCCCCTCCACAGAGAAGCAAAAAAACCTCGGCAAGTTGCTCGTCAAAGAACTGAAAGCGATAGGTTTGGCGGATGCGAAGCTCGACAAACACGGCTACGTGTACGCCACCATCCCTTCCACTTCTAGAAAAAAAGTACCGGCCATCTGTTTTTGTTCCCACATGGACACCTCGCCCGATTGCAGTGGAGAGAACGTGAAGCCCATGGTCCATAAAAACTACCGGGGAGGTGACATTGTGCTGCCCGACGACCCGACCCAGGTGCTCCGACCAACAGAACACCCGCACCTGCTGGAGCAAATCGGCAACGACATCGTGACCGCCAGCGGCACCACGCTGCTCGGTGCGGACAACAAGGCGGGCCTCGCCGAAATCGTGGACGCTGCAAAATTCTTAGTGGACCACCCCGAAATCAAGCACGGCGACCTCAAAATCCTGTTCACGCCCGACGAGGAAATCGGCAGGGGCGTGGACAAAGTGGACCTGAAAAAATTAGGGGCTACCTACGGCTACACCGTGGATGGTGAAAAGGCAGGCTCCATCGAGGACGAGACTTTTTCAGCCGACGGTGTGCTCATCACGATACATGGCGTGAGCGCCCACCCTGGTTTTGCGAAGGGAAAAATGGAAAGCGCCATCAAAATCGCCGGTGAAATCATCGCCGCTTTGCCCAAAAAAGAACTTTCTCCGGAATCCACCGAAGGCCGGGGAGGCTTCATCCACCCGGTGGTGATGGAGGGCATGGTGGAAAAAGCGTCCGTGCGCTTCATCATTCGTGATTTTACCGATGAAAAATTGGTGGAACACGAGGAAACCCTGCGGAAAATCATGAACAAGGTTTTGAAAAACTACCCGAACTCAAAAGCTGATTTCAAAGTGACCGAGCAGTACCGCAACATGAAAAAAGTGCTCGACCTCCATCCCCAGGTGGCCGCCAATGCCGTCGAAGCCATCCGGCGGGCAGGCCTCCAGCCGGAGCAGTCGAGCATCCGGGGCGGCACGGACGGTTCCCGGCTCTCGTTCATGGGGCTGCCCTGCCCCAACATCTTCGCCGGGGAACATGCTTTTCACTCAAAATTGGAATGGGTTTCGGTGCAGGACATGGAAAAAGCGGTGCAGACACTCGTCCATCTGGCGATGATTTGGGAAGAAAAAGCCTGAAATTTGTTACAGTCATCCAAGCAAATAACCGGGCTTTAACTACTGACAGGAATCGTTCGTTTTTCTTAACGATTGCTGCCGGAATTTAACCGAACCTTAGTTGACGGAGCCGTTTCACAACGATACATTGCCTGAAATTCATCAGATTTTTTCATCAAAACGACTGAAGCCATGTTCTCCAAAACATTAAAACCCATGCTGCTGGTGTTCGCTGCGCTGATAGTTTTGAGTGCCTGCGGCAACCCGGCAAAATTACTGGAACGAGGCGAGTACGAAGATGCTGTCTCCCTCAGTGTCAAGAAGTTATCCGGCAAGAAAAAGAAAAAAACAAAACACGTGAAAACGCTGGAGGACGCTTTTGCGAGGGCCACTCTTGCCGACATGCGGCAAATCAAAGTCCTCGAAAAAGAAGACCGGGAAGAAAACTGGGTGGAAATCAACAAGACCCACCAACGCATCCGGCGCAGGCAGGAACTGATTGAGCCGCTGCTGCCGCTGTATGCCAGCGACGGATACAAGGCTGAGTTCAAGTTTGTGAAAATCGAAGACCTCGAACTCGAATCGAAGGAAAAAGCCGCCGATTACTTCTACAGTGAAGGCAAGCGCCAGTTGGCGCAAGCCGAACATGGAGACAAGGCCGCAGCCCGTCAGGCTTACGAAGATTTCGATGAAATCGAACGGTACTACAAAACTTACAAGGACGAAGACCGCCTGATGAAACGGGCCAAGGAACTCGGCACGGTGTACGTGCTTTTCAAAATGGAGAACGACTCCCGGACGCTGCTGCCCAAAGATTTCGAGCGGGAAATAAAGCGGATCAGTGTTCGTGACATTGACTCGGAGTGGCGCACCATCCACCTGAACCCGGAGAGCGGCTTGAAATACGACTACAACGTGGTGATGCGGCTGACCAGCATCGAAGTTTCACCGGATTTGATTAAAGAACGGGAGTACGTGGACGACAAAACCATCGAAGACGGCTGGGAGTACGTGCTCGACCAAAACGGCAACGTGGTGAAGGACACCGCTGGCAACGACGTAAAAGTGCCCAAAAAAGTGCTCATCAAGGCCCGTGTTTTTGAATCTTACCAGCGAAAAGAGGCCCACGTGGGGGGCAGGTTGGAGTTCTTCGACAACATGGAGCAGGAAATCATCCACACCGAACCGCTTGCCGTGGATGCGCTTTTTGAAAATTACGCCGCTACCTTTGATGGCGACAAGCGGGCGCTCAGTGACGAATCGAAGCAAAAAATCGGCAACAGCCCCCGACCTTTCCCCAGCAGCGAGGTGCTGGTTTTGCAGGCTGCCGAGTTGTTGAAACCTGTGGTCAAGGATAAAATTGCGAGGAGCCGTGTTTTGTTTTAACCCGTAAAATTTGCTGTTGAACACGAAAGGCTGCCGGGATTGTCCCGGCAGCCTTTTTTGATTGAAAACGGTATTTTTTTAAACCGAAAAGTTTTCAGGAATCATGGCCAAATCAACTGCGCCGTTTTAAAGTGTTGCTCGAAATGCTGTTGGCGTTGCGGCGTGTAAAAATCGGTATTTGTGAAACGTTTCCGTGTTTCCTGCCGGTTATCCGGCTTCTTGACTGCTTTGTTCGCTGCGATGGTGAGTTTGGCAATCAGGGAAGTTAGCTTATTAGATTTTACTTGATCCATAGCGCACGGATTTAAAAGTGAGTAAAAAGGTTTAAAGCAAAAAAGGCAAAAATTCGCTATTGGATATTACATGGGTACTCAAGCGCTGCAAATGTAATCACTAATTCCATTTATCAAAAAAACAGCCTGAAAAATTTTTAGAAACAATAAAATGCGGTATTTAATCAACAAAAACAACGATTCATCAAAATATAATCCTTAAGAACAACGAAAACGCAGGTTGCCGCACCTAATTTTTCTCCTCCCCGCCTTCGTCCGGTTGCAGGGGCGAGGTGGCGGCATTTCCGTTCACGTCCCCGATTTTGATGCCGATAAAATCGAGGTTCAACTGGTCGGCAATCACATCGTTGACCATGATGGACTCCGGGAAAGGCGGTTGGAACGGGTCCAGCGGGTTGGGGAACACGTAAGCCGCATCCACGAACCGCCAGGATGTGTTGGCCGGGAACGAAGTGTTGATGAAAAGTATCAGTTTGCGAAGCTCCACCAGGTCGAATGTGGTAACAGTACCAGAGTTGTTGATATCCGCCGCTATGATTTTGTACGGGGAATCGAGGGTGTCAACGCCGAGGATGTGCTTGCGGATGAGCACGATGTCGAAGGTAGTGACCCCGTTGAGCGGGTTGGTGTTTTTTGATGGGGTGATTTCGAAATCTCCACCGTTGAAGCTGCTTACATCATAGCTGCCATTAGTTTCTGTTTCGATTTCCTGAAAAAATCCGTTTGTCCCATCTATTGTAACCAAAACATTGTGAATCCCCTCGCCGGTTTCCTTTTCAACAGTTCCTGCCAAAATGGGTTCACACTCACAATTACCAGGTGAAGTGATAATTAAATTTGATTGGCAGGTGCTTTGATTTCCTGCTCCGTCCGTCACCCACAACTCAATTTCAACCAAGCCAAGTTGACAGCAATCGTAAGTGCGCTGAATATCGGTAGGATCAGGGGAAAATGAAAATTGAAGGTTAGTTGTACAATTGTCAGTGCTACCGTTATCAAAATCCGGTGACCACACATCCACCGACCCCGGTGGAAATACCTCAACTACAAGCTGCGCATGGCAAACAGCCACCGGTGCCACCGTATCGAACACCACAAAACTGGTGCTACAGGTCTGCATCTTCCCACACTCGTCCGTCGCTTTGTAGGTCACCTGATAGGTGCCGGGCAGTGCGGAGACGGGAGCGCCCAACGTAGTGCCCAAGCTGCCGGAAACGGTGAGAGAAATGTCGTCTCCACAGCCATTCACCACCGGCACCGGCACCGTGAAATCCACCTCACAGTCAGCCCCCACAAACTTGTCGGCAATTTCGCAGCCGTTCGGGAAAGTGACGGCGGCGTTGTTGTTCACATGAATCACCTGCACGTACTCGATGTGGCCATCCCCCCCGTCGCCGAAGCGGCGCACACTCACTTCCGGGTCGGGGATGCTGGTGTCGCCCGTGAAAACACAACCGTTGATGACCACCCAGGTGCGTTGCACGGTGAAGCACCCGGCCAACCCTGACGGGATGACCATATCGGAAGAAGTGACGGACACCGCTTCGCAAGTGACCATGAAAAGTTGTGGGTCGGGCAAATTTGCCTGGTTCAATGAAACGCAAATCGACGTGTCGGCAGGGAACTGCACCTCGAACAGTGACTGGTGCTGCACCGTGATTAGTTGAACACAAGTGATTGAATCTGTGGTGTTTACAGTCGAAATCCGCCGCTCGATGAAGCCATTTCCGCAGGCATCGACCTCCACGGAGTCTGTTTCTTCGAGGTCGAAATCGCAGTTCGAGTGGAAGGTAGGCAGGCCCAATTGCGCCAGTGTCTGGAAGTCGCCGATTTGCAGCGCCGGTGAAATGACCCCAAAATAATAGTCGCAACTGATGGTGTCGTCCGGCGGGCAGGTGACGAGCGTTTCCCCTGCAATTCTCAAAATCAATTCCTGCGCCCCAACATTGCCGCAATCGTCGGTGAGGGTGTAAACCACCGGGTAATCCCCCGGCAGGGTGTCTGGAAAAATCCACCCGCCGTCCGTCGTCATGGTGTCCCAGGGCGTAGTAATCGAAATATCGTAGCCTGAGCATTCGGCCAACAGGTTTACCGAAGGCAAAAAAACGGAGTCTGTGCAATCGGCGGACAAGCTGAAAAACAAGGTGTCGGGTATTTCAAATTCGGGCGCAGCAGCATCCACCACCACGATGATTTGCGTGTCACGCCGGGTAATCGGCGTACACAATTCTACCACGGACCACGCCCGCCTGATTTCGTAGGAATCGCCGCACAACGGCGTGATTTCATCCAGATAACTCACGGCTATCTTGCAGCGAAGGGTCGAATTGGCAGCATAATTATCGAAAATCGGAATGCCCGTCACGTCCGGGCTGGCGGTTTGGGTCAAATTCAGGGTATCGTTGCAAGCGATGGGCGGATTTTCAATGCCGTCGAAATCAGGTGGGAATTCAACCAGCGCAATATTGTACCTCATGCCGGTGATGACCTGCTCGCAGGCGGTTTGATGGCCGAACGGGTCGGTGGAAATCCAGGTGCGGGTGATTTGATAGCCAATTGGTTCCGGGCAGGTGGGGATGATAATATCATCAAAAAACACCAATCCAACGCTATCGAAACAGCCCGAAAAAACAGGGCCTCCCACCACCAGGGTATCCGTTGGTTCGTTGCAATTAATCGTGATGTCGGGCGGGCAGGTGATCCCGGCAGGCAGGCCGCCCGTGATGATGATTTCCGTTTCGCAGCTTGCGCCTGTTTCAAAGTTCGTCAGTTGAACGGTGAAAGGTTGGTTGAGGAGATTGGCATCCAAAATGGCCGGCACCCAGTTTCCACTATCTCCCAACATTTCAGCGAGGTAGTCGCTGTCGCAGGCAAAGCCCAAAATATCAGAAGCGGTCAACGGGCGCTGGCAGTTGCCCTCCAATGAGACGGCCACCTGCGACGGACAATTCAGTTGCATGGTATTGGCGGCGATGATGGTCACGTTGAATTCACAACTGGCGATGTTACCGTTCACATCGACCACTGCGAGCGTAACTGTAGTCGTCCCAGTTTCCAAGAAAGTGCCAGGGAAAGGAAAAAAAACCGTGTCCACCAACGGAACGGTGCTGCTCCAGACCAGCGAACTGTAATTGATGGCGATGCCGCACTGCCCTGCCGGGAGCAGGATGGAATAATCGTCGGGGCAATCCAACGTTTGAAGCCTGGGAGTTGAAGTGGTGGTAGCGAGGGCAAACCCAGCTACCAATAGAACACTGAAAATCAGACCGGTACGTCTCGTGTGTTGTTTGTAAATCGGTGCCACCATGGGACATTAGTTTTAAATCTTAGTCATCTCGAGTACTGGCTTCGGAAAGCGAGGGGTAAGTTTGCAGTCTTTGATTTTTATGAAATGTCCTGTAACGTCGGTTTTTTGTGCTGCTGACAGGTAGTGGTGAGAATGGGTCCGGGGCAGCCTTCCTGTAAATTTGACGCAATTTATAGTTTTTTTACAACACAAAAATATTTTGCAAAAAATTCATTTTCAACCAAATGGGAACCATTCCCTGAAACGCCACTTTCTCATTTGCGTAAAATGCCCTTTCTTCGCAGCTTTTTAAGAAACAGCAGCGCTTCATTGTCTCATTGTCCCATTGTTGAATTGCTTCATTGTCCCAATGTCTTTGAGTGCCGCCCGTCTTAAATACAATGAAGCCATGATGCAATGGAACAATGCAACAACGAAGCCATCCAACCGTGAAACAATGGAATACAACCCTCGTGAAATAGAAAAAAGATGGAAAACGTGGTGGGATGACAAGGAGGTTTACAAAGTCTCGAACGACTCTCCCAAGCCCAAATACTATGTGCTGGACATGTTCCCCTACCCTTCCGGCTCTGGCCTGCACGTCGGGCACCCACTCGGCTACATCGGCTCCGATATTTACGCCCGCTACAAGCGGATGAAGGGTTTCAACGTCCTGCACCCGATGGGCTACGATGCCTTCGGCCTGCCCGCAGAGCAGTACGCCATCCAGACCGGGGTGCATCCTGCCAAATCGACCGCCGAAAACATCGCCCGCTACCGGGAACAGTTGGACAAAATCGGTTTCAGCTTCGACTGGTGCCGGGAGGTGCAGACCTGCGACCCCAAATACTACAAATGGACGCAGTGGATTTTCCTCCAACTGTTCCAGCACTGGTACTGCACCGATGCGAAACAGGCGCACCCCATCGGCCTGCTGGTGGAGGTGTTTGAACTCGAAGGCAACGCCCGTGTGAACGCCGCCACCTCACAGGAGGTCATTTTCACCGCCCTGGAATGGCGCTCCATGACACCCAAAGAAAAAGACGATGTGCTGATGAACTACCGCCTCGCCTATCGCAAAACCACCTTCGTCTGGTGGTGCGAAGCGCTGGGCACCGTGTTGGCCAACGACGAAGTGAAAGACGGCGTGAGCGAACGGGGCGGCTACCCCGTGGAGCGCAAGCCAATGCTCCAGTGGAGCCTGCGCATCACCGCCTACGCCGACCGCCTGCTGGCCGACCTCGACACCGTGGATTTCAGCGATTCGATGAAAAAAATGCAGTCGAACTGGATCGGCAAATCGCAAGGGGCGCAGTTATTTTTCAAACTGGCAGAATCTTCCGAAATCCGAAATCCCAAATCCGAAATCGAGATTTTCACCACCCGCCCCGACACGATTTTCGGTGCCACATTCATGGTGCTGGCACCGGAACACGATTTGGTGAAACAAATCACCACGCCAGCACAGGCGCAGGAAATCGCCGACTACCTCGCCTACGTTAACACCCGCAGCGAGCGTGACCGCATGTCGGAGACGAAGGAGGTGTCCGGTGCGTTCACCGGAGCCTACGCCCTGAACCCGTTCAACGGCGCAAAAATCCCCGTCTGGATTGCCGAGTACGTGCTCAAGGACTACGGCACCGGGGCCATCATGGCCGTGCCTGCCGATGACGAGCGGGACCTGCGCTTCGCCAAAAAATTCAAGCTGCCCATCGTCGAAATCATCGACAAATCGATGCACCCCGGCGCTACCATCGAGGACAAACTTGGCAAGATGGTCAACTCCGATTTCCTCGACGGCATGGAGGTGATGGATGCCATCGAAGCCGTGTTGCAGCGCATCGAGGGCATGGGCATTGGGCACCGAAAAATCAACTTCAAGCTGCGGGATGCCATCTACAGCCGCCAGCGCTACTGGGGCGAGCCGTTCCCCATCGCCTACGACCCCGACGGCGTGGCGCACCCGCTGCCCCTCAGCGAGCTGCCGCTCGAACTGCCCGTGCTGGATGATTTTAAGCCCGCCTCCGGCGGAAAAGCACCGCTCGCCCGTGCCGAAGATTGGGTGAATTTGCCGAACGGATGGCGGCGGGAAACCGACACGATGCCCGGTTTTGCTGGCTCGTCGTGGTACTTCCTGCGCTACATGGATGCCAACAACGACGAGGAGTTCGCTTCGCAAAAAGCGCTGAACTACTGGAAGGACGTTGACCTGTACGTGGGCGGCACGGAACATGCCGTTGGCCACTTGATGTACAGCCGTTTTTGGCATAAGTTCCTGTACGACAAAGGGTTGGTGCCGACGAAGGAGCCGTACAAGAAGTTGATGAACCAGGGGATGATTCAAGGCAAGTCCGCTGTGATGGAGGTGACGATGGATGGTGGCCGCAGCCTCGAACTGCATGTCCCCGTCCGCTTCGTGGACGACGAGTGGCGCATTTCCCTGGAAAATTTTGCGAAGCTAACGCATATCGACAACCGCTTCGAGCAGGTGGAGCCGGGTACCCATGTGGCCATCTTGACCGAGGCGGGAGGTAAGCATATCCAACTCACTCAGCGGGTCGAAAAAATGTCAAAGTCGTTGCACAACGTCATCAACCCCGACGAAATGGTGGAGCGCTATGGCGCCGACTGCTTCCGCATGTACGAGATGTTCCTCGGCCCCATCGAGCAGGCAAAGCCCTGGGACACCAAGGGCATCAGCGGCGTTTCGGGGTTCCTTCGGAAAATGTGGGGGCTGTTTTACGATGAAAACGGCCAGTACCTCGTCACCGATGCCGAACCCACCCAGGATGAACTGAAAGTCCTGCATGCCTGCATCAAAAAAGTCACGGAGGACATCGAGCGGTTCTCGTTCAACACCTGCGTGAGTGGCTTCATGATTTGCGTGAATGAACTGCGCAGCCTGAACTGTTCCAAGCGCTCCGTGCTGGAACCACTGGTGAAACTCATCGCACCCTTCGCACCGCACATCGCCGAGGAGCTTTGGCTCCTGCTGGGCCACCAGACGACGGTTTGCCTCGCCGACTATCCGGTTTTCGATGAAAAATATCTGGTACAGGACACGATTTCGTACCCCGTCAGCATCAACGGCAAGAAACGGGACCTCGTGGATTTGCCCGCAGGCATGTCGCCGCTGGAGTTGGAGCAGGCCGCCCTCGATTTGGACACCGTGAAAAAATGGCTGGAAGGCCAGGCGGTGAGGAAAGTTATCGTCGTGCCGGGCAGGATGATCAATATCGTGGTTTAAAACACAGAGGCACGGAGACACAGAGGGTTTACAGGAAAAATTATCAGACACGCCCTCTGTGCCTCCGTGCCTCTGTGTTGAAAAAAAATCAAATTTTCACCAGCCGCTGCCAAACCACGTCCGTTCCCACCACCATTTTCACCCAATAAATACCTGCGCTAAACGACTGTAAGTCAAGTGTTTCCGTTTGTCGCAGCATGGTTTTTTCATCCAGCCTCAGCACCTGCCGCCCGGTCAGGTCAAAAACTGACATCCCTACCGTTTCTGCCCTCGGCAACTCAAATTGCAGCGTCACCAGCCCGGTGCTGGGATTGGGGAACAACTTCACGTACCTGTCAAAATTTTGCGAAGCGGTGCTGCTCACCACCCCGACCGTGATGAGGCCGGATAGTTCGATGCAGCCGTTGGCATCCTCCACTTTCAACTGGTACGACCCCGGCAGCACCGCCGAAGGATTGAAACCTGGCTGCGGCACCCCGTTTTTCAGCCAAACAAACTGGAAGGGGGCCGTGCCACCGAGGATGTTCACCTCGATGATGCCATCGGGCAGGCCGCCCGTCGAGGGCGTGATGCTGACCACTTCGATGGAAAGTTCGCCCGGCTCCGTTAGTTCCACCGTTTCTACGAGGGTGCAACCGTCCGCATCGGTGACGGTCACGGTGTAAGTTCCCGCAGCCAGGTTGACGGGAGCGCCGACCTGGTTCCACGAAGTGGCGTACGGGGCTTGCCCGCCCGTCACTGTCAGGTTGATGCTGCCATCGCCGTCGCCGTGGCAACTTGGGCTGACCAACTGGTAGCTGGCCGCCAGGTCGTACACCACCGTCACGTCAAAACCACACGATGCCGAATTGCCGCTCCCGTCGGTAGCCTGCCAGGTCACGGTGGTTGTTCCTATCGGAAAAATGGCACCACTCGCCAGCCCAGATGTAAGTTCAAGAGTTGCAACCGAGCAGTTGTCAGTGGCAATCGGCGTAGCATAGTTTACAGTACCGCAAGTGTTGATGGTAAAACTGGGTGGGCATGAGACCACAGGAAAAACGTCTTCAATCACTGTCACGATTACCGTTCCTGTCGAGATGTTGCCGCTTGCGTCTGTTACTGTCAACTCTACTTGATTGTCACCGACATCATCGCAATTGAAATTCTGTTGAGAGATACCAATGGAAACCTGACCGGCGCAATTGTCAAAACTACCACCGTCCAAATCGCTTGGTTGGAGAGAAGCACTGTCGTTCAGACCGAGCAAAATGATGACAGTGTCTTTAGGCACAACCGTCGGCGGTGTCACGTCCGCCGAGGCGACGGTCACTTGCCCGCTCACGGTGCAGCCGGAGCCATCGGTCACGGTCACGAGGTACGTCCCGGTTGTCAGGTTGGCGATGGTTTGCGTCGTCTGGCCGTTCGACCAGAGGTAGTTGAACGGGCCGGTGCCGCCGCTCACACTCGTCACCGAAGCCGAACCGTTGGCCAAATTGGGGCAAGTGGTGGGCATGTTGTCCACTATCAGAGCGAGCGCACATTGCGCCTCCAACACCGTCACCTGGTCGGTGTCGGTGCAGCCGTTGGCATCCGTCAGCGTCACTGAGTAATTTCCGGGAGCTAAGTTATTGATGTTCAACGCCGTAGCGCCATTGCTCCACAACACGGTGTAGCTCGGCACCCCACCCGACCCTGTCACGGAAGCTGTGCCGTTGTTGGCGTTTTGGGTGGTTTCGTTCGTGGAATTGGCGTTGGCCGCGAGCATCGGCGGCTGGCTGATGCTCGTCGAAAGTTGCGAAGCGCAGCCCGCCCCGTCGCTGACCGTCACCGAGGCGGCGCCGGGAGGGAGGTTGCTCACCGATTGTGAAGTGGAGCCATTGCTCCAAAGGTAAGTCACGGGCGATGTGCCGCCAGTGGCTTGCACTGTCGCCGTGCCGTTGTTTTGGCCAAAGCAGGTGACATTGGTGGAACTGATGCTGCTCTGGAAACCGGCGCAGGAGAAGGCACTCACGGTCGTGATGGCTGTTTTGGTACAGCCCGCCGCATCCGTCACCGTCACCGTGTAATTGCCGGGGGCAAGATTGCTGATGGCCGAAGTGGTGGCGCCGTTGCTCCATAAAAAACTGTACCCCGGCGAGCCGCCGCTGGCCGAGGCGGTGGCGGTTCCGTTGTTTGCCCCGACAGCGGTTTCGTTCGTCGAACTCATGTTCAAAACCAGGGCGGCAGGTTGCATCACGGTGGCCGTTTGCGAGGACGGGCAACCGTTGGCATCCGTAGCGGTGACGCTGTACGTGCCCGCCGTCAGGTTGCCGATGCTGGTGCCGGTGCCGCTGTTGCTCCACGCAAAATTGAACGGGGTTGTGCCGTTTTGCGTCGTGGCGAGGACGGAGCCGTTGCTGCCGCCGTTGCAGGAAACGTTGCCTACCGTCGTGTTCACGGCAAACCCGCTGCACACGGAACCCACCGTGACGGAGGCGCTGGCGCTGCACCCGTTGCCGGATGTCACCGTGACGCTGTACGTTCCGGCGGCGAGGCCGTTGGCGGTGGAAGTGCTGTTGTTGCTGTTGTTTTGCTGAAAACCATTGCTCCAGGTGTAGCTGTACGGTGACTGCCCGTTCGTGGCGGTGACGGTTGCGGTGCCGTTGCTGCCGCCGTAGGTAGTGACCTGGGTTGATGAGGTTGAAAGCTGTGGCGTGGGTGCTTGGCCGACCGTAGTGGAAGCCACGACAGTACATCCCAGGGCATCTGTCACCGTGACAGTTACCTGGCCGGGGCAAAGTTGGGCAGCCGTTGGCGAGTTTTGACTGGCGGGCTGCCACTGGTAGGTCAGGCCGCCGTTGTGGTTGGCGACGGTGATGGTCGCCGTGCCGTTGCAGGTGCCGGGCGGGTTGTTGCAGCCGTTCTGGGTACTGCTGATTTGGGTGGTGATAGCTCCGCAATTTCGCCCGACCCCGATGTTGTCCACGAACAGCCGGTTGCCGAAGGCAGAGTAGTTGACCAGCGCCACCGTCACATCGGACATGCCGTCGTAAGCGCTGAGGTCAATGGTTTCGGTGCGCCACTGGGTGGCCGTCGGGGTGAATTCGTCCGAGGTGAGCGGGGCCGTTGACAAATCGACGCCCCCTCGTTCGTACACGATTTGGTTGAAATTCTGCGAACAGTTGGTGGCCACCAACACGAGCAGCGTGTCGCCGATGTCTTCGATGTAGGGGGCGTAGGCCACGTCGAATTTCACCATCGCATCGTTCACATCGGTGAAGTCGAAGTGCCGGGTGATGAGCGCATCAATCGTACCACCGGGGTTCTGACCGTTGATGTCGTTGTAATTGTCGAACATCACCGAACCGTTCCCCTGCCCAAAACCGGAAGCCTCGTCGGTCAGTTGCCAGGTGAACGCATCGTTGGTCACGTTGAACTGGAAAATGCCCTCCGACGTGGGGAAGCTGGTTTCGTTTTCAAAAGTTTCCACCATCGGCGGGTCGATG
>JACRAN010000340.1 GCA_016234735.1 Bacteroidota bacterium | reverse complement strand
TGCCCTCACTATCGGCATCCCGAAAGCTACCGTGATGCAGGAGAGCCGGGTGGCGCTGGTGCCCTCGGCAGTGGCGACCCTCACGGGTTACGGTTTTGAGGTGTTGGTGGAAACCGGAGCGGGCGACAAGGCCAACTACAGCGACCATCGCTACTCCGAGGCGGGTGCCGAAATCTGTTTCAGCCGGGAGCGGGTCTTCCAGTCGAACGTGCTGCTGCAAGTGGCCCCCCCGACGATGGAGGAGGTCGAACTTTTCCACCCCAACCAAATCGTCATTTCGCCGCTCCACATCCCCACCATCACGTCCGATTTTGTGAGAAAACTCCAGGAAAAACGGGTGATTGCGCTGGCAATGGAGTACATCAAGGACGAAAGCGGCTCCTTTCCGCTCGTGCGGGTGATGAGCGAACTGGCGGGCATCAGCGTGGTGCTGACGGCGGCAGAACTGATGGCCTCCACAGGCGGTGGCAAGGGGGTGCTGCTGGGCGGCATTGCGGGGGTGCCTTCGGCAAAAGTGGTGGTGCTTGGCGCAGGCATCGTGGGCGAATCGGCCACGAGGGTAGCGCTCGGCCTGGGCGCAGAGGTCAGGGTTTTCGACAACGACGTTTACAAACTCATGCGCCTGCAACGGCACGTCGGCCAAAAACTGAACACCTCCACGCTCAACCCCTACCAACTCGAAAAAGAACTGCTGAATGCCGATGTGGCTATCGGAGCCGTACACTCCAAAACCGGCCGAACTCCCATCATCGTGCCGGAGTCGATGGTGGAGAAAATGAAAGCCGGCTCCGTCATCATGGACGTGAGCATCGACCAGGGCGGCTGTTTCGAGACCTCCGAAATGACCTCGCTCGACCGCCCGACCTTCGTTAAGCACGGCGTGGTCCACTACTGCGTACCCAACATCGCCTCGAAAGTGCCCCGCACGGCGTCCATTGCCATCAGCAACATCCTGATGCCGTTGCTCATCAACGCTGAAAAAACCGGCGGTATCGAAGAGTTGCTTTTTGGGAATTTCGGCTTGCGCAATGGCGTGTACGTTTACAAGGGCCGCCTGACCAACGCCTACCTGGGCCGCCGGTTCGGCCTGAAATACACCGACCTGGGGCTGCTGATGGCATCACGATCTTGAGATTTACGATTTACGAATGACGATTTACAATTGATTTTCAAGCGATTAAGGTGAGAGTAATCGTAAATCGTCATTCGTAAATCGTAAATCCCAACATTTCTACCTGTTCAGTATGGAAAACTTTGACATCTGGAAAGTCCTCGAAGAAGAAAAAGACAAACTCACCCGTCGGCGGCACCTGATGGGCGGCCCCGAAGCCGCCGAAAATTTTGAGGGCACCAAGTTCGGCATTGCCATGTCGGGCGGGGGCATCCGCTCGGCCACCATCAACCTCGGTTTTTTGAAAACCCTCAACCATTTCAAAATCCTGGAAAAAGCCGACTACCTCTCCACGGTATCCGGTGGCGGCTACACCGGGGCCTACGTGCAGTCCACCGTCAAGGAGGAGGGCGGCTACGGCTCCCTGTTCGACGACACAAAAATTGACCGTCTGCGGGCCTACGGCGACTACTTCATCCCTGGCCAGGGCAAGCTGGCGAAGCTGTGGAACACCTTGCTGTTGGTCATCGGCTACTTAGTCAGTTTGGCCATGAGCCTCCTCAGCCCGGCCACGGTGTTCGGCATTGTTTATATCGTGCTGAATGTGCTGGGCAATGTGGAGTTGCTGAAAACGTCGGGCCTGCTGCTCGATTTGGACAACCCTCACGGGCGGGAGTTCGTGGGTGAGTTGCTGAAATTCGGGCTGGTGGGCCTGTCCGGCCTCGTGGCGGTGCATTTCCTGCTGAACCTGCTGTTCAATTTCAACCTCGGTATTTCAAAATCTTTCAGCAAAATAGAACTGGGCGTAGCGTTGGTTTTTTTGTTGTTCATGCTGGTGGTGGGCACCGTCAACTTGGACATTTTTGGGGAAGTGGAGGAAGAAATGACGTGGCAAAACCAGGTTTGGTGGCTGCTGTTGGCGGTCGGCCTGTTTTTGTCGGGGTACCTGCTCAACCCGAACTCGCTGAGTTTTCACCGATATTACCGAAAACAATTGGCCGATGCCTTCCTCAGCCACACCAAAAAAAGCCGGAACCTGAACCTGAAGGACGTGTTCCCGCAAACGCTGGAAGGAAAAATGCAGGCCGACATGCTGGCTCCCTACCCGCTCATCAACACCTGCCTGAACCTGCAAAACCCTGGCGGCGACAACAAATTCAAGGGGGCAAAAGCCAGCGACTACTTCCTGCTGTCGCCGTTGTGGTGCGGCTCGAAGCTGTCGAACTACGTGCGCACCGCCGACTTTCCCGGCTTCCGGCGCTTGACGCTGCCTGCGGCGCTCACGATTTCAGCGGCAGCGGTGAACCCCGGCATGGGCATTTACTCCAACAAGCTGTTGAGCGTGCTGATGACGCTCTTCAACGCCCGCCTGGGTTTTTGGGTGAACAACCCCCTTGCCGAACCCCGCCAACTCCGCGGGCTGCAACTGCCTTCGTGGATGACCTTCCGGGTGTGGTGGCCGTCGTATTTTTTCAAGGAATTGTTCTCCAAAATCGGCACGGACAACCGCAAGCTGAACATCTCGGACGGCGGCCACATCGAAAACCTGGCGGTGTACGAACTGCTGCGCCGCAAGTGCCGCCTCATCGTGGCGGTGGACGCCGGGGCCGACCCGCAAAGCTCCTTCGCCGATTTCGAGAACCTGACCATCCGCGCCCGCAACGAACTCGGCATCGACATCTGCTTCCGGCAGGGGCAAGACCCCGTGGACACCATTCGCCCGAAAGCTTCCTCCGGCTACGCACAACGGCGCTACGCCATCGCCGATTTGCTGACGATTTGGGAAGAGTTCGAGGTGAAGGAAAATGGCCAGACCGTGAAATTTGACCTAAAAAAAGACAATGGCGAGGTGGTGAAAAAGGACAAAAAATTGGAAGCGCTTGTCAATTATTTTTATTCAAAAACCGACCCGAACCTGCTGCAATTCAAAGTGGACCTGAAAGCCCGCCCTGCCGAACTCGGCGAGGAACGCTACGAGGCGCTGCGGAAACAGGTGGAGGCCGAGGTGCGCCAAAAACTCGACGCCAAAGGCAGCCTCCCGGGCTTGGAAAAAATCAAAATGGGCACCCTGGTTTACATCAAATCTTCCGTTACGTCGCCGAGGAAAACCTTCGTGCCACCGTTCGACAAAAAAGGGGGGAACAACCTCCAGTTCGAGACCTTCAAGTACAAAATCTACCACCCGGACTTCCCGCACGAGAGCACGGCTGACCAGTTTTTTGACAAGGTGCAGTGGGAGTCGTACTACCAGCTTGGCCAGTTCATGGCCACCGATGTGCTGAACGTGCCTGGGCTGCCGGAAGACCACCAGCGGGACATCGGCATCCGGCAACTCATCGAATTGTTCGACCATGAGGTGCCGCTTTTTGGTCTGAATGAAAAACCGGAGGGACTCATCGACGTTTCGACCACTCCGCCCGCGAAGGAGGCGGAGAAAGCAGCGCCTGTACCCAAATCAGTCGAACCGGAGACGGCTGGCGAAGAACCACCGACGGAAGCCGCACCCCCGGCGCGGGAAGCTGTGCAGGAAATTGCGCAGCAGATGCAGTTCAAGATTTGACAAAAAGAAAGCCCCCGGACCGCAGTGCAGACCGGGGGCTTTTTTACGTTGACTGAGGTGACGAACTGTGTCTAAACACAGTTCGTCACCTCAGGTATTTCTCAAATCAGGACAACTGGGCGTCTATCAATTGAGCCAGGTTGGCCTGTGTGGTGAGGCCGACGTGGCGCTTCACTTCCTTGCCGTTTTTGAAGATGAGGATGGTCGGGATACTGCGGATGCCGTAGTTCACGGAAATGTCCTGATTTTCATCCACGTTCACCTTGCCCACCTTCACCTTGCCGTTGTATTCTGTCGAAAGTTTTTCGATGATGGGGGAAATCATGCGGCAGGGGCCACACCATTCAGCCCAAAAGTCGAGTACCGATACTCCTTCATTGTCGAGAACTTCTTTTTGGAAGTTGGAATCTGTGATTTCAAAAGCCATTTTTTGCCGAGTTTTTAAGTTTAAAAATCAATTGAACGGCTGAAATAACAACCTGAGTGTTCGAATGGTTGCAAAGATAAAAAAGATACCTTTGCGGCTTCATTCTGAACCAGAATTGAACCAAAACCGGCAGTCAATGGAAATCGGCGAAATTTTCCGAATTTTATTACAGATGCTGAATGGAAAAGTTTAAAAATTGAAATTATCAAAGGTTTTTAACAAAATTTAGTGTAGTTCATTTTACAACTTCCTATCTTGCGCCGATTTTCAGAAAAAGATAAATTTTAATGTAAAACTTATGGCAGACAAACTTGACCGCACAGACCTGAAGATATTGAAGATACTCCAGGAGAATTGTAAAATCACGAACCTCGACCTCTCCAAGAAAATCGGCCTCTCGCCTGCACCCACCCTTGAGCGGGTCAAAAAATTAGAAACCGCCGGCTTTATCGAAAGCTACCACGCTCAGATCAGCCCGCAGAGCATCGGCCTCAACGTGCAGACCTTCGTTCAGGTGTCGCTGGCCTGGCAAAAAGAAAATGCCCTGAACAATTTTTTGGAAAAAATCAAAGCGATAGACGAAATCGTCGAGTGCTACATCATCACCGGCGAGGCGGATTTTTTGATTAAAATCGTTTGCAAAGACATCCCGACCTACGAGCAATTGCTCTTCAAAACGCTGTCGCAAATCGAAGAAATCGAGCGCCTGAAAACGTTGATGACGCTTTCGACCGTCAAAAATTCCAAGACGCTTCCTTACGAATACGAATAGTTTCGCCCCGTTTTAAGGCGAAGGCGATTTATCGAAAAATGACCGGACAGCATAAATTTGCTGTCCGGTCATTTCATTTTATGGCTCCAAACTCTAAGCATTTGCGTACCAAATCCTTGCTCTGGAAAGTGGAAGGGGGCAGCCTTCCGGGTGCTTCCTACCTGTTCGGCACCATGCACGTGAAGGACCGCCGGGCGTTCGCTGCCCTGGCTCCTGTGTACGAAATAATTAGCGGGTGCGAGGCGTTTGCAGCGGAGTTCCACATCGAAAATGCGGAATTGGATTTTGACCCCTCCTTGGTGCAATTGCCGGATGGTCAGCGCCTTGCCGACCTGATTTCCCCTAAAAAATACCAGCGGCTTCGCCAAATACTGCTCAAGACCACCCACCTTGACCTCGACCACTTGCAGCGCTCGCTGCCGTTCGTGGTGGTCAACCTGGTTTCGGAATATTTCCTCCGCTCCGACATGCCCGAAGCGCTCGATTCGCACCTCTGGAATTTTGCGAAAGGCCAGGAGAAGGCGCTCTACGGTATCGAGACGTTCGCCGAGCAGATGGCCGTTTTGCATCAAATTTCGCTGGAAGAGCAGGTGAAAATGCTCACCGGGATGTGCAAAAACATCGGACGGTTCCGGCACTACCTGCACGACCTCGCCCGGCTGTACGAGGCCAAAGAATTGGACCGGCTGTATCAATTGGTGAAAAAAAACGCCCACGGCTTGCGCCACCTGATGATTTACCGCCGCAACGAAATCATGGCCGCCCGCATCGAGGCGTTGGCTGCCCGGCAAAGCGTTTTCGCCGCCATCGGGGCGGCGCACCTGAGCGGCGGGAAGGGCGTTTTGCGGCTGCTGAAACGAAATGGGCTGCGGGTGACACCCGTTTTAGAATAGTGAGAGGGCGAGAGGGCGAGAGGGGTTCTAATCCCGATAGCTATCGGGATTGAATTTCAACCTTTTAAACTCACCTCACCGAAAATGCCACGCCAAACCCCAAAGCCGGGGCGGAAAACGGGGTGGGTTCCAGCGAAGGTTTCAGCCGCAGGCTGAGGTCGTCGCTCACGTCGAACGTTTTCAGGTGGCAATCGACGAAGGCTTCGGCACTCTGCACCAGGTGCAGGGCGAAGAGGCCGATGTAGGAAAGCTGCTTGTTTTTGTCGAATTGGTCCCGTAGTAGTTTCAAGTCCCCGGCATCGTAAATGCCCGAAAACTCCTGAGGCTGGTGGTGCAGTTCCGCCAGGTAGGCATCCTGGAGGCGGCGGTATCGGCTGGTGTTGTACTGTACGGAGTAAATCAGCGCCACGTACCCGCCCCAGATGATGGGCGGCTTCCACCAGCGTTTGTTGTAAATCTGTCCGCCCCCTGGGAACGCCAGCGAGAGGTACAGCGCCTTGTTCGGGTTCGGGTAGTCGGACTTGAAGGTGCGGTAAAAAAAGCCCCGTTTTTTCGGGGCTACGGAGTCGGTGGGCGATAGGGCAGGGGAGGCAGTGCTGGTGTCCGTTGCTACGAGCAGGCTGTCCTTTGGCAATGTATCTTGTTGAAAAACAGGCACTTGCGGAGTTTTCAGCAAAGAATCCGGCACTTGGCCGAGGCACCTGCCCAACCCGGCCACTGCCAGCAAAACCGTGTAGAAAATCTGATTTTTCATCGTCAAAAAAACGCCTTCCGGCATTGCGCCGCCTGCCCGTTTGCCAACTTTTAACAGGTGGAATTTGGCCGCAAAACATACCTCAAACCTCCAAACCTCATCCCTCCAACCTCATTTTTCCACCAAATCCAGCAGCCGGTTCAGTTCGGCGGTGGAAGTGAACGGGATGGCAATCTGGCCGCTGCCGTTGGGTTTCACTTTCAGCGCCACTTTGGTACCGAGGTAGTTGCGCAGGGTGTCCTGCACGTTCTGGTAGTCAGTGGACAGCTTCGACCTGGCGGTTTTGGGCTTGCGGCTCTCGTTGTAGCGGCGGATGAGGTCTTCCGTTTCCCGCACCGAAAGCTGGTCGGCGACGATGGTTTTGAAGATGGAATGTTGCATCGCAAAATCGTCGATGCCCAGCAGCGCACGGGCGTGGCCCATCGAAATATTGTCGCTTTTCAGGCCCTTCTGGATGTCGGGCGGCAGCTTGAGCAGGCGGAGGAAGTTGGTGACGGTGCTGCGTTTTTTGCCCACCCGGTCGGAGAGGTTTTCGTGGGTCAGGTTGCACTCGTCGATGAGGCGCTGGAAGGTGATGGCCACCTCCACGGCGTTGAGGTCTTCCCGCTGGATGTTCTCGACCAGCGCCATTTCAATCATCTCCTGGTCGTTGGCGAGGCGGATGTAGGCGGGCACTTCCCGCAGCCCCGCCAGCTTGGAAGCCCGCAAGCGGCGCTCCCCGGAGATGAGTTGGTACTGCCGGTCGGCCAGCCGCCGCACGGTGATGGGCTGGATGAGGCCGTGTGTTTTCAGCGATTCGGCGAGTTCGGCGAGGGCCTCCGGGTCAAAATCCTTGCGGGGCTGGAACGGGTTCACCTCGATTTCGCCCAGCGGAATCGCCGCCACCGTGTGCGTGAGTTCCCGCACGACTTCGGCCTGTTTCTCGTGCGATTGCGCTTCGATGTTGGTCAACAGCGCCCGTACGCCCAGGCCCAGTTCTTTTTTCTGTACTTGTTTTGCCATTTTTTGTGATTGGTGACTGGATTTGAATATTTGGTATTGACGGGATTGCCGTTGGCAAAAAACAATCAACCATCAACCATCAGCAATCAACCCGCCACCGGCTTGCTGATTTTGTCTTTGTTCCGTTTCAAAAATTCCTTGGCAAGGTTGAGGAAATTCGTGGTGCCCCGGCTCCCGGCGTCGTACATCACCACCGGCTGGTGCATGTTGGGCGCTTCGCTGATTTTCGAGTTGCGGTGAACGATGGTGTCGAACACTTTTTCCTTGTAAAAACTGCGCACTTCGTTCACCACCACGTTCGCCAGACGGAGGCGGGTGTCGTACATCGAGAGCAGGATGCCCTCGATTTCCAGTGCAGGGTTGAGGTTACGCTTCACGGTGTTGATGGTCTGCTGCAATTTTCCCAACCCCTCCAGCGAAAAATACTCGCACTGCACCGGCACCAGCACGGAGTCGGCGGCGGTCAGGGCGTTCAGCGTGATGATGCCCAGCGACGGCAGGCAGTCGATGATGACGTAATCGTAGTCGTCCCGTACCCGGTCGAGTATGCCCTTCAGCACGTACTCCCGGCGGTGTTTGGACACGAGTTCTATCTCCGCCCCCACCAGGTCGATGTGCGAGGGGAGCAGGTACAGGTTGGGCGTTTCGGTTTCGTAGATGGCATCGTTCGGGTCGGCCTCGTTGACTAAGCAATCGTACAGGCTCAACTCGATGGCATCCTGAAAAATGCCCACCCCGGACGAGGCATTGGCCTGCGGGTCGGCATCCACCAGCAGCACCTTCTTTTCGAGGATGGCCAGACTGGCGGCCAAGTTGATGGCCGTCGTCGTTTTGCCGACCCCGCCTTTTTGGTTTGCTATCGCAATGATTTTACCCATGAAATTAGTGTTTGAGGGCTTGAGTATCTGAGTGTTTGAGAGCGGGATACATACATGCGTCCTCAAACTCTCAAACACTCAGATACTCAAGCCCTCCCCAACGGCGGGCAAAAGTAGCCTTTTCCCTTTGGCTGCAAAAACCTTTTTCGCTGCCTCGTGGTCGATGGTCACGTAGGGGAAGGTGTCGAAGTGGCAGCCGATGATGGTGTCGCATTCGATGAACACGGCGGCGAGCGCCGCATCCTCGTAGCCCATCGTGAAGTTGTCGCCAACGGGCAGGATGGCGAAGTCCAGCTTCGGGCAGGTGAGCGGGATGAGTTTCATGTCCATCGTCAGGGCGGAGTCGCCGGCGAAGTAGCAGCACACCTCATCGTTCCAGACCACGAAGCCGCCGGGATTGCCGCCGCAGGTGCCGTCGGGCAGTACGCTGGAGTGGGTGGCGTACACGTATTTCACCGTGCCAAAATCAAAATCCCACTTGCCGCCGTGGTTCATCGGGTGGCCTTTCAGTCCCTTCGCTTCAAACCACGACACGATTTCAAAATTGGAAATGACGGTGGCCCCGTTGTTTTTGCCGATGCGCTCGGCATCGGCCACATGGTCGCCGTGCCCGTGCGACAGCAGCACGTAGTCGGCCCGGATGCCATCGACGTCGATGCCCGCTGCCTTTGGATTGGGGGAAATGAACGGGTCGAAAACGAGGTGCCTGCCTTTCGTTTCGAGGAGGAAAGCGGAGTGGCCGAGGTAAGTGAGTTTCATGTGGATGGCGTTTTTGTTTCGTGTGGCAAAAGTAGTGGTTCGGGCAGGAGTGTACGGTCAGCTTTGAAAAAAAATACTTTTCCTGAAATCGCTGCTGCCGATGATGGCCCGTTTTTTCCTGCGAGGACACCGAAAAAAACAAACTAAATTGAAGGTGTGCTGCCAACCGTTATGTAACTTCGGCGGATTATTTCACCAACTTTTCATTCATCAAAACGGAAAATTTATGAAAAAGCAACTCATCGCCACCCTCGTAGCCGGTATCCTCCTTTTCCTCTGGCAATTCCTCTCCTGGGCACAGCTCAACGTGCATGGAAACGAAATGCAATACACCGGCCAGCAGGACACCATCCTGCAAATGCTGGGGCAGCAGAACCTGAAAGGCGGCACCTACATGCTGCCGATGCCCGCCCCGAACAGCACACCGGAACAGCAGCAGGCGTTCATGGACAGCAGCGCCGGCAAGCCCTGGGCTACCGTCAGCTACCATGCCTCGATGAACGCCTCTATGGGCATGGGCATGTTCCGGGGATTTATCGTGGATTTGCTGGCCGCCTTTTTGTTGATTTGGATGCTGCTCAAAATGACCAACCTCGATTTCAAAACCGCCCTGCTCTCTTCCTGGGCGGTGGGAGCTATCGGCTACCTGACCATCCCGTACCTGAACTCCATTTGGTATGAAACCAACTCAATGGGCTACCTCATCGATGTGGTAGTCGGATGGGGGCTGGTCGGGGCCTGGCTGGGGTGGTTCCTGACGAGGAAGTAAAATCAAACAAGAAGGGCAGGAAACAGCGAAAGTTTCCTGCCCTTCTTGTTTGAAAAACATCAGCCGGGGCGGTCTCGTCAGGCAACGTAAATCCTGGGCCGGAGTCTGCGCCTGCGCACCCGGGGCACCCGCTGCACTCCCACTTGGCGCTGCTTTTGAACAGCAGACCTTTTTTGAAAACAATCAAAACAACCACCCATGACCACCTTCCAACTCCACGAGCATCCCTTCATCGAACTCAACAAACTCCTGAAAATCAGCAACCTGGTCAACTCCGGCGGCGAGGCCAAGCTGCGCATCCGGGACGGTGAGGCTACCGTGAACGGCCAGGTGGAAACACAGGTCAGGAAAAAGTTGCGGGCAGGCGACCGGGTGGAGTTTGGCGGAGAAACCATCGTGATAGCAAGCGGAGGATAACACATCACTCTCGCTTCAAATACGCCGCCGTCTCGACAATCTCCCCGACAACGACGTTCTTGTTTTTCCCAATCACAAACTCGCTCAAGCCGACGTGGCGCTTGTTGCTCCGCTTCCAGTCGTAGGTGTAGCCGAGTTGTGTGAAGGGGTAACGCTGGTAGAGGGTGCTGTCGGCGAAGGAGGCACGGGCCTGGTCGGCGAGCCAGACGAGGTTTTCGCAGTCGGGGGTGGCACCGCTGGGCAGGGCGAGGTCGCAGGTGTTGTCGGTCACTTCCGAATCCACGCAGGGACGCACCAGGTCTTGGGGGCGCACCCAAAATTCCACGAACAATTTTTTGTCGGCGTTGGGTGGCAAGCCGAGCATCTGCTTGAGGCGCTTGTCGAGGGGTTTCATTTTCCTGAGCTTTCGCTTCTCTCCGGCAATGCGCTGCTGCAAATCAGGAGCGGCAGTGACCCAGATGGGGTACTTGCCGGTGTTGTAGAAGCCTGACTTCGGGTCGTTTTTGTAATATTTCGCATCCGCCTTCCACGACGAGACGAGCACGTAGCGCTCGCCGCCGATTTCCTTCCAGGTCAGGTTCGGGTTGTCGCTGGAAATCCTCGTCAGGTCGAACGACCGCTCCGTGCGGGCGGGTTGCGCAGCGTCGGCGAGGGCTTTCCGGTAGAGTCGCTCGGTGCAGCCGGGGAGGGCCAGCGCGAGGCAAACAGTGAGGATGGCGAGTGTGGGTGGATTTTTCATTGGTTGACAGCGATACGATTGCCCAGAGCAATCGTATCGTTTTTAGATACGTCGATGTAATTTTTATTGGTGGTAAGCTGCGTTGTGGGCAAGTGTTTTGCCGCATTTCGAGCAGGCAACGGCGCTGCCTGCTCCCCCTGCACAACCACTGGCGCAGGTATAATGCCACACGCCAGCAAGGTTCTGTGCAGGTTCAGGCGTTTTAGCAGCCGGGTTTGTGGCTGGTGTCGTTGCCGGGCTTGCATTGGGGTGGTAGGCGGCGTTGTGGGCGAGCGTGGAGCCACACTTCGGGCAAGCTGTAGCCGAGCCTGCACCGCCTGCACAGCCTTTGGGGCAAGTGTAGTGCCATACGCCGGCCGCATTTTGGGCAGGCTCCGGTGTGGGCGTGGCAGGGTTGGCATTGGGCGCTGGGGCGGTTGCTGCGGTACCGTCGGTGGCTCCGCCGCCTGCACTTTTCACGGCAGCGTCGCGGGCTGCATCGCCGTCGTTTTTACAGGCTGAAAAAAAAGTGATGGCACAGAGTGCCGCAAAGGCCAAGAAGGATTGAAGTTTCATGTTTCGAGTTTTGATGAGGCGCTAAAGGTAGGAAAGAAATAAATAACGGAGCCAAAAGTGGCGTAAGACTCAACATTCAAGGGCTTTGCTGGTGCTGGCTTCCGCGCCCAACGCCCAGTCAATCACCCCCCGCCAACTTCCTTTGCTAATTTCCGAACCTCGTCCACCCTGGGCGCAAACACCATTTCAATACGGCGGTTGGTGGCCCGGCCCTCCTCGGTTTCGTTGGAGGTTTTCGGCTCGAAATCGGCCCGGCCTGCTGCCGTGAGTTGGCTGCCGTTGAGGTAAAAATCTTTGGTCAGCACCTGCACCACTACCGTTGCACGGGCATTGCTGAGGTGCCAGTTGTCCTTGAAGGCTTTCGACCGCACGGGCTGGTTGTCGGTGTGCCCGGTCACGGCGATTTGAAGCTCCGGGTGGTTTGTCAGCACCCCGGCGGTTTTTTCCAGCACGGCCACGGCGGTTTTGGCAAACTGGTCGGTGCCGGGCCTGAACAGCACCTTCTCCGAAATGCCAAAGTAGCCCTTGCCTTCTTTTTGTTCAAAGTAAAAATCGCCAGGCTGGGAGGCCGGAAAAGCCGTCCTCAACTCGTTCAAAACGCCTTCCACCGCTGCCTGCTGCCGCTGCAGGGCCGAGCCGAAGTTGGTGATAACCTGCTCTTTTTCAGCGATTTGTGCATCTTTTTGTTGAAGCTCCTGGGCCAGGGCAAGTTGCTGCGAAGACGACTGTTTGCCGAGCCGCTCGATTTCCTTGTCGAGCCGTTTTATCTCCAGAACCTGCTTGTCGTAAAACTCCCGGAGGGTGTTGTTTTCCCCTGTTTTTTCTGCCAGGTTGAGTTTGAGTTGGCCGATTTCCCGGCTCAGTTCGAGGTTGCGGGCGTTGAGTTGGTGGGCCAGGCTGTCCCGGTTGGCCATTTCGGAAAGAAATTTTTTCTTGCCAACACAGGAGGTATTCGTGGTGAAAATAGCGAGAAGCAGGAAGGGGAGCAGTAGCAGGTACGTGTTTTTCATGTGCATAATTTTCAAAAGCTCATCGGGCGTAATGTCTTCACAAAAAGCGGCGGGTTCAACACGGATTTTTGTAGTGATGAAAAATCCGTGTCAAATCCGCCGCATTTGCGTTCCAATTATTGAAACTACTGCAACCGGAAGCTCGCTGCCCCCAGCAGCCCGATGTCGGTGTACACCGCCACCCGGTAGAAGCCCGATTTCAGTTTGTCCTCCAATTCGTGGTTGAACGACAAGCGCTGATTTTCGCCCACATCGATGTCTTTTTGCTGCACCGCCTGGATGTCCATTTGCTGGCCGTTGACGTTCACCTTGGCCTGGATGGGGTTCTTGGCTTTGATGGGTGTGCCTTTGTCGTCGGTGACGACAAGGTACAGCGGGCGCAGTCCCCTGAACTCCGGTTTCACGGAGGTCAGGTCAAAACTGACCAAAATGCGGCGTGCCCGGCCCGCTTTGGCAGTGGCTTTCGGCTTTTTGCGCTCCACTTCCACCCGGAAGGCGCTGGCTTTGAAGTTGGCCAGCGTCAGTTTTTTCATCTCGTCCTGAATGGTTTTGTTCAGCGACGACAGGGCCTCGTTTTCCGTTTTGGAAATGGCGAGGTCGGTGGTGAGTTCCCCGGTGACCACTCGCAGCGAGTCGTTTTCGGTCTGCAAACCCTTGATGGAAGCCTCCAACTGGCCTTTGGCCTTGAGCAGTTCCTCGATTTGCGCCTTCAGGCTGTTCGTCTCGGAGGCACTCTGCTTTTTGATTTTCGTGATGGCCGCCGACTGCGAGGCAATGGTTTGCTGCGCATCGGAGACGGAGCCTTGCAGCGAGTAGTTTTCCTCGACCAGTGTAGCGTAGGCTTGTTGCAGGCTGTCCACCTCGCCTTTCAGTTCGTCCCGCAGCGAGGAGAGGTCGCCGAATTGTTTGTTCAACTCCTCGTTCTGCGAGGCAAGTGTTTTCTTTTCGTTGTTGGCAGTGTAGCCCCAGTAGCCCAGCCCAACCAGGCCCAGCAACAGGAGGACGATGACTACTATCAAACCATTGTTGGTGCCTGTATTTTTTGAATTTTCAGTCTCCATGATTTTGAAATTTTAGGTTGGAAAATGTGCAGGTGGCAACCCTGCCATCTGTCTGGTTATAAATGCCAAAAATAGCTCGCTTATTTTCTAAAGCGGCTTTTTGTGGCTTGTTTTTCACGATTTTTTTAATGAAAATCAAAAGAATGAAATCCCGTCTGCTCACCATTCCTGGCCGGGGTAGGCCCGTTGCAAAAATTGCATTTCGGAGAGGATGAAGCCAAGATGTTCCGAGTGCCGCCCGTCCTTGCCGCCGCTCTGCATCCAGGTGCCGGTGGGGCCCTGGAGGGAAGCTGTGGCCAACACCTCTGCCCGTTTGGCATCGATTGCCGGTTTTATTTTCGCCAAATCTGCACCGATGCCCTGGCTGGCCATTTGCTTTTCCACTTCGTTCGGCAAAGTCAATTCGCCTGAGTACGTCCACAAATCATCGATGGCCGCCTGCATTTTCGCATGGCTGACCTCCGTGCCGTCACCCAGCCGCACCACCCATTCGGAACTGAACCGCTGGTGGTAGGCAATTTCTTTCAACGATTTGGCGGCAAAACCGGCCACCCATTCATCGGCGCTGTGGGCCAGTTCCTGGTGCAGACAGTAATTATAAGTGTCGAACAAAAACTGGCGGACGATGGTGTGGGCGAAGTCGCCGTTCGGCTGCTCCACCAGCAGCACGTTTCGGAAGTCCCAGACATCCCGCAGGTAAGCCAAATCGTCCTCGGTTTTTCCCTGGCCTTCCAGTTCGGCAGCCCGTTGGTAGAGGTTGCGGGCCTGTCCGGTGAGGTCGAGCGCAATGTTGGTGAGGGCAATGTCCAACTCCATTTCCGGGGCATGGCCGCACCATTCGCCCAGCCGGTGGCCGAGGATGAGGGCGTTGTCGGCGAGTTGGAGGAGATATTTTATGCTGGTATCAGTCATTTGCGAGAAATTGGAATTGGGAAGTAGGAATTGGGAATTTTCTAATACCAAATTCCCAATTCCTACTTCCCAATTCACATGTGCGTCACATCGTCCGGCACATTGTAAAATGTGGGGTGGCGGTAGATTTTGTCTTTTGCCGGTTCGAAAAGCGGGTCGGAGTCGTCGGGGTCGGAGGCGGTGATGTGCTTGGATTCCACCACCCAGATGCTCACCCCTTCGTTGCGGCGGGTGTACACGTCACGGGCGTTTTCGGTCGCCATTTCAGCGTCGGTGGCGTGCAGGCTGCCTACGTGTTTGTGGTTCAAGCCGCTTTTGCTGCGGATGAAAACCTCCCAGAGTGGCCATTCTTTTTTCATGGTTGGATGTTTGAACTGTTGAATTGGTGGACGTTTCAACAACTGAAACTTGGGTTACGCAGCTTTGACGGCTGCTTCAGGTTCAATCTTCCGTTGTTCCTTCTTTTCAGCGTGGGCCATGGCCGCTTCCCGCACCCAGGCCCCGTCCTCGTAGGCTTTGATGCGGGCTTGCAGGCGCTGGCGGTTGCAGGGGCCGTTGCCTTTCACTACGCTCCAGAATTCGTCCCAGTCGATTTCACCGAAATCGTTGTGCCCCCGTGCCTCGTTCCACTTCAAATCAGGGTCGGGCACGGAGAGGCCGATGCGTTCGGCCTGCGGCACGGTCACGTCCACGAACTGCTGGCGCAGTTCGTCGTTCGATTTCCGTTTGATTTTCCACTTTGAAGCCTGGTCGGAGTGGGCGGATTCGCTGTCACGGGGGCCGAACATCATCAGCGAGGGCCACCACCAGCGGTTGAGCGCATCCTGGGCCATCGCTTTTTGCTCCGGGGAGCCTCCCGCCATCGCCATCATGATTTCGTAGCCCTGCCGTTGGTGGAAACTTTCCTCCTTGCAAATGCGCACCATCGCCCTGGCGTAGGGGCCGTAGGAGGTGCGGGTGAGCATCACCTGATTCATGATGGCCGCCCCGTCCACCAGCCAGCCGATGGCGCCGATGTCGGCCCAATTGAGCGTGGGGTAGTTGAAAATGCTGGAATATTTGGCCTTGCCGGTGAGCAGTTGCTGCACGAGTTCGTCCCGGTCGGCACCGAGCGTTTCGGCGGCGCTGTAGAGGTAGAGGCCGTGCCCGCCTTCGTCCTGTACTTTGGCAAGCAGGATGAGCTTCCGGCGCAGGGATGGTGCCCTGGTGATCCAGTTGCCTTCGGGCAGCATCCCTACGATTTCGGAGTGGGCGTGTTGTGAAATTTGACGGATGAGCGTCTTCCGGTAGGCGTCCGGCATCCAGTCCTTCGGTTCGATCTTGATTTCCGTATCAATTTTGGACTGAAAATTTTCTTCAAGATTCAAACTTGTCATAATTTGGTAAGGCTGAAGTAGTAGAAAATGAATCTTTGATGCACAAAGGTAGTATTTTTTTGGTTTTGTGGACGAACAGGCGTTCGGGAAAAAGATTTATTTAAAAGGAGAAAATAAAACTTTTCCATCGAAGACCGTCCCGGAAACCCCACTGTTTCTGCAATTTTTATGAGCAGATATTGTCGAAAGAACGCTTACTTTTAAAAAAACAACTTCCATTGAAAAAAATATTTTGTGGGCTAAAATATTTTTGGCACTTTTACGCTTGATTTAGGTAAGCAAAAACTACTACTGACAAATTAAGAAAATCCTGCTCTTAACGCCTCTTGACATTTTATCCCTTGGTTTGGTTCTGAAATGGAACTTCACCATCAGCATTTTGACTTGAAAATCCGCTCTTCTAAAATTTTTGTTGTTCTACTTTTAAAGATATTATTTGACCCTGTTACGGAAAGACCAAACAGTATTTTGAAAAGGCATAAAAACACAAATAATCCAAACAATGGCAACACAAAGCAACAACCAGACGTATTTCGTCAACGAATTGGCTATTAAGCTCCGGGAAATGGGTATCATCCATCTCTCGATGGACGATGAGCCAATGCCCGACAGGAGAATCCTCCACTTAGAAGGCCGGGAAATCCTCAACTTTTCATCTTGTAACTACGTGGGCCTCGAAGCTGATGAGCGGTTGAAAAATGCCGCTATCGACGCTATTAACCGCTACGGAGTAACATACTACTGTGTGAGGGCCTACATGTCACTCCATCCTTACGAGGAGTTAGAGCACCTCATGCAGCAGATTTTCGGGTTTCCGGCAGTCGTAATGCCCACCACAATGCTGGGCCATCTATCGTGCCTCCCAACGCTGGTCAGCGACAAGGATGCCGTCATCCTGGACCACCAGGTGCATACCAGCGTACAGATGACCACCCGGATTCTGAAGGCCAACGGCACCCACGTGGAGATGATTCGGCACAACCGGATGGATTATCTGGAAAACCGCATCAACAAACTGAAAAACGACTACCAGAAAATCTGGTATCTCGCCGACGGCGTGTATTCCATGTACGGCAACCTTGCCCCGATGGGCGAGCTTTACCAGCTCATGGAACAGCACGAACAGTTCCACGTTTATATCGACGACTCGCACGGCATGAGCTGGACGGGCAAAAACGGCTCTGGCACCGTGCTGGAGGGGATGCCGTTCCATCCGCACCTCGTGCTCATTTCATCGCTGGGCAAAGCCTTCGGAGCTTCCGGTGGGGTGGCAGTTTTTCACGACCAGTACTCCCGGGAATTGGTCAGGAACTGCGGCAGCCCGCTGATTTTCACCGGGCCGCTCCAACCGGCCACCCTGGGGGCTGCCGTTGCATCCGCCAGGATACACGTGAGCGATGAAATAACCGGCCTCCAGCAGCGGCTTAAAAACAAAATCCGGTATTTTCAACAGAAAGCGGCTTCGCTTGGCCTGCCGATAGTGAGCAAAGACGGTACGCCGATTTTCTTCCTCGGCACCGGGAAATTCGAGGTGGGGAGCCGCTTGGTGCTGGCGCTGAAAGAGGAGGGCATGTTTTCCTGCCTGGCCTGCTACCCCAGCGTCCCGTACAACAACACGGGCATCCGGTTCCTGCTCACCGGGCACCACACGGAGGCCGACATGGACAGGCTGCTCGAAGCGGCTGCCCGTCTGCTGGACCGCATCCTGTTGGAGGAGAAGTTTTCGATGGAGCAGATTTACAAAGCCTTCGACATGCCAGAGGCTTCGGTGCTGAACAACAAAAATTGACGTAGTACCAACAGGTACATAGTATTCTCCTTTTCAACAAAAAATAAAAGCAGGCGGGGTTTCCCGCCTGCTTTTTTTCATTTACGGCCCTTTATTTTAGAAGGTGAGCGGGCGAGAGAAGCGAGCGTGTGAGAAATGTTTTATCTCCCACCCGCTCACTTCGCTCACCCGCTCACCCCTCTCAATGCACTCCATTCTCCGACAATTCCTCCTCCTCGACAGGCACAGACGGGGCTTCGACGACTGACCGGGCACCGGCCTGCATGTCCTCGATGGCATCGTTCATCATTTCCTCCGGGGCAGCGGCGGCTTCCTTCGCCACACCTTCGCCTTCCACCGGCGGCTCCTCGTGACGGATGCCCACCTTGCTGATGCGGCTGGCGTTTTCGAGGGACTGGTAGAAATTCAGGTCGAGCACCTTGTATATCAGGGCCGCCTTCATCATGTCCTGTAGCACAAAGTCCGACAGGTCGAACGCCATGTCCAACAACTGCTCACGGTCGGCCTCGGAGGTATAGACGTTGACGATGGGCTTGGGGTTCACTTCTTCAAAATTGTCCAGTGCCTCGTTTACCTGGGTCATCAGGTCGATGGTGATTCCGTAAGGCACCAACTGCGCCGCCACCGTAGCTTGCAGGGCTATCAGCGAATTGGCCGTCTGTATCAGTTCCGTATCACGCAATCCAAAAAGCGTGGTTTCGGCGAAGCTAAAGTTGCGCTCCAGCACCACGTCCCCGATTTTCCTGCTGTATGATACGCCCGCACCGCATACCATCGAGAGCAGCAGCGAGAGTTTGTCTTTCCATTTCACTTTGTCTTCGTAATAGCCGCTCGTATTCGCCGAGAGGCGCTGCATCAGGTTGTTCAGTGCCGTGATACGGCTTTTCAAGGCAGCCACCAGCAACACGAAAGCGGGCACTAATGCCACTACATCGGGACGACTGTCGCAAACTTCCACAACGGCGTTTGCCATGTTCAGACGGGAGGTGATTCTACGGTCCATAAAAATCAGTTTTACAAAGGTGATAAAATAGATTTCGTATTGTGTTGTTAATGAATAACAAGCACATCATTCGACCCTCAAAGAGCATACCAATTTTTATAATACAAAGTCCACTCGAAATACCTAATTCAAGTTGCGGATAACGTCCCATCGGGACGGAATCTTTGTAGGATTAATGATTGAAACAAATTCCCGTTCCATCGGAACGGCATGGCAGAGCAAAATACCGTTCCGATGGAACGGAAATTCGTATTTTGGCTAATTGCTACAAAGATTTTGTTCCTACGGAACATTATCCGCAACCTGCGTTACCTACCCCGACCGGCTTAGGGTAAAATTTGCCAGGAAGCATTCGCCCTTTTTCCAGGCCCTGTCATTTTCAATCTGGAGCCATGCACAACCCATCCGGGGCCATGCACAACCCATTTGGGCCTGTGTATTTTCAATTTGGACCCGTTTATTTTGAATTTGGACGTGTGTAATTTGGATTTGGATGCGTGTATTTTGAATTTGGGTCAAGATATTAGAAACTGGACTCAAGTTATAGGGGTGCGGGACGGGAGGAGGGTGAAAAATTTAATAAGCCCGTGAAATGAACTATCAATAAAGTTTCACCATATTCGCTCTGTCAACCCATGCTGCCATGAAAACACTCCCTACCATCACCTTAGACGCATCCGGCGCTGACAGTGCCAATGGATGGAAGGTATTTTTCCCCTTCGACAATGACGGAATACGGACGAAGTTGGAAGGCTTTGGCCTGCACTACGAAACCCACCTGCGGGCATCCATACTGCCCAATACCGATGGGCTGGTAGCCAAACTGCGGGCTGCCTTTGAGAACCTGGCATTTGTCATGGTCAAAAATGCCAAAGACCCTGAAAACCGCAAACCATCAACAGCCTGGGACAACCCTCCAATAAACGAAACGAATGAAGCAAACCTGCCGTCCAAACCAAAGCTCACAGCAAGCCCGATGACGCACAAGGGCGAAGCCCGCATTAAATTGGAAACCCCATTCGCTCCCGAATATATCCGTCCGCTGCGTACCATTGAAGGTGCCACATGGAGCAAGACCCACCGCTGCTGGCACCTGCCAAAGACTAAGGAGGCATGGGCGGCACTCAATGCCTTGTTCGAGGTGGCAATAGAAAAACCAGCACCAGCTGCGGGCACAGAGGCCGAGCCGAACCAAGCTGCCAGCCCGGAAACAGAGCCAGCCCCCAAAATAACCGTAACCACACACCCAAAACGCACCGACATCATCGGGCTTCGCCTGCCCAAAGAACTGAAAGACGAACACTTAGCCACCATCCGAAACATACACGGCAGGCGCTGGAACCCTGATGCAATGATTTGGGAACTGCCCAACACGAAGCTGACTATGCGCTTCCTGGAAAAATACCTCGGCGAGCACCTGCATTGGACGTTCAAGTCCGACATGGACAACCTGCCCGAACGCTTGGACGCTGCCCCCAAGCCGCAGTTCCTTAGCAAAGAAGGGCCAAAGGCAAAATACGAGGCAGCGGTGACAGCGTTGGAGCAGAGCCTACTGTTGGTCAGGTACAGTTGGCGGACCATAAAATCCTACAAGAACTGTTTTCGGGAGTTTATCGGGCACTATGATAATACTCGTCCTGCGGAAATCAGCCGGCCTCAAATTGACCAATACATCGTACACCTCATCAAAGAGAAGAAGATTTCTGAGTCGTACCAAAACCAAATCTTGAGCGCCATCAAGTTCTTCTACTTAAATGTGGCCAAACAAGAAGAAAAGGTCATGGACTTGCTCCGGCCCAAAAAGCAGCAAAAACTGCCACATGTACTAACGGAAGAGGAGGTAGTCAGGCTATTGAAAGCTGTGGGGAACCCAAAGCACAAGTGCATCCTCATGCTAATCTATTCGGCTGGCATCCGCCTTGGCGAAACCGTTAATATTAGGTTGTCGGACTTGCAGCCCAGCCAAAACCGCTTGTTCATCAGGGAAGGAAAGGGAAAAAAAGACAGATGCACTATATTATCTGACAGGATGTGGGTGCTGCTAAAGGACTACCTTGAAGTTTATGCGCCAGTGGAATGGCTGTTTGAAGGCCAGAACGGCGGGCAGTACTCGGTACGGAGCGTTCAGGCCATTTTCGAAAAGGCAAGGCATGACTCACGCATAAACCCTTATGCAACCGTGCATACGCTGCGCCACAGTTTTGCTACTCATCTGCTGGAAAAAGGAGTGGACTTGCGGTACATTCAAGACCTTTTGGGCCACGAAAGCAGCAGAACTACTGAGATTTACACCCATATCACAAAAAAGGGTTTGCAAAAGATAAAAAGCCCCCTAGATGATTTGGATTTGTAATTTTTGCATGTATGTTTGCCAAGGCTTTGTTGCTTTCGCAGCTTGACAAATTAGAACTTTAACATTTTGTGCGTACTACTTTGTCGGGTTGGGTGGGAACAAAGCGGAAATACACGCAACTGTAAGTATGTACGAGGTTGCGTGAGTACGCAAGTTCTCGGCAACATTAAAATAAAAAAATAAAAAAATATGTCAAATAAAAAAATCACAACGAACTTGTTTAGTTTCAAAACATTTCGTTCTCCGGACAAAATTGATTTCAATGAGAAGAATGAGTATTTCATTCATCACCCCGACATTTCAAAAAGTAGGTTTAAATGCCCATCAACCGTTAGCAAGGATGTTTCAGAAAAGCAACTGAACGAACTTATTCGCAGTAATAAACCTGCAAGCAGTTACAAAGAAATAAGGGAAGTAAATACTACAATGTACGACTACTCTTGTTTACTAATGCAGCAAAAGAAAAACGATAGCACCAGAAAACAACTAAATGCAAAGTTACCAGCTCCACTAAAAGAAGCTGATATTTTAAAAATTTGGGACGAATTATTTGTACAAATTGCAACGCAAAAGTCAAAAACGGCAAGACAAGCTTGCATTCAGATAATCATTACGCAACATTATTTGCAAAACAACAAGACACTTGAACTAAAAGATATTGCGAAACTTGTAGTTGTAATACCAGATAGGGTTATTGAGTGCTTTAAGCCTTTGATGTTTTCTCGTTGTGGCGGAAAATTATTCGGTGTTCATAATCTTGGGGTTCAAGAATATAGAAGAGTAGAACAAACACTTTGCTGTTATGTGCCTGGAGAAGTTTCTCACATTGAAAACATTATGGCAAGGGAATACAAAGAAAAAAGTACGAGAAATTTATTGCGAACTGAATACAGTACTGAGTTCACTTCCGAAACAGAAATTGAAAATTTAAACGACACTATTTCAACTGAGCGAAACGAATTAAGTACAGAAACTGCTAAAGAACTTCAAAAAGACAAATCATTTGATATAAGTGGCTCTGTTACGGTTTCAAAAGATTCAAAAGTTTATGGCAGTATTGCAGCGAATGTAAGTTCAGGATATAATAGTAGTTCTTCATCTTTGCAATCAAACGTAGAAGCGAAAAATTACGCAAAAGAAGTAACCGAAAGAGCATTAGAGAGGGTAGTACAAAGAACTACAGAGAAGCGAACCTACAAAATGATAAAGGAATTTGAGGAAAATAACAAACACGGCTTTGATAATAGAGATGGCATACAACATGTTACAGGGGTTTACAGATGGGTAGATAAAATTTACGACAATCAGATGATAAATTACGGCAGACGGTTATTGTTTGAAGTAAGCGTACCAAGCCCTGCTGAGTTCTACAAAAAAGCAATGCTTTGGAAGCCTAAAAAAGGGGGAATAACATCTACTACTACGCTAACACCACCAAAAAAATTATCAGAGTTTGGAATCGAATCATTATCTGACTTAAATAGTGAAAATGCAAACATAGCGGCAAATTCCTATGGTGCAAACATTACTGGATATGCGTTACAAACGCAGTACGTAAGTGTAGACATATCTATGACCGAGGTGGACAATAAAAGTTCTTCTCAAACACAAACTCAACCTAGCATTGGTATTCCAACAGGATTTGTCGCTGAAAGAATAGATGGAGTTGGTTCGATTAATTACAAAACTGTTACTGGTTCAGCTTATATTGCATTTAATTTTGGTGGATATGAAAGTTACAATGGCGACTGGGATGATAAGGGAACAAAAAACTTTGACTACCACTTTGTTTTAAATCCGCAATTAGTTGGCACTATTCCTTTTGTAGTTAGATACAGAAGAGCGGATAGTTACAGCGGTTCTTTTAAAGTTAAATGTGTTTCTGACCCTGCGTTATTTGTGGAATGGCAAGAAGAAACCTTTTTAGCGTTACAGACTGCCTATCAAGCCAAATTAGATGCTTACAACGAAGAGTTAAAACTTCAACAAGCAGCACAGGAAGCTGAAAACGACCAACAAGGTAATGATAATAATAGTAATCCAGCAATGAATCGTTTGATTGAAGAAAGAGAACTGAAAAGGCTTTGTATTGAAATGATGAGTAAACCCTACTGTTATGACATGGGTATGAGTTTCACTCAATGTAAAACTTACGAGTGTAAATCTGAATGCGGAGAAATTGAAAACCAAGTTACCGAAGTCGTTCAGAACGAAGCCCTTGAAAAATATGCAGAGTTCATTAAATTCTTTGAAACCGCCTTTCATTGGGAAATATTTAGTTACATTTTTTATCCATACTACTACAATGCAAAATGTCAATGGTCAGAATTATTGCAAACAAAAAATGACGACCCCATTTTTGAAGCATTTTTACAAAGCGGAATGGCAAAAATATTAGTTCCTGTTCGTCCACAATTTGAAAAAGCAGTAATGTGGTATTTAGAAACAGGCGAAATCTACACAGATGAAAACTTAGTACCCGAAACTGAAGACGATAGATATTTATCCTTGCTTAAAGAATTGGAAAATCAAGATGAAATAAAAGTTGAAGGAATTTGGAAAACAAGAGTACCTTCCACACTCACAATTATTCAAGCCAAATCAACGTACTTGGAAGATGAAGATGGTTTGCCTTGTTGTGAGGATGAAGAAAAGTTATTCGGAAGTGATGACCGTCTTTTAGAAAGTTTAAAATCTGAATAAACATGGAAAAGAGTATTTTTGAATTTGCCGAAAAATTCGAGTACCAGAGTCCATTCGGGAATTGGCTTCCAAATGAAATTTTGGATATTGCAATTGCGGAAGAAATAGACATTTACGTTACAAAAGTTGAAGGCCCCATTTCGGTTTGTGAAGGGACATATTACCAATTCAAGGTGACAAAATTTAACACAACAAATTTTAATGTTCAAAATTTACTATCTAAAATAAATTGGGGTTATTCGCTTGATGACGGCAGTATAACTAACATACCCGATAAAGGAAAAGTAATTCCTAATAAAAATGAAGTATTGTTAAACTGGAAAATCCCAAAGCTTTCAAGAGGTCAATTTTTGAAAATGTATGCATGGATTCATAAACCATCAAAAAATGTTTGCTCTTCATCATTTATTTTACGTTATCCATTCTTTTTTGATAGATATAAATTGAAGGGGCTAAATCAGCAAGCAGCAAATATTGCGGATGATATGTGTTATGGAGATGGGGTGAATAAAACCTCTACATTTAAATATACTAAAGAAGAAGTTGAAGCCTTAGGTACTTTGATGAAAAACATAACAATGAAACTCTCGAATGATGCTTTATGGACAGATTTTAAGTTAATGGTGACTACTCTATTCTCTATTGGGGAGTTAGAAAAAGTAGCACTCGAAATGATTGTAAATTTTAAATCTAACAAAGGTATTGAATTCACAAATAATGTACTAACAAAGAATGTGATTAAGCATGAATCAACTATAACATTTATCAAAACAATTGAGAATGCAATTCGTCAGAAAATTAACGATAACAAAGGAGATTTATCCACAATTAATGATAATACTATTTATCTAACAACATCTGGGGTTGGACGGTATGGACGACCTCAATTTTCTTCATTAACTGATACTTTTTTAGGTGGTTTAACTATTTGCATAAATGACACATGGGCATATGAGGTGATTATTGAAAATTTTGACGCAAAAGATAGCAATAATTATAATTTAAGTTATAAAGTTAATATTTACGACCACTTTGGTCTTGACTATCCAGATTTACAAGTAACTTCATATTATACCCTTGCTGGCTTCAGGGCTTGGTTTGTATTACAACATATAAGAAATTTCAAACCCTTTATAACTAAGGTAGAAATCAAAAGGGCAATGAGCGGAAGTATAAAAGCCTCAAAAAAATGAAAGTCATGAAATTGCATCTTGTTTTTATATTTTCTTTATTAACTGCATCCTGTGATTCACCTCAAACAGGAATTGAATTCATATACTCAAAACAATTAAGAAAAGACACTCAAATAAAATTAAACAACAATGCAGAAATTCAAACAACAAGATATGAATACTTTTTAGTTAATAAACCACCAAAAAATAATCAAAAAAAGTACAATTCAATAAACACGCATTTCAAGGATTACTACTCAGAAAATATTGACTTAATCAGCCAATACAACCTGTTTGTTGTTTCATATTATCAAGTTAGTAGAGAAACACCAATAGGTTTTATTGAAGACCCAGGTGGTGGCATAACACTAAACAGTATTGATGACCATACTGAAGATTATATTTGCTCATTTAGCATTAAAAATCAGTTCATTGGCAGCAAAAATTCGCTTATTTTGTCAAATGACTGTTCGCCAAAGAGGGAATAATATGAATAAAAGCCGAGAACAACGGCTTGCTGTCCATGCCGCCGAACAGCCAGCCCACAAACCCAACGCACGGCGGCACGGCAGCAAGCCACACGTT
>JACRAN010000335.1 GCA_016234735.1 Bacteroidota bacterium | reverse complement strand
TCTTCGGTGGCGGCGCGGGACAAATTTTCATCACCCCGCGCGTCAAGCGCATTATTGACCTCGCCAACGAGGAAGCCAACCGTCTCAAGGATGAATACATTTCCACCGAGCACATCTTCCTTGCCATACTCACCGAGCGCAACACTCCCGCCGCGCGGATCCTCGAAAGCGCCGGGCTGAGCCGTGACCGTGTCTATGATGCCATTCAGGATTTGCGCGGCGGACAGCGAGTCACCGACCCGCAGGCTGAGACAAAATACCGCACCCTCGAAAAATATTCACGTGACCTGACCCAACTGGCGCGCGAAGGCAAACTTGACCCGGTCATTGGCCGCGACAAGGAAATCCTGCGCCTCATTCAAATCCTCTCCGGCAAAAAAGTGGTCGCTCTCGATCTCGGCGCCATGATCGCCGGTTCACGCTTCCGCGGCGAATTTGAGGAAAGACTCAAGGCCGTGATGGATGAAGTCCAGCGCTCGAAAGGCGACGTGATCCTGATGATCGACGAACTGCATACCGTCGTCGGTGCGGGCGCGGCGCAAGGCGCAATGGACGCCAGCAACATGCTCAAGCCGGCTCTCGCGCGCGGTGAACTGCAATGTATCGGCGCGACCACTCTCGATGAATTCCACAAACATATTGAAAAAGATGCCGCGCTTGAAAGACGCTTCGCCCCCATTCATGTGGAAGAACCCAGCGTGGACGACACCATCAAAATGCTGCGCGGCTTGCGTGACCGGTATGAGGCTCACCACAAAGTACATTTCTCTGACGAAGCGCTGGTCGCTGCCGCGCGTTTGGCTGATCGCTACGTCACAGACAGACACCTCCCCGACAAAGCCATTGACCTCATTGACGAAGCGGCTGCGAGGCTGCGCCTCGAAATGAACTCCATGCCCGAAGAACTCGACGAGGTGGAGCGCAAAATCCGTCAGTTTGAAATCGAGCGGGAAGCCATGAAACGGGAAAACGACGAACCGAAAATCGCCCGCATCAACCAGGATTTGGCGAATTTGGAAGAAAAACGCAACGCCCTCAAGGCCAAATGGGAAAGCGAGCGGGAAATCGTGAACGGCATCCAGCAGGCGAAAGAAAACATCGAGCAACTGAAAACCGAGGCCAACCGCCTCGAACGGGAGGGCAATTTCAGCGGTGTCGCCGAAATCCGCTACGGCAAAATCCCCGACGTGCAGAAGCGCCTCGACGGGTTCAACCAGCGGTTGCAGGAGATGCAGGTGGGTGGCAAGCTCCTTGTCAAGGAAGAAGTGGACTCCGAGGACATCGCCGAAATCGTGAGCCGCTGGACGGGCATCCCCGTCACCCGGATGTTGCAGAGCGAAAAAGAAAAACTGCTGCACCTGGAAGCCGAACTGCACAAGCGGGTCGTCGGTCAGGACGAAGCGGTGGAAGCCGTCAGCGATGCCATCCGCCGCAGCCGCACGGGACTGTCGAACGAGAAGCGCCCCATCGGGTCGTTCCTCTTCCTCGGCACCACGGGCGTGGGCAAAACGGAGTTGGCGAAAGCCCTCGCCGAGTACCTGTTCAACGACGAAAACCTGATGACCCGCATTGACATGAGCGAGTACCAGGAACGGCACTCGGTGAGCCGCCTCGTGGGTGCGCCGCCGGGCTACGTGGGCTACGACGAGGGCGGGCAGTTGACCGAAGCCGTGCGCCGCAAGCCCTTCTCGGTGGTGTTGCTGGATGAAATCGAAAAGGCGCACCCCGACGTGTTCAACATCCTGCTGCAAGTGCTGGAGGATGGCCGCCTGACGGACAACAAGGGCAGGGTGGCAAATTTCAAAAACACCATCGTCATCATGACGAGCAACCTCGGCAGCGACCTCATCCGGGAGCAGTTCGAGCATATCACCAAATCGAACCGGGACGAAATCGTGGAGAACACGAAGAACATGCTGTTCAACCTGCTGAAAAACACCGTGCGCCCCGAGTTCCTGAACCGGATTGACGAAACCATCATGTTCCAGCCCCTCAGCGCACGGGACGTGCGCGCCATCGTGGACTTGCAGTTGCAGCAGGTGATGGAGCTGCTGAAAAAGCAAGACATCGAACTCATCGTCACGCCGCAAGCCGCCGAGTACATCGCCGACGAGGGCTTCAACCCTGAGTTCGGCGCAAGGCCAGTAAAGCGGGTCATCCAGAAAAAAGTGCTGAACGAACTGTCGAAACAAATGCTTTTGGGCAAAGTGAAACCGAAGGAAAAAGTGGTTATGGATGCGTTTGAAGGCGGCGTGGTTTTCCGGGCACCGATCCGGGGGGAAGCGAAAGTTGTAGCTTAAAAACTTTTCTCATAGATATGTTTCGGAGCGGTCGGGCGGAAAGTCCGACCGCTCCTTTTTTATGGGGTCTAAATCAAGCTCCAAAAGATGATTTTGGGCAAGTTCTTTTCTCATTTTTGAATTGTGCTACAATGTCGCTTCAAACGATTAAATTCATAATTGTTTAGGCAGTGATGCAGCCAGCCCACCGGGACTTGTTTTCTTGGCTTCGAGGAGGAACTGGCGGGTACCACAACCAGTGTATTTAGCTTCCATCGTTACAAACGGGCAGGAATGATGGTATTAAAAAGGAGCGTTTGTTTTAGTAAAAAATCACTGCTTTGTTTTGCCGTTGGGTTTGTTGTTTTTACATTTACCCAAAATACGGTCTTACCATTACTGCTCATTTAGCTTTTCCAACATGATTTCCGGGCATTCAAGATATTGAAACCATCCATTCACATTTCCCGGCATATCTGCACAAAGACATTGGTCGCCGAAGCCTATTCAAATTTAGTGATAAGAATTTTTTATGGTTGTCCTTGCCTCAAATTGCAATGGTTTGCCATAATCCTTCAAGCCTGTTAAACATCCTGTTTGTACCTTGGTAGGGCAGGTTTTATTTATCATAAATCCTTAATTCAATGAAAAAAGCGCTTTTACTCTTGCACAAAATGAGAGGCTCTCTCTGCCTCACACTGGTGATAGCTTTCGGGCTATTCACCTCGCAACGTGCCCTGGCACAGCCAGCCAACGACCTCTGCGCCAACGCCACCCCCATCGCCTGCGGCGGCACGGCCAGCGGCAGCACCGCCATGGCCAACAACGACGGCCCTGCGGCGGACTGCGGCGGCGGCAGCACCGCCCCCGACGTTTGGTACACCATCACCGGCACGGGCGGCGCCATCACGGCCAGCCTTTGCGGCGGCACCGACTACGACTCCCAGCTCGACGTTTACACGGGCACCTGCGGTGCGCTGGTGAACATCGGCGGCTGCAGCGACGACTTCTGCGGCCTACAATCGCAGATGACCTGGACCTCCACGCTGGGAACCCTCTACCGCATCCGGGTCCACGGCTTTGGCGGCTCCACGGGCAACTACTCGCTCGCCGTGACCTGCGCCCCCACCGGTCCCGCCAACGACCTCTGCGCCAATGCCACGCCCATCGCCTGCGGCGGCTCGGCCAGCGGCAGCACCTTGATGGCCACCAATGACGGGCCAGCGACGGACTGCAACGGCGGCAGCACGGCCCCCGACGTCTGGTACACCATCACGGGCACTGGCGCCGCCATCACGGCCAGCCTCTGCGTTGGCGGCACCGACTACGACTCCCAGCTCGATGTTTACACCGGCGCCTGCGGCGCACTGACCAACATCGGCGGCTGCAGCGACGACTTCTGCGGCGTGGCTTCCCAGATGACCTGGACCTCCACCTTTGGCGTCACCTACCGGATCCGGGTACATGGGTTCGCTGGCGCAACGGGCAATTTCACGCTGACCATGACCTGTGTGAGCACTTTCCCACCGAACCAGAGCGCCACGGTCGCTTGCCCGGCACTTGCGGTAGCGCCCACGCCCCCAGTGGTCCTTGACCCGGAATGTGGCGGCCCCATAACCCCTGCGCTGGTCATCAGCAATGTGCCCAACCCGATAGCCTGCGAGGGCACCCGTGCCTACGTTTACACTTATCTCGGCTGTGCTGGTTTGGAAGGAATTTGGACCTTCACCTACACCATAGAGCGTTTGCCGTTCACGCTGCCTCCCGATGGCGCTGCCACGGTCGCTTGCCCGAACTTATTGCCGATGTTGCCCCCGCTGCCTGTTGTCTTCAGCAACTGTGGCGAGGGGCTTCCCCCCACCAGCTTTTCGATTGTCAACAACCCAAACCCACTGACCTGCGAGGGCACCCGCACCTTTATGGTAACCTATCAGGACTGTGAAGGGAACACGGCGACTTGGAACTTTGTCTATACCGTCGAGCGGCTCCCCTTCACCGTTCCGGCAAACGGGGCGGCCACCGTGGCCTGTCCGGCCCTGGCCACCCAGCCCGCGCCGCCTGTCGTCCTCAGCAACTGTGGGGAAACGCTGACCCCGACCGGCCCAGTGGTCACCAACAACCCGAACCCGCTGACCTGCGAGGGCACCCGCACCTACACCTGGACCTACACCGATTGCGAGGGCAACAGCCTGCCGTGGAGCCATGTCGTCACCGTCGAGCGGCTGCCATTTTCGGTGCCCGCCAACGGCGGTGCCACGGTGGCCTGCCCCGACCAAACGGACACACAGCCGACGGCCCCCGTCGTCCTGAGCAACTGCGGCGAGGTGCTGGTACCGGTAATCACTTCAACGGCCAAGCCCGGCTGCGAGGGCAACCGCAACTGGAACTTCACCTACACCGACTGCGAGGGCAACACAGTCACCTGGACGTTCATCTACACGGTGGAATACCTCGACTTCATTGTGCCCATCAGCGTGGTGGGTGCTGTGGAATGCCCGCTCAGCGCCTTCGAGCCTGACCCGCCCACCATCTACGACAACTGCAACAAACTGCTGACCCCGACCGGCCCGGTCATCACCAGCACCACCAATGCCTACGGCTGCGAGGGCAGCAGGAAGTATGAATGGACCTACAAGGACTGCGAGGGCAACACCCACACCTGGAGCCAGACCTTCCTCTTCCAGTACAGCGCCGACTTTTTCGCCCCGGCGGACGAGGTGTTCCCGGTCAACTGCGTGCTGTACGCCGTGCCGCCGTTCCCGCCTGCGATTTACGACAACTGCGGGAACCTCATCAAGACCACCGGCCCGGTCATGACGCAGTCCCTGTCGGCGGGCGGCTGTTCCGGCTGGCGCACCTACAGTTTTGTGTACACCGACTGCGGCGGCCACAGCCACCCCTGGGTGTACACCTACCTCATCAACGACGATGTGGCACCGCTGGGCACCTGCCCGTCGGGCGGCGGTGGTGTGAGCGTCAGCGTGGCAAACCTCACCTGCATCGAAGAGGTGCCGTGCCCTGCGTCTTACGACTTTTTGCCAAAAGTGGAAGAGCTGCTGGAGGCGGGCGATTTCTTCGACTATTGCAGCGACCTGACGGTGACTTTGGAAAGCTGGACGGACCTGTGGCAGTGCTCCGACCCTGATGGCGACGGGGTGTACACGTATGGCCGGACGTTCTACTTCCATATCGTCGACCAGTGCGGCAACGAGTTCCCCGATGTCTGCGCCGTCACGTACTCCGGCGAGTGCGAGCCGATAACGACCTTTTCGGAAGCTGCCTGGGGCAATGCCGGCGGCGCACCGGGCACTTCTGTTTCTGCGGCGACGACCGACCTACAGGTAATCCAGACACTGCTCGGCTCCGGCCCGGTGGTGGTCGGCGGCGGCAACCGCTCGCTGACGGTGAACGACGCCCAGTGCGTGGTGGACCTGCTGCCGGGCTTCGGCGGCCCCGACGTGCTGAAAAACTGCCACCAGACAAACTGCACGGGCTGCAACCCGATGGGCATTGGCGGCATGAAGAACGCCCTGGCGGCCAACGCCATTGCGCTGACGCTGAACATGCGTTTCAGCGTACAGTACAACGGCATGACGATGGCCGACGTGCGCAACGAGGGCCTGGAGTGCATCGGGGGGCTGCACCCCTGCATCTACTTCTGCAACGAAAACGGCTGCCAACTGTACATCTTCGACGAAGCGGGCAACCAGTACCTCTACCCGTACACCATCGGCGGACTGCTGGACCTGGCGAACTTCTACCTCGGCGGCAACCTGACACTCTCGCCCGGCCAGGAGGTGCTGTACGCCACGGCGCTGAACAAGTCGCTGGACATGGTGAACGCCTACTGGAACGAGGGCGTGGTTGCAACTTCCTGCGACCCTGGTGCCGATGCGGCCCCGGTGGGCGGCGGCGACAAAGTTTTGCCGGTTGGCAAAACGGACATGGCGGAACCGCTCGATTTCAGCCTGGCACCGAACCCGGCGGGCAGCGAGGTGGCCTTCACGCTGGCCCCGCTGGACGAAGCGCAGGAGGTGGTGCTCACCATCCACAACTACCTTGGCCAGCAGTTGCTGCGAAAGGAGTTTGGCAAGGTGACCTACGTCAACGAGCGCGTCGATTTGAGCGGCCTGGGCAACGGGCTGTACCTCGTCGGCGTCAAGGCGGGCCAGCAGCGCTTTGAGAAAAAGCTGGTGATTGGAAAAGAGTGACGCACCACTGGGCTTACGGCAGACTTGACCATTCGGCAGCCGCCTTTACTGGGCGGCTGCCGCTTTTCGTTGGGGGATAATGCCGGAACTTGAAGTTCCGACCTCAGCAAGCAGACCGTAATCGGGCTGGAATTGTGCGCCAGGATTACCATTTCTGATTACCTTGACGGCACTCAAGCCTCTGGCAATGCCTACAAAAACGATATGTACTTTTTTGGCGGACTCACATTGGGGCATCGTTTCCTCAAAAAAGGAGCATCAGATGTTGAAAAGCAAAAAAGTTATACCGTTCTTTGAACGAAATTCAGAAGGCGGGCGTTTTCCGTCTGCATCCCGTTTACATTCAAGAAGACTATGCAGGCTACTATCAAAAGAGTTCACATCATAAGCAGGTTCAATGGCGGCTGGGCTGTAAAAAAGCAAGGTGCTGCCCGTGCTTTGAAAATTTACCCAACAAAGGAAGATGCCGTGTTGGGGTCTTACGCCCTGCTACAAGGCGGCTATGACTTGGTCATTCACCGGAAAGACGGCTCGGTGGAGCAGTGGAAGAAGGCTGAATCATTGGCGAGCAATTTTTTCGGTGAAAATTTGGCAAAAAAAGCTGTAACCTACCCAAAATCATACAAGACAAACCCAAGTGCGGGAAAGGCCCGCCGCAAGAAATAGTTTTACGCTTCTGTTTTTCATATTTCAATCATCCTCAAGCAGTTTAGCCTGCTGTTTTTTTTGGCCAGACAGGTCAGTTAACCCATATCAAATCGTACACTCACGATGAGCAGCTTCGAAAAGAATGTCTTCATCAACTGCCCCTACGACGATGAATATCTGCCGCTGCTGAAAGCCCTCATTTTCACGGTTAAATACTGCGGGTTCAGTCCCCGCATTGCCTTGGAGCGCTTCGACTCCGGCGAGGTGAGACTGCAAAAAATCAAGCAACTGATAGAAGCTTCCCGTTACAGCATCCACGATTTGAGCAGGATAAAATCCTCGAAGGAAGGCGAATATTTCAGGCTCAACATGGCCCTGGAACTGGGCATGGACATTGGCTGCCGTGACTACCATCCTGATACTGCATATCGACAGAAGAAAATGTTAGTCCTTGAAAATGAACGCTTCAGTGTCCAAAAAGGATTGTCTGACATGTCATTTGGCGACTGCAAAAGCCACGAAGGCGATGGAGAAAAACTAATGAAATGTGTCAGGGACTGGTTCTATGAAACCGGCTCGAAAAAGGTAAAACCGGCCTCTGCAATTTGGGATGATTTCAACGAATTTATGTCCAATCTCTACGTTGAAAAAAAAGAGAAAGGCTATTCACATGAAGAAATCGACCACATTCTGGTGCCTGAATTCATTGACTGGATTGACGAGAAGTTTTGATAATGCAGACCGCTTCTCATTCCTGTTTTTTATAAAAAAGTAGCCCGTCCCGGCGTTCCGGGAACGGGCTCCATCGTCATTGG
>JACRAN010000333.1 GCA_016234735.1 Bacteroidota bacterium | reverse complement strand
CTGATGATGACAACGACGGCGTAAACGATGACAACGACGTGGACGATTTCAATAAAAACAGCGACAGCGACGGCGACGGAATCACGGACGATGTTGAAACGGGTGGCGATGCCAGCTACAACGCAGGTGTTGACAGCAACCCGCTGGATACTGACACAGACGATGATGGTTTGGCGGACGGCCTCGAAGATTCGAACCAAAATGGCTCGGTCGATGAAGGTGAAACCGACCCGTCCAGCAATGATTCTGATGATGACGGCCTCCTCGACAACGAGGAAGATGCCAACCTGAACGGCCAGATGGACCCCGGCGAATCCGACCCGACCAACCCGGATGATGACAACGACGGCATCCTGACGGTGGACGAAGACACCAACGGCAGCGGTGATGTCACGGATGACGATACTGACCTGGACGGCATACCTGATTACATGGACCCTGATCCGTTCGTATTCGTAAGCATGAAAGCCTTCCTGCAAGGCCCGTTTGTGGCCAGCGCAGGCATGATGCACGACAGCTTGCGGGTAACGTTGAATGGCAACGGCAGCAGGTATGTGCCGCTGACGGAGCCTTACACCAACCTGACGTTGCTGGGCGGCCATCCGTTCGTACACCTCGGTGGGGGTGGTGAAACAATTCACCCGAACATCCTGAACGTAACCGGCCCGAACGCCATTGTTGACTGGGTGTTCCTTGAATTGCGCAGCAAATCAGATCCGACTTACGAGGTGTTCACCAGGGCAGCGCTCCTTCAGCGGGATGGCGACATCGTTGACCTGGATGGCGTAAGCCCTGTCGTATTCAGAGCTAAAACAGACGACTACTACATTGCATTGCGGCACCGGAACCACCTCGGGGTGATGACGGCGGCACCGATATCACTGACCAGGGACAAACCCAACGCAGTTTACATTGATTTTTCCAGCCCGTCCACGCTGACCTGGGGTACAAATTCCCAGAAAACGGTGGGCAGTGTCAATGTGCTTTGGGCCGGCAATGCCGATGCCAACAGTGTGCTGATATACCAGGGGGCCAATGCGGACAGGGACTTCATCTTCTTCGATGTGTTCCTGGATGAAGAGAACCCGAACGGCAGTTTCAACCATATCGGACATGGTTACAGGAACAGTGATACGAACATGGACGGCAAGTTCATCTATCAGGGCATTGGCAACGACGTTGACAATATGATATTCTTCAACGTACTGTTTTACCCTGGCAACGTTGGTTCGGTGATAAACTACATTGTCAACCAGCAACTTCCGTAAGGTTGGCCGGGCGGATACGACTACCCATTGAAAGCAAGGGATTTTCAAAACGATAAATCCAGGCGCTTTGGAATTCCTTGCTTTTAATGGTGAAAAATGGTTTAAGACAGAGCAGGCGGTTTGTGAAAAAGGCAAGTTTTGAACGCTCATAAGAGTCTCCAAACCTGTCAGGCAAGGCTGTTTTTATGAGGAACGGTATTGTCCCAACAAATCGCCGGCTTTTTACACACGAGCCGTGATATGGCGGGATTATAATTTGCGTTAAATTATTGATTTTCAGTGTCTTAACGCCTATTTTTTACCCATCCATACTTTAATCGATAAAATTAAAATCCAGCTGTTTTTTCTTAAAAAAACGAAAAAAACGGCACGATTTTGGAACTACACGGGGTGTCAGAAAAACAATTTGCAACTAAGTATTTAAAGTTGTATTTTTGTCACTCCTTTCAGGAACTCCCTCGCAAAAAAAGTTTGATTCCCCCTTCAGTTGTTTTTTCTTCCCCCGCATTTATAACTAGGTTGCGAAACCATTTTTAGGAACATAAAAAACTAGTACAATGAACAAAGTAAACACTCTGTGTGCAGCAGTCCTGCTCTTCTTTTCCGTCACATCAAGCGCTCAGGTTCAATTCAAATTGAACTTCGACCAGGAATCACAGCGCTACGCCGTTTCCATCATTCCGATGGCGACGTATCAGAATCCGCAAAACATCACAGGTACCGGCCAGGTCACGATTAAAGTGCCAAGCAACAATTTCGACCCGGTGGACATTCAAAACCACCTCGAAGGCATGTACTGGGAAGCCAATTCCCGCAACAACACGCCCAGCGAAGCACCTGAATTCGACTACATTTCCTTCGGCCTGACGATTCAGGGAGTCGCATTCCCGGACTACGTGCAGGGTGTTGAACTGCCGCTGTTCAGCTTCAAGAATGCCTTCGGTTGCACCGGCATTATCAATCTGGTGGACAATGCCGCCGACCCGTTCATGCCGCCGAACAGCCAAAGCGCCAATATCGGCAACGCCCTGACCATCCTCGGTGCCAATGGAGATGCTTACGGCGGCATTGCAGGCAGCCCGGTTTGCAACTGCGACCCGAATGCGGCATCTGCGGTGAAAGATGAAATTGGCCTGACCAACTACCGCCTCTTCCCTAACCCGGCCATTGAGTATGTCAATGTGCAAATCAACTGGGAAGGTGAATCCACGGATGCTTCCATCCTCGTGGTCGATGCTACCGGCAAACAGGTTCTGGCAGCAAAAGCAGACCTCGTTGGCGGCAAGAACAATCAGAAACTCTCCGTAAGCGAACTCGCTCCCGGCAGCTACTGGGTGTACCTCGCAGGCAAGGACTGGAAAGTCGGCCTCGACCGTTTCTCCAAGCAATAAAAGTCTGGTGGTTATTGTCGGGTTGTTAGTTGCTGGTTGTTGATTAAATGTCAACAACCAACAATCAACAACTTTTGACCAGACCAAAGATTAATGAGAGGGAGAACAGAGAAGACTTTTAGTTTCGGCTAAGATATTCTCTGTCATTGAGCGGCAATCATGAGGGTTGCCGCTTTTTTTCCATTTTCAGGATGCCGAAAAAAATTGAGGCTGCGCAACGAAACCACTTTCCCTGCAATGTTTTTTTATTTACCTTTGCCCATCTAAGAAACACTTAGATTTCTAATAGACACCAACCGACTAACTTCCAGCGCTTTTTTCCTTTGGCTTTTTCGTGGCTTAACTACACATTTTTTTGAGCATTGAACAGCGCCGAATGGCCAGTATTCCAAGTTACATCCCCCGGTAATTTTTTGAGAAAACTACAACACTATGGACTTAGGGTACCTACTAAACATTCTATTGAAGCGAAAATGGCTGTTGCTTTCCGTCATTTTACTCGCTTCCGTTGCCACCTGGTTTTTCATCGGCAAACTTCCATCCGCATACAAATCGAAGGCCGTCATTTCGACTGGCATCATCGACTACAAAGGCATCAGCCTGCAAACGGAGAACCCGTTCATCCAGCAATTTCAGATTGAAAGCAGCTTCAACAGCCTCATCGAAAAGATGAAAAGCCGCACCAGCGTCAAGCTGTTGACGGACAAGCTGCTGCTGCACGACCTTCAGGCAGGAAATGCCAAGGAACTGCCGTTCCGCCAACCTGATGCGGAGGAATTGGGCCTTTCCGAAGCTGAGGTGAGCAACATTGTGATGAAGTTGAAAGCCAATTTCAATGATTCAGTGCTCAATGCCAAACCGCAGACAGAATTGCCCAACAACCGCCTCGCCGAAGCCTACGGCTACGACTACGAAACGTTGCTTAAAAAGCTGGAAATCAAACGGATAGGGGAGACCGACTACCTCAGCGCCGAGTTTGAATCCGAAGGCCCGGAACTTTCTTTTTTTGTAGTCAGTACGTTCATTGAGGAGTTCTTCAAAATGCACGAGTATGACCTCTCGTACAAGGAGGACAAAACCCTGGAGTTTGAAACCAAGCAACTTGCCGCCCGCAAAGCAGACCTCGATTCCATCAGCGAAAAAATCAACCAGTACAAAAATACCAACGGACTGGTGGACGTAAGCAGCCAGCGTGAAAGTATGGTCGGGCACATCCGGGAACTGGAAGTGAAGCTGGAGGAGCAACGGCTGCTGATTCCGGCACTGGGCCGGAACATCGAGAGCCTGAACCGGGAAGTAATGAAGTATAACAAGGATCTCGGCAACAATCTATCGAATAACATCCTTTCCAGCGGAAATATCATTCAACTTATTGACGAGATAAACAGACTGCAAGCACAAAAGGTCGAATATTTCGCTGCCGGGAAAAATACGGACGCTATTTCCAAAAGAATTGAAGCGTTGCGGGAACAGCAATCCAAACTAATCGACAAAAACATTCCTGTTGGCATTGATAAGAGAGGCAAAATTGACGACCAGGTGATAGACATGATGAAGGAAAGCATGCAAAAACAACTTGACCTGGAACTGGCAGAAGCGGCAAAAGTATCCTATCAGGCAGAAATCAACAGGTTGGAAAGCAAGGCCGGAAAACTGTTGGTGGACGACAACCAATTGGCTTCGTTGGAGTCGGAAAAACTGCGGATTGAGAAGGAATATTCCGATGCCAGGGCAAAATACGAAGCGGCAAAACTATATGCCGATGGCCGGGAAAACCCGCTGAGTGTCATCGAAAAAGCAGCGTACCCATTCGAGCCGGAGTCGAAGCACCAGGCCGTTTTCGCTGTGTTTGCAGGGGTAGCGAGCGGTTCCATTGCCAGCATCGTTTTGTTTTTGTTGGCGTTCATCGATTCCAGTTTACAATCGCCTTCTCAGTTTCAGCGAATGACGAGACTTCCGTTGCTAGGCCACGTCAACAAGGTAAAGGTCAGGAGCATGAACCTGCAAAACCTGTTTGCCAACACCCAACCTCAGCAGGAACTGGAGATTTTCAAAGAAAACATCCGAAAACTACGGACGGTTATCGAAGGGTCGGATGGTAAGAGTTTCCTGTTCGTCAGCCCGAAGGAGCAGGAGGGCAAGTCCTTCCTCGTGGTGCTGTTGGCGTACGCACTCAGCCTGAGCGACAAAAAGATTTTAATCATCGACACCAATTTCAAGAACAACACCTTGTCTGGTTTCAAAACCAAGTCGTTCATTGAAATCAGCACCGATGGCCCGCAGGTGCGTGGGATTGGCACCGGGTTCAGCCAACTTACCTCGCCCCATGCGGCAGGGCCGGAAGATGCCAACCTGAAAAACATCGACATCGTGGCCAACAAAGGCGGTAGCCAAAGCCCCTCGGAGGTGTTGGCTGGCAAGAATTTCAAAAATGTCATCGAGCAATATTCCAAAAAATACGACTTCATTTTCCTCGAAGCCGCAGCGATGAACAAGTATTCGGATGCCCGTGAATTGCTGCCTTTCGTGGACAAATTGGTGGCGGTCATGTCCGCCGAATCGCCCATCGGCAATGCGGACAAGGACACCCTGGAATTCTTGAAGCTAATGAACGGGAAAATGCTCGGCGGGATACTCAACAACGTTGATTTGAAAAATATCTGATGTGGAGTGTTTATTTGATGGTCTGTTTATTTGTTTATCGTGTTTCGGCGAGCCTGCGGCCATAAACGAATCACCAAATCATCAAATAAACAACAAGAAAATCCATTCAAATCTGTGAAAGATTCCTACTGGTTGAAGTCGGGTTTTTACACCCTGTCGGAAAAAGTGGTGGCATTGTTGTTCGGCTTCGGCGGTGCGGTTTTGCTGTACCGGGCCATCCCTGACCAGGGGAAATTCGGGGTTTGGGTGTTGTTTTTGTCCATCACTTCCATCATTGAAGTAGGGCGCATCGGGCTTTTGCAAAACGCCCTCGTGAAGTACCTCTCCACCGAAACGGGGGAGGAGGCAGGTAGGATTACCACGGCCTCGTTCGTGCTGAACGGGTTGCTCACTTCGCTGATTGTCCTGTTCCTGCTGGGGATTTCACCGATGGCGGCCCGCATTTTCGATGCGCCCGAACTCGCCGATTTATTGAAAATCTATTGCCTGACGACCATTGCGCTGATACCTTTTTTTCAGAGCAACTACATCCAGCAGGCCAACCTCGATTTCAAGGGGATTTTTTGGGGGAACCTCGCAAAAGGCGGGGTGCTTTTCGGGTACATCTTGTATTTGTTCGTTGAAAAGCAGGAAGTTAGGCTCACTTCGCTGGCCCATACGCAGATTGTGGCGGCAGTGGCGGGGTCAGTCGTTTCGTGGTTTTTTGCGAAGCGGTTCGCCCTTTTCAGCAAACGAGTTGATTGGGGTTGGGTGAAAAAATTGTTCAAATTCGGCAAGTACGTCTTCGGCACCAACCTGAGCACACAGTTGTACAAAAATGTGGACAAGCTGCTGCTCGGCATGTTGCCCGGCGGTGGCAAAGTGGCGGTGGCGCTGTACGACGCTGCCATTCGCATCACCAACCTGACCGACATTCCGACAGCGAGCATGGCCACCATGCTCTTCCCGCAAAGCTCCCGGCGGGTGCAGGAAGGCAACGGGGCGGTGAAAATCCTCTACGAAAAAGCGGTCGGAGCCATTCTGGCGTTCATGCTGCCGTGCATCGTCGGGGTGCTGGTGCTGGCCGACTGGCTGATTTTCCTGACTGCCGGGAAAACGTACGGCGAGGCAGCGAATGTGCTGAGGATCACGATTTTATTTGGCCTGTTCCTGCCGTATGCCGTGCAGTTCGGGACGGTGCTGGACTCCATCGGGAAGCCGAAAGTGAACTTCGTTTTCACCGTGTTCAGCCTGGCGCTCACGGTCCTGCTCAACTGGCTGCTCATTCCCGGTTTCGGGGTTTTCGGAGCGGCGGGCGGCACTCTGGCAGCCTACGCCATTACCTTCGTGTTCATGCAGATTTATTTGCATAAATATTTGAGGGTCAATCCTTTGACCCCATTCCGCTACATGGTGGAATTTTATGGAAAAATATTGAACTTTGGTTCGAAGTGGTTTCAAAACAGGTTTCAGGAGGACACGGCACTTGTTGACGAGAAATGAAACCGGCTCCTAAAACCGGGCTATTAAAAAACAAAACACGACGTATGCACCCCCTGCTGAATGGAAAACGGCGAGACAAATTGCCGTTTGAACATTGGCTAAAAAAATCACAGGACGGAACTATGATGACGCAAACACTTTACGAGGAGGGGATGGCCTACGCCGAACAAAATTACCTGGACGAAAACGCCAGCCACCTGCACGTTGACAAAAAACTCATCCGGGAGAAATTCAACTTAGATGGGAAAAATGTTCTCGATTTCGGATGCGGCATGGGCGGCATGAGCCTCTGGTACGCCACCAACTTCGACTGTCAGGTGTACGGTATCGACATCGACCGCCACCACATCCGGGTGGCCAACGACCTGCGGTCGAAGCACGACGTTTACAACGTAAAATTTGAGGTGCGCAACATCCTCGACGGGCCGTTGCCCGACCAGTACGATTTCATCGTGCTGAACGACGTGGCCGAGCACATCCCGTTGCCCGTTCTGAAAAAAATCTTCGTGGCGTTGTGCAAATCGCTGGCTCCCGGCGGCGGAATCTACGTGTCGTACCCGCCCTGGCGCAGCCCGTATGCCTCGCACGTGCAGCATGTGGTGGGCATTCCCTGGTGCCAGTTTTTGCCGGAGCATCTGTTGATTAAACTGATTGAAAAGAACAACTTGCCCATCGTTGGCGATGTGGAAAGCGACTTGCTGGAAGCCTACAAGGGACTTAACCACTTGACACACAACAAGTTAATGGCCACGCTGGAAGGCTCCGGCCTGAAACCGGTCTTCCGCAAAAGCCACAGTTTCATCAATAAATTTTCGATGTTCAACAACACCAACCTTCGTTTTTTTCCGATGGATTTTCTGGTGACGAAAGAGTTTTTGTTGCTCAAAAAACTGCCGTAAACCCAATTCAAATTCATGTTCGCCCCCTGAAAAATAGCTGAACCCTATGCACTCAGACCTCGACATCATCTATTTTACGTTGTTCCCGTGGGACAATGCCTACTCGTCGGTATCGTTGTCCTTCACCAGGGAGTTTGCGAAGCAAAACCGGGTTTTTTACATCAACCACCCGTACTCGGTGAAGGATTTTTTGCAAGGCTGGAACGAGCCGATGGTGAAGGCCCGCCGCAAGGATATGCTGCTCAACCGGATGCGGTACGAGTCCATTCCCGAAATGCCGGAGGTGGTGGCGGTGCAGCCGCCGCTCACGCTGCCCATCAACTGGATGCAGCCGGGGAAATCTTACGACAGGTGGTCGGCGTTCAATAACCGCCTCATTGTCAACACGATACGGCAGGTGATTGAAGATTATGACATCAAAAACTTCATCTACGTCAACTGCTTCAACCCGTATTTTGCCGGTGCGTTGCCGAAGGAATTGGGTGCCAAACTGAGCATCTACCAGTGCATCGACGACATGACGGAGGAGGCGTACACCGCCCGGCACGGGGCCAGGGTGGAGGAGGAGGCCATCCGAAATTCGGACATCGCCTTCGTGACCTCCCGGAACCTGCTGCGTCTGAAAAAACACCTGAACCCTAACACCTACGTGCTCCACAATGCGGTGGACATCACGATTTTTGAAAAAGCGCTGGAAAAACCGCTGCCCCGCCCGAAGGAACTGGTAGGCGTGACCGGGAAAATCATCGGCTTCACCGGCAACATCAACGAGTACCGGCTGGACTACCCGCTGTTCAAAAAAATTGCGGAGCAGCACCCCGACAAAACGCTGGTGCTGGTTGGCCCGCTGAACAGCGACACCTACAAGGAATACGGGCTGGACCAAATGCCCAATGTCATCCTCACGGGCGGCAAAAACATCCGGGAACTGCCTGCTTTTTTGCAGCATTTCGACGTGGCCATCATCCCGTTTGTGAAAAACAAGCTGACGGCCAGCATTTACCCATTGAAAATCAACGAGTACCTGGCTGCCGGAAAGCCGGTGATTGCCACTAATTTTTCGGAGGATATCCGTACGTTTGCAGGCGTAGTTTATTTGCCGGAAACGGCGGGAGAATTTGTCCGGGCCATTGACCGGGCCATTGCGGAGAACTCGGCGGAACTCATCGAACAACGGGTGCTGACAGCCCGGCAAAATACATGGACGGAGCGGGTGAAGCAGTTTTGGGAAGTGGTAGATGAACACCTCGTCCCTGCTGAAAAAGTGTATTGATTGGACCCTTGAAGTAACTATTGAACAACATTATGACCCAGACACTCAATTCGACCACAGAGAAGTTCGACGTACCTGATACGCTGGATTTTTTAAACGAAAAATACGGGGACTTGCCCGCCGTTGCTGCGGAATTCAGGGCGAGGTACATGGCTGGCGAGCCGTTCCCGAACATCTATTTTGAAGATTTTTTCAACCCGGGCATCCTCGAAGCCATCCTCGAAGAGTTTCCCGACCTGGAAAACAAAGACGACATCAAGTTTCACACCCCCAACGAAATCAAGCTGGCCTCCCGTGGCGAACGACGGTTCGGCCCTGTCACCAAAACTTTCGTCCACTTCCTGAATTCCGAGCCGTTCCTGTTGTTTTTGCAGGAGCTGACGGGCATCGACGAAACCCTCACGCCCGACCCGTACTTCGAGGGCGGTGGTTTTCACCAGACGAAACCGGGCGGTTTCCTGAAAATCCATGCGGACTTCAACAAGCACCGCCAGACCGGCCTCGACCGCCGCCTCAATGTGCTGGTTTACCTCAACAAAGATTGGCTGGAAGACTACGGCGGCCACTTCGAACTCTGGAGCCGTGACATGACCCGCTGTGTGAAAAAAGTGCCGCCGAGGTTCAACACGATGGCGTTGTTCACCACCACCGATTTTTCGTACCACGGCCTCCCGAACCCGTTGACTTGCCCGCCCGACCGCAGCCGAAAGTCGCTGGCACTGTACTACTACTCGAATGGCCGCCCGGCAAATGAAGTGAATGCGGGGCTGGAAGACCACACCACGCTGTTCCGGGAACGGAAAGGCGAAAATCTGGATGCTAAAATGCGCAAGTTCAATGCAGGCCAGGCCATCAAAGAATTTGCGAAAGAACTTGTGCCGCCTATCTTTGTACGGTGGGTGAAAAAATTATTGAAATAAGCGGAAAATGATGGAAAATCGCACCAGTCAATTGAAAGAAGAACCCGAAATCGAACTCTCTGCAAAAGAGAAAGTGCTCGAAATCGTCGCAGTGGGGATGTGCTTCCTGCTGCTGTTGGCCTGCTTTCTCAAGGTGATGTTTTTCTGATTTTTGAAAAAATATTTGAATGGGTTAGGAATCGGGAGCTTGGCAAGCCCTGAAAGGGAGGAGCCGGTTCCCATTCTTTTTTTTCCCGATGCAACCCCTGAAGCCGTTAGAGGTTGTTTAAAAATGCAGAATGTAGAATTTTGAAGGATTCGGGGCGACTTCTTTAGTTCATCAAGCCTGAAAATCCAATCCGTTGCCTTCTACATTTTGGATTGTGCGTTCTACATTCAAAATTTAAACAACCTCTTAAAACCCCCAGACCCTGCAACCCGCCCCCTGCGAGATTATGAGAAAATGAACTACGCCATTTCGCATAAAATTACCGGATTGAAAGACTGGCTGGTGCGTCAGGTGGTGTACCAGAAACTGAACAACCCACTGGGTTACGTGCTGCTGTTGGTGCTGGCCATCGGGCTGTCGTTTGCGCTGTCGATGCTGCCTTTGAAGTTTGCCTTGCTGGCGGTGGCGGGGCTGTTTGCCATTCCGGTGGTGGTGGGGTGCTTCCTGGATTTGAATTTTGGCATCATGGTCATGCTGTTTGCGGGCTTCCTGCTGGGCCTTGTTGCCAAGTACACCGATGCCCCCATCGGTACGGCGCTGGACGGCCTGCTGGCGCTCATGCTGGTCGGTTTGTTGGCCCGGCTCATCAAAGAAAAAGATTTCAGCTTCGCAAAAAGCCCCATCAGCATCTTCATTTTCGCCTGGATTTACTACAACCTGCTGCAAGTGCTCAACCCCTGGGCGGCCTCCAAAATCGCCTGGGTGTACACGGTGCGTACGGTGGCATTGCTGCTGGCCCTGTATTTCATCGCCTGCTATGCCCTGAACTCCTACCGGAAAATCGTCAACACCGTCAAAATCATCCTTTCCCTGGGGTTCATCTCGGCGCTGTACTCCCTGAAACAGGAATGGTTTGGCTTCAGCTACGCGGAAATGACCTGGCTCAATGCGGACGAGGAGCGCTTCATGCTCATTTTTCAGTGGGACCGGATGCGGGTTTTTTCGTTCTTCTCCGACCCCACGACATTTGGGATTTTCATGGGCTACATGAGCATGCTTTGCCTCGTGCTGGCCGCAGGGCCATTCAAAATCTGGCGACGGATTGCACTGCTGACAGCCGCTGTGTCGATGTTGTTGGGCATGGCCTTCGCCGGTTCCCGCACACCGTTCGTCATGCTGCCGATGGGGGTGGTTTTCTACCTGGTATTGACTTTTAAACGGCAGACCATACTGATTGGGTTGCTCTTTTTTATGGTGGGTGGTGTACTTGTCATGAAATCTACCAACAGTGCGGTCGTTTGGCGCATCCAATCCGCCTTCCGGGGCGAGAGCAACGACACCATCGACGTGCGTACGAAAAACAGGGAGAAGGTGCAGCCCTACATCCATTCCCACCCGGTGGGGGCGGGCTTGGGCAGCACTGGCTACTGGGGCAAACGATTCACACCGGACAGTTGGCTGGCCAGTTTTGCCCACGACAGCCTCTACGTGCGCCTCGCCGTGGAAACCGGCTGGCTTGGCCTGCTCATCTACATGGGGCTGCTCTTCACGGCCATGCGCACCAGCATCCGCTACTATTTCCGGGTGAAAGACCCGACCATCAAAACGCTGTACCTCGGCTTTTCCATCACCGTTTTTCTACTGGCGCTGGCCAGCTACCCGCAGGAGGCCATCACCCTGCTGCCCACCAGCGTGATTTTTTACGTCATGCTGGCCATGATTGTGCGGCTCAAAGATTTTGACCCGTATTTTCAGAAGTCTCCGGCGGTGAAATAGTCAGCGCCCGCTGCTACCAAATCACATGGATGTGGTCATCGTGCCGGGCGGCCCGACAGCCCTGGAACCTGATTTTGTCGTACTGGCCGAAGCCGAGGCGGGATTTCAGGTGCGGTTCCAGCAGTAATTTTCCTCACGGTTTTTTCCTTCGCAAACAGCCGGACCATCTCCTTCGTACGCGGCAGGCTCATCAGCCACAGCACCCGCCCGTCTGCGTGAACAGGGTCAGCAAACCGGCCATGAGCAGGTGACTGATGATTTTGATTTTTTTTTGCATGGTTCTTGTTTAGTTTGATTGTCAATCCGGCTGCTGCCCCTCCGCAAGATTCCCCCCGGCATTTTTTTTTGACGGATTCCGGTATCGCAAAATCCTCCCTCGTTTTTCTGGCAACCATTGCGCCGCAACAAAAATTGTATTTTGATATGAGAATCAGGCACCTGCTCCCGGCAGCCATGTTATTGGCTAACCTTCCCTTGTTTTCACAAAGCAACCTCTGGTCGGAGGTCAACGAATCCAATCTCCGAAGCGCCCCTGAAAAACGCTGGATAATCCCGCAAAAGTACCGGACGGTCGGCCTTGATGTGCCCGGTTTGCAGGCATTGCTGGCCCGAACGCCCGAACGTTTCAACCCGCAAAACGAAAGCACAGTGCTTGCCCTGCCCATGCCCGATGGCAGTTTCGAGGATTTCGCCATCGTGGAATCCGCCATCCTGCACCCCGAACTCGCCGCCAAATTCCCCGACATCAAAACTTACGCCGGGCAGGGCATCGACGACCCGGCGGCTGCCGTTTACCTCGACCTGACCCCGAAGGGTTTCCATGCGATGGTGCTGAAACCGGGCCGGATGTTTTTCATCGACCCGTATTTCGGCGACGATGACCGCCACTACGTTTGCTACGACCGGATGGATTATTTCAACGAAGAAAAAGCGGCCGCTTTTTCTTGTGAAACGGATGGCGTTGAGGAGGTAAAATATATCCCTTCGGAAAATATGAACCCCGTGGGCGGCGACCGCAGCACGGCTGTCAGCTTGCGTACCTTCGACCTGGCGATGGCCGCCAATGGCGAATACACGACCTACCACGGCGGCACCGTGCCTGCCGGATTGGCGGCCATCACCACCACCGTCAACCGGGTGCGGGGCATTTACGAGACGGAGCTGGCGGTCAGTTTGAGTCTGGTGGCCAACAACGATTTGCTCGTTTACACCAATCCTGCCACCGACCCGTACTCCAATCCGCCGACTTTGGCGGAAAACCAGACCAACGTGGATGCCGTCATCGGCAGCGCCAATTACGACATCGGCCATGCGATGGGCACAGGGTCGGGAGGGGTGGCTACCCTCGGCACCGTTTGCAACAATGCCAGCAAAGCCAGAGGGCGAACCGCCACGACCACCCCCATCGGCGACCCCTACGATATTGACTACGTGGCACACGAGATGGGGCATCAGTTTGGAGCGAACCACACGTTCAACGGCAGTACTGGTTCCTGTTCGGGGTCGAACCGCAATGCCTCCACCGCCTACGAGCCAGGCAGCGGCTCCACCGTTATGGCCTACGCCGGCATTTGCGGGAGCCAAAATCTTCAACGACTCAGCAACGCCTACTTTCACCGGGTGAGCCTCAACGAAATCACCACCTTCGTCACCACCGGCACCGGCAGCACCTGCCCGGCCACCACCTCGTCGGGCAACAACACGCCCACCGTCAACGCAGACCCAAACGGCATGGGCGGGAAGTACATCCCCATCAGCACGCCGTTTGAACTGACGGCCACAGGCTCCGATGTTGATTTTGATGAACTGACCTTCGACTGGGAGCAGTGGGACCTTGGCCCGCAGGGGGCACCGTCTTCCTCCTCAACCACCGCTCCGATTTTCAGGTCGTTTTCGCCTTCGGCAAGTGGCAGTCGGACCTTCCCGATTTTGAGCGATGTTTTGGACAACACCGGCAGCGTGGGCGAATTCTTGCCCTCCGTAACCCGTGACCTCAATTTCCAGGTGACGGCGAGGGACAACCGGACCGTCGGCGGGGGCAATGCCAACGGCAGTCTGCTGCTGCACGTGACCAACACTGCCGGGCCGTTTTCCATTTTAACCCACAACACTTCCTCGGTCGTGAACGGCAGCATTTTGCTCCAGTGGAACGTGGCCAACACGACCACGTCCCCCGTGAGTTGTGCCAACGTGGACATCCTGCTCTCCACGGATGGGGGGACGACTTTTGCAAACCTTGTCACCAGCACAACGAACGACGGCAGCCAGACCATCACCCTGCCAAATACCGCCACCGGGGAGGCAAGGCTGAAGGTGAAATGCTCGGACAACGTTTTTTTCGACATCAACAACGCCGATTTGCGCATTGCGCCTTCCGATGCCACGTGTGCCGAGGGGGTAACCAACGGCGATATGGAGAGTGCGACAGGCTGGACGGAGTATTCTTCCCTGGGTTACCAATTGATTGGCGCATGGGGCGTTTCGCACGGGGGTACCGGCAGCGCCTGGCTTGGTTACGACAACAATGAAACGTCGAGGATTTCGCAGACGATTACCATCCCGTCGGCAGCGCATTTTGCCAAGTTGGCTTTTTGGTACAAATATGACCGGACTGACTGTGGCAGCGATGTTTTTAACATCAAAGTCAACGGGGCCATCGTGAAAACCTACAACCTCTGCAACGATGCCGGTGCCGCTGACTGGACACGCCAACTCATCGACCTGAGCGCCTACATTGGCACCGCTCCCACCATCATGTTCGAGTGCGTGACCAATGCCATCTACCCATCGGACGTTTTCGTTGACGATGTGTCGGTGTACGTTTGCGAGGGTGGTTCGTTTTTGCCGCTGCCGGTCGAGTTGACCGGGTTCTCCGCCAAAGCCGATGGCCGGAATGCACAGTTGAAATGGACCACCTTGAGTGAATCGAACAACAGTGGTTTTGAAATTGAAATGAGCACGGAAGACGCTGATTTTCAGCAGGTTGGGTTCGTGCCCGGAGCGGGAACAACTACTGAGCGCCACGACTACCATCACTTTGTACCCAACCTCAACCCCGGAATTTACTACTTCCGCCTTCAGCAAATCGACCTGGATGGCACGGTGACTTTCAGCCCCGTGAAGGCGCTGACGATTGCCGGTGAAACGTATGTCAGTGTTCAACCGAACCCGGCGAACGGCGTGGCGCATTTTGTTTTGCTGCTGGAAAATCCGGAAAACCTGCGTCTCCATGTGTTGGATGGGCAGGGCAGGGCTGTGGGCACGGTGGTGGAAGATTATTTTTCCAATGGCAAATTCAAGGTCTCCTTCAACCTCAATAACTTGCCTTCCGGCACCTATTTTTTTAGGCTGAGTGGTGAAAGCCTGAGAGAAACCGGCCGGTTTTCGGTCGTCAAATAATTGCGAAGTTTAGCGGGAGAACATTGGTTTTGGGTTGATGAAAATCATGTCAACGATTGACAAAATGCAGCCATTCACTTTTGAATGTGCCGGAACTTGGAGGCAAGTTCTAATCGAATGATTTCATCACTTTAAATACAAAGTCATGTCACTCGAAACTTCCTCCCGCATCATTCAAATCGGCCTTCTTACCATCGTAGCCATGACGACAATCATTTTCCTGATTGTCAAATTACACTATCAGAAAGTGGCTTCCAGCAATTTGACGGAGAAAAACAAGGGCAGGAAGTGGCGTTCACCGGCTGAAGCCAGGGTGAAGTATCCCGAGGTCGATACCTTCCGGCTGAGTGGGTCCTTCCGGTTATACGGCATCATGGTTGCTTTGATACTCATGATTTTTGCCTTCAGTTGGACGACTTACGAGAATCAAATCGATATTACAAAATTGCTGGGCACCTTGAGTGATGAAATAGAAATGGAGACCCCTCGTACAGCCGAACCTCCGCCTCCACCCCCGCCTCCACCTTCGGCTGTTCAGTTGGTGGCGTCCGATCTGCCTGACATAGAAACTACCATTTTCGTTGACCAAAGTATTGATGAGGGGACGGCAATCGATGCCCCGATAGCTGAAAAAAGAGAACAGGCAGCGCCCCCGCCCCCGCCACCGCCACCGCCACCGATGGACAATTCCGACAAGGAGATTTTCAAAGTCGTGGAAGAAAGTCCTACTTTCCCTGGTTGCGAGGCGATTGAGGAAAAACAGGCAAGGCAAAAATGTGCCGAAGAATTGTTGCTCCAGTTCATATACAAAACCATCCAGTACCCGGAGATTGCTCGTGAAAACGGCGTGGAAGGGATGGTGGTCATCAAGTTTGTCGTTGAAAAAGATGGAAGCATTTCCAACAAGGATATCCTCCGTGACGTGGGGGCTGGCTGCGGGGAAGAAGCCATGCGAGTGGTTTCCCTCATGCCGAATTGGAACCCCGGCAAACAAAGAGGGAACCCGGTGAGGGTACAGTTCACGTTGCCCGTCAAGTTCGATTTGCAATAATTGGCACAAAAAAAAAGCCCGCCCCGCACAAGCGGGACGGACCGTTTTCGTCGGTGGTGCTTGCCCCTCTCTGATGCTTAATCCACCTTGACGAAACGTTTGGTTATCACTTGGTTTTCTGCCGTCACTACCTGCATGGAGTACAGGCCGGACGGTAAGTTGTTCACTTCGATTTTGGTCGGGATGTCCGTTTCTCCGAAGGACATCACCACTTGGCCAGTGAGACTAACTACCTGAACAGCAACAGGTTGCATGTCTTCCCAGGCAAGGTTCACCACGTCTTTGGCCGGGTTCGGGAACAGTTGAAAGTTGCCGGTGACTGTGATGTTTGAAGGGGCGCCGTCGTTGCTGCGGCTCCCAACGCCGCCACCCAAATCGCCACCACCTATTTGCCCTTCAATCACCGTCAGCACGTAATCTTCCACTTCGCCCCAGCCGATGTTGCCGCAAGGCTGCGGGAAACCGCCGTAGCGCATGGATACCCGCATCCCGTACTTGCCCGCTTCCAGCGATTCGGGGAGGTCGAAGGTTCCGAAAACCAGGTCGGCACTTGGCCCTGCTTCAAAAACCAGTTCGTCTTCCCCGAAAGTCTTGTTGTTGTTGAAATCGACCCACACCCGCCAGTTTTCCTTGTATTCCCCATCGGTGAAACCAGGCACCAGCACCACTGCCACCGGCTGGTTTTGCGCAGCCTCAGCGTACAGGTCGGTGAAGTCGGCATAGCCGCCATCGTTGCCGGAGTCGTTCAGCAGGCTGCCGATGCCGACGGTCTGGATGAACTCGAAGGTAGTGCTGCCAGCGGACGGGCAGAACGGTGTGATGCTCACGGTGTAGTCTTCGGTTTCGCCCCAGAACGACTGGCTGCACGGTTCAGGTTCGCCGCCGTATTTCATCGAAATCCGCATCCGGGTGGTGCCGGTGAGGGCATCTTCTGGCACGATGAAGCTGCCGTTCACGGCCAGGTCGGAAGGCCCGCCGGAGAACACCAGTTCAGTGGCATCGAAATAATTGTCCTGGTTGCCGTCAATCCAGATGCTCCAGTATTCGTCGTAGCTGCCCGATTTGAAACCGGGGGTCAGCGTCACGGGCACGGTCTCACCACTCAGCAAATCCAGGGCAATCGGGCTGGTGAAATCAGCGTAGCCGCCGTTATCGCTCGAATATTTGGTGAAACCACCCACTTCCACCTGCTTGATGAACTCGTAGCCCGTGTTGCCAAGCGACAGGCAATACGGCTGGATGTTCACCGTGTAATCTTCCACTTCGCCGTAGAATGTGCCACAGGCCGTCGGCGTGGAACCAAACCGCATGGCCACCCGCATCCTCGTCTCGCCCAGCTGCGCCCAGAACGGAACAGTGAGTGTGCCGCTCACGGGAGCGCTGGAAGCCGCAGGCGAGGAGTACACGAATTCGCCGAAATCGTTGAAATCGTTGTCTTTGTTGATGTCAATCCAGATGCCCCAACTCTCGTTCCAGGCACTGCTGATGAAGCCGGGTGTCAGCGTGAAATCGACGGTTCCGCCGCGCTGCACCGGCGTTTTTTGGTTGGTAAAATCAGCGTAACCGTAGTTGTTGCCGGAGTTGTTGTCGATGGTGCCGAGGTCCACCCGCTGGATGTACTCGAAGTTGGTCAGGCCGTTGCCAAAACAAACCCCGCTGCAATTCACGCTCAGGGTGAAATTGCCCTGTGCCCCGTAGTAGCCGTCCACCACGATGAAGTACATGCCCGGCGAAGCGTTGTAAATCACTGCCGTATTGTTGCCTTCGGCCAGGCAGTTCGATTCGCTGCAAGCATCGAGGATGATGACGTCGAGGTCGGCGCTCAGGCCCGACAACGTGGCCGTGATGGTGCCCGTTTCGGTGGTTTGCAGCATGAAAACTTTCTCAGGGCCTGATTCGAACCAACTGTTGCAGCCGTAGGTGTTCACGTTGTTCAGCGAGCCGAACGTGGTGCCGCTCACCGGCACACCGCAGTAAATTGGCGTGGCACCGGCGCAATCGAGCCAGGCTTTCGACAAGCAAGCGGCCGCATTGACCTTGCTGCGGATGAGGTTGCCGGGCTGCGTTCCGAAGCCGAGGTTGAAATTTTTACCGCCGGAAGTCAGGTGGCAGTAGCTCATGATGGTGCCGCCGTTGACGGGTGCCGGGCCGGGGGCGCAGCCACCGGAGGGCGTGTAGCAGTTGTCGAGGGCCTGGTTGCCGCCAGCGCCCCACACGCAATCGTGGGTGTGCGGCGAGCCGAGGTTGTGGCCCATTTCGTGCGTCACCACGTCTATCGTCCAGGAGTACAGCGGGAAGTTTTTGTACGTGGTGGAAATGTTGCTGTACGCGGTGCGTTGGCCGATGTTCCAGTAGCACAGCACGTCAATCCAGGCGATACCGCCGTGCCCCAGTGGCTTGGTGGAGAGCAGGTGCGCCAGGTTGCCGTTGATGCCGGTGATGTTTTTCCGGGCAACGAAGGCGTTCAGCACATCGCCGGAACCGCTGCCAGCATTGAGTGGGTAAGGATCGGGGGTTGTCCAGATGACGATGCTCGAAATCTGCGTGACGATGTTTTCGTTGTGGTAAATCGTAGCTACCATGTTGAAGAGGCCGGTCACGTAGTTCGACACGGCGGCGGCACTGCCGAAGTCCTGGAACATGCGGAAGTCGGTTTCAAACTGCACCTTCACAATGTTCTTGGCTCCGGCAGCTTTTGCGCCAGCCTTCGTGTTTGGATTGTCGAGTTGGTGGATGCCAGGCTCCGTGCCGCACTCGAACGTGTTCGGGATTTTCAGGTCATGGTCGTTGTACAGCACATACCCGGAAGTCGATTTGTTCTGGCCGTCCCGCAGGGTGCCGAGCACGAAGTTGTCGCCGGCGATGGTCATGTTGGCCATGATTTCACCGCCGACGATGCTGAGGGCAGCGATGGAAACCTCCTCGTGCTGGCGGTCGAGCACCCGGCCCGTGTAGTACGAGCCATGTTCCCAGTTGATTTCCTTGCCTTTTTCATCGGTCAATTTGAAATCGTCGGACAGGATTTCCTGTTTTTCGAGCAAAAGTTGCAGCTTGCTGCCGTTCTTTTGCGGGATTTCAAACACGAATTCACGAGGCTCGTTTTTCAGGGCCGACTTCAGTTTCACCGCATCGAGTTGCAGGTACGTAGCGTTGTTCACCGTGCCGCTGAACGCAGCTTTGTCGGTCGTCACCTCGAACGGGGCGACGATGGTAGTTGGGGTAGCCGTTGTTTTGGCTTTTTGGGGTTGTTGCGTCCGCTGCTGGGCGTTGGCAAAATCGAGGTTGAAGAAAACCGCTGCCAGTAGGAGCAGACTGAGTTGGTAGAAACAATTCACGCGTTTCATAAAAAAAGGTTTTTTGGCGCTGCCGGTCGTTGGTTGTGGCAAAGTAGAAACCAGCCCTCAGCCTTCGGCCTTGCAGCAGTAAAAAAATAAATGAATGGATTTACTTGAAAATGATGAGGTGTGAACTGTTTGGAGAAGACGAGATAAACCTGAAAAACTCAAGGTTTTGAAATCTCACCGTCTCACTTCTCACCTCTGCGATTGGGTGCGTGAACAGGCATCGTGGGAAAGCGTAAAAGTTTGGTTTTCTGGCAGTTAACTACTCGCATTTGGTTTCCACGGGTTTTTTCTCTGAGGTCAAATAAGCTGTACACTGCCTTTCCAACGATGCCTGTCAAAGAACAAATTCAGGTGGGCTTCTCTGTGGATTTACGATTTTGGATTTAAGATTTACGATTGCTGAAAATCCAAAATCGTAAATCGTAAATATTCTCGGTGTGATTTGCCCATTTATCCGACCAGTCGTTCCAGCGTTACCGATTTTTTTGAAAAAAATTTTTTCGTGAAAAAAAACCTCCAAATCCTTCACCTTGCCACCGCCAAAAGCTGGCGGGGAGGCGAGCAGCAGGTGGCCTGGCTCGCTGGGGAATTGCAGTGGCGGGGCGTGTCGCAGTGGGTGTTCTGTCCCGCAGGCTCGAAGATGGAGGCGCATTGCCGGGAGCAGGGCATCGGGGTTTTCACGTTCCGAAAAATCTTCAACCTCAACCCGCTCGTGGCCTGGCAAATCCGGCGGCTGTGCAATCGGCACGGCATCACCCACCTCCACGCCCACGACTCCCACGCCCACACCTTCGCCGTGCTGGCGGCTACGTGGTTTCGGAACCCGGTGCCGGTCATTGCCCATCGGCGGGTGGATTTCCCGATTGGGCAGTCATTTTTATCCCGCTGGAAGTACAACCACCCGGCGGTGCGCCGCATCGTGTGTGTGTCGGATTTCATCAAAAAACTCATCGAGCCGGACATCCGGCAGCCGGAAAAATTAGCGGTGGTTCACAGCGGCATCGACCTCGGCAGGTTCGATTTTTCCGATAAAAAGCTGAATGACAAGAAGTTACGTCGGGAGTTCTCCATTCCAGGCGGGCACTTCCTCATCGCCAACGTTGCCGCCATTGCTCCCCACAAGGATTATTTCACCTTCGCAAAAACCGCCGAAATCCTGCTCCGGCAGGGCTTCCCGGCCACCTTCCTCGCCATCGGTTCGGACGGGGGCGAGGTGGCGGCGGTGCGCCGTTTCATCGAGGAAAAAAAGCTGGAGGGGCAGGTCATCCTGACCGGCTTCCGGGCGGACGTGCCGGAGATTCTGCCGGAACTCGACCTGCTGCTGTTCACCAGCAAAACCGAGGGCCTCGGCACCTCCCTGCTCGATGCCTTCGCTTGCGGGGTGCCCGTGGTGGCGACGGCAACCGGCGGCATCCCAGAGGTGGTGGAGCATGGCGTGACCGGCCTGCTGGCACCCGTGGGAGATGCGGGGCAACTGGCAAGTCATGTTCAAAAAGTGTTGACAGACAGCGTTTTACGGAAAAAATTGACGGCAAATGCCCGCTGCCGGGTGCAGGATTTTACGAAGGGAAAAATGGCGGAAGCGGTTTTGAAAATTTACGAAACAGTGTGAAAATGTCAAGCCAACGTGTCCAGCACCAGTCCAACGTCCTTTTTTTCAAAGAACCGGATGAACCGCAGCAGCCCTGCGAACATGACCCCGGGATGCGTGATGAGCTTGTTCAGCACCGACACGTAGCCATCCAACTCGTTGATTTCCAGTGCTTTAGCAGCAGGTGCCAGTTTGGAAAGGCGGTTGGCTACCTGCCAGGCGTGGCCTCTGGCTTTTTTCAGGCTGAAGGCTGCGAACCGCTCGTCGCTGCGTTGGCCGAACCAGTCCAGCAGGAACAGCAGGGGGGACACAGCGCTCAGTTTGTCCTGCAAGTGGTCGATTTTGGCGGCGAGGAGGAGGTTGACGGCAAAAAAATCGGCCTCGGACGACGGTAAACCTTCGGCAGAAATGCTCTCGGCGGCAGCGATGCCGAGGTCGAGGTTGTTGTGGGCGTTCATGCCCATGAGCAGGTGCTGGAGGATGAGCAGGTCGAATTTTTTCGCCGCATCGAAGGCGGTTTTCCAGGAGTGGGTGCAGGGCTGGCCGATGCGGTAGGCTTCGTAGGCGGCGATGTAGCGGTTGGCAAAAATCACGTCGAGGCGCTCCATGCGGGGGCCGTCCTGGAATTTGCCTTCGGCAATGCCCGCTTTCACGGTACGGGTCACATCGAGGTACACGAGGGCAAAAATGCCCAACGGGTTTTGGCTGGCCTTGGTTTCTTCCACGATGGCTTCGAGGCGGGCAATCACTTGGTCGATAGTGGTGGCAGGCATGGGTGGTGTTCGTTTTTTTTTTTTACAAAGGAAGAAAAATTCGACGGTAAAACGGAAGTGTTTCTCGTGGACTTGCGGGATGTGTTTTCAAAAAAAATAGCTGCTATCTTCACCGCTGCAATTGGCGCAAACAACATGACAGAAAAATTCCGCACGGTACTGAAAAAGTTCAAGGGGTTGGTCAACCTCTCGACGGTGGTGGCGGTGGCCGTGCTCATCAGTTTTTTGTACCCCGGCAGTGTGAAGTTCAAGTACGAATTCCAGCGGGGGCAGGTCTGGCGCTACGATGATTTGACGGCTTCCTTCGATTTCCCAATCAAAAAAACAGCGGCGGAGTTGGGTGCCGATAAAGCGCTGATGGTGAAGGAGTTCTCGCCGTTTTACACCTTCAATGCCGAGCTGACTGCTGCGAAAATCAGCGATATCAAGGCCGCAGCGGAAGCGCTGCCCGCCCTGCCGGGCGACGCAAAAACGGCCTCCAAACTGGCAAGTGCCCCCAAGCCGCCCGACCTCGCTGCCGAAGGTGCCCGGATACTCGAACGGATTTACAAAAAAGGCATCGTGCAACTCGCCCCGGAACACCAGGGCGCAGGCGATGATTTTGTCATCAACGTGGTGCAGGGCAACACGAGTTTCAAGCGCACCCTGCCCGGTTTTTTTACCCTCGAAACTGCCCGGGAGGAGCTGGCTGCAGATATTACCAAATTGAAACCGGCCCCGTCGGCTGCCTTCCCGAAGGCGCTGGAAGATGCGCTCGTGCCCAACATCACCTTCGATGCCGACCGCTCGGAAACCCTGCTGAACGAGGCACTTTCGGCTGTTTCGGCGTTGAAGGGGTTGGTGAGCCAGGGCGATTTGGTGGTGAAAAAAGGAAATGTGGTGACGGACGAGACGTATGAAAAACTGGTTTCGTACCGGGAGAAATTCCAGTCGGATGTGAGTTCCCAGAAATCGGAAGTGGCGGTGTATTTCGGCTACCTGCTGCTGACCTCGCTGATGCTGGCGGCCTTCATGATGTACGTGAACGCCTACCGCCGGGAAATTCTGGCGAACTGGAACTACCTGGCGTTCGTGCTGCTCTGGCTGCTGGGGTTCAGTTACCTGACCCACCTCGTGGAGCGCACGGCGGTGTTGAGTGTGTACGTCATTCCGTACTGCGTGGTGCCGGTGGTGGTGCGGCATTTTTTTTCGTACCGGCTGGCGTTTTTCACGCACGTGATTGTGCTGCTGATTGCGGGTTTCCTCACCTCCGAGGGTTTCCAATTTTTGTTCACCCAAATCGTGGCGGGGGTGGTGGCCGTGCTGGCGGTGGCCGATGCGAGGGCCTGGTCGAAGTTTTTCCGGTCGGTGCTGTCCATCCTGCTGGCGTATTCGATGGCGCATGTTGGGCTGTCGCTCATCGAGGAGGGCAGTTTTCGGCAAATCGACATGGAGGTGTTTGGCTGGCTGGCTTTCAACGGGCTGCTGACTTTGCTGGCCTTCCCGCTCATTCCGCTCACCGAACGGCTGTTTGGTTTCACGTCGGCCATCTCGCTGGTGGAGCTGTCCGACATGAACCGACCGCTGCTGAAAGAACTGGCGCTGAAGGCTCCCGGCACTTTTCAGCACAGTTTGCAGGTGGGCAACCTCGCCGAAGCCGCCGCCAATGAAATCGGGGCGGAACCGCTGCTGCTGCGGGTCGGGGCGCTGTACCACGATATCGGCAAGATGCTGAACCCCGATTTTTTTGTGGAAAACCTGTCCGGCAGCAGCCCGCACGAGGGGTTGAGCCGCTTGGAAAGTGCCAAAATTATCATCGCCCACGTGCCGGATGGCGAAAAAATGGCGAAAAAAAACCGCCTGCCCGCCGTGCTCACCCGTTTCATCACCACCCATCACGGCACCACGAAAGTCGAGTATTTTTATAAAAACTACGTGCAGGAGAACCCGGACGTGGAGGTGGATGCCAGCAAATTCACCTACCCCGGCCCGCTGCCCCGCACGAAGGAGGAGGCCATCCTGATGCTCGCCGACTCCGTGGAAGCAACGTCCAGGGTACTGAAAGACCCGACCGGGCAGGACATCGACAGGCTGGTGGACAAGGTTTTTAAAAGCAAAATCGACCAGGGCCAATTGAACGAATCGAAACTGACCTTCGGGGAGTTGGAAAAAAGCAGGGAGGTTTATAAAAAAATGTTGCGCAGCATCCGCCACGTTCGGATTGAGTACCCGGAGTGAAACAGTTATGAGTTATGAGTTATGAGTTATGAGTTATGAGTTATGAGTGGACGTTTCTACTCACTAACTCATAACTCATAACTCAAACTGTAGCCCCGCCAGCATGGCCACCGAGAGGTTTCTGGCTTCAAAAGCACCCTCGCCTTCGCTCAGGTTCAGCTTTCCGTAGAACACCCTGCCTGCCAGTTGGAGCCGCAAAAAATCGTTCAACGGGTAACTCGCCGCAATGCCCGCCACCAGCGAGTGGTCGATTTTTTTGTACCGCTCCGGCATCAGCAAAATTATCGTTTGGGTAGGTGTCACGACGTTGATTCGATTGGGAAAATTATCGGTGTTGTGCAGGAGGTAGCTGAAAGCGTAACCTGCGTGGATGTGCATTTTCAGCGTAGTGCCCGCCGAAAGCTCGAACATGACAGGCAGTTGGAGGTAGTCAGAATTGTCTTTGATGGAATAGTCGGGTAGAGGGTTGCCGTTGCCATCAGAGAGCGGCAGGCCGGACTTTCCGCCCTTCCGCTCGAAATTCAATTCCGCCCGCAGGCCAACGTTTTGCGCAAAAATCAAGGTGAAATGGCCGCCCGCCGTGAAACCGGTTTTGAAATCGTAGGGGTCTATCTGCACATCCACCGGCAAGGCCGCCCGTGGCTCTAAGTTCAGCGTCGAGCGGGTGGGGCCGACGTAAAATCCGAAGCTGGTTTTTTGTGAAGAAACCATCGAGGAGGTCAGCAGCAGGCAGGAAATGGATAAACAGCGAATTGGGTTGAAGGTCATTTGCTGTACTTTTTTTGACAAATGTAAATGTTGCAAACCAAAATCGGGTACCATGTACCCGTTGAACCGAAAAATGGCGGCTTTGAGCCAAAAGGAATCTTGGTTCAATCGTTCACAATCCTTGAAAATTTGATAAAAGTCACCTTCTCATGTTGAAATAAGTCCTCTTGAAGAACCAGGGATTGATGCAGCTTGCGTACAGATTTTGACCATTGATAAAACTCATTAATCGCATCAAATGGAAAAACTAATAAACCCAGTATTGTCCACTTACACTGCGATTTCATTAGTTGGAGAGCCGGCATTCCGAAAGCCGGTTGCCCACCACTTCCGCATACACAAGGAGCGCCCATTTCTGGCGAGCGAGCGTTCAACGACTACCGTTTTGACCGGCGGATTGTCTCCCGCACATGACTTCCTGCTGGAGGGGGCGATGAAAAATTTAGGTTTAAAAGTCAAATGCCTCCCGTCTGCGACGCTGGAGTCCTTTCAGATAGGAAGGGAATATTCAAACAACGGCTTGTGCAATCCCTCGTATTTTATGGTGGGCAACCTGATTAACTACCTACGGGAATTGGAAAAATCCGGGCTGACCAAGGAGGAGATTGTCGAACAATATGTCTT
>JACRAN010000336.1 GCA_016234735.1 Bacteroidota bacterium | reverse complement strand
ATTGCTGACCAGCCCGGTGAAAGCAAAAACTGCGGCACCAGCCAACAAGCTGTGGATGAGCATGTGAAGTGCCAAAGCAGGGCTTTGCCAGAAGTCCCGGCCCTTGGCTTGTGCAAAAAGAAATGCGGTGTAAACGGCCACCAGCACTGCAAAAATGGCTGCCGACCACAGTGCAAAATCCATCAGAGGCTCCAGGTCAAAAATCATGGAAACGCCGAGCAAGGTCAGCGACAGGCCATAAATAGCGATGGCGTATCCGCCCTTCGCCAACCAGGATTTCCATTGCGGGCGCAGCAACACATTGAGGAAACGGTCGGGGCGGTCGAGGTCTTTCACCAAAAGCGCACCCGTCAGGCCCAGGAAAACGAGCCCCAGCGCGATACCGAGCCACTGCGTGGTTTCATCAATCACCGCCCAACTGGTGATGGCAGCGATGAACGGAACAAGGAACGCCCCCGTCGCAATCGCCTTCGTCCAAACATAAGCACTCACTTCCCATCCCCAGAGCAAACCCTTGTCCGGTGCATCGTACACCCGGTTGGTATTTCGGGTTTCGGAATTTGGATTTCGGACAGACCCGTTCATCAGTACGTCTATGGATTTTTGAGGGCCATTTTCCTTCAAATCCTGAACGGATGTTGTGATTCCATCGGCCAAAGCCGTGATGAGGCTGTCGCCATCGTAGGCGAGTTTTTCCGTTTGCTTCGCAAAATGGCCGACTCCCCTGGTCTGCGCTCCCCAGAGTGTAATGCTCGGTTTTTCGGTGGCAATCGGGTTGAGCGAAGCCTCGTCGCCGTCGATGTAGAACAGGTTGGGGACCGTGCCTTTGGCTGCCTTTCTGACCGTAACCTGCTCACGGCCAAGCAGTTGTGAGATTTTCGTTTCGGGATTGTCCATGTCGCCGGAAATGATGGCGTGTTCCGGGCAGACGTTTACGCAGGCCGGTTCGAGGCCGATGTCCACCCGGTGGGCGCAGTAGTTGCACTTGGCGGCGGTGTGCGTATCCGGGTCGATGTAGAGCGCATCGTAGGGGCAGGCCTGCATACAGGATTTGCAGCCGATGCAGCGGTTTTTATCGAAGTCCACGATGCCGTCGGGGCGGAAGTAGAGCGCCTCCACGGGACAGATTTCAACACAGGGAGCGTCCGTGCAATGGTTGCAGCGCATCACCGAAAAGACCCGCCGGGTGTTTGGGAATTCGCCCTTTTCTACCTGTTTGACCCAGGTTCGGAACACCCCGACCGGAACGTCATGCTCTGATTTACAGGCAGTTGTGCAGGCATGGCAACCAATGCATTTGCGGTTGTCAATGATGAAGCCGTATTTCATGGCGTGTCGATGCGTTTAGTTTTTCGTCCGTTTTCCATCCCGTAAAGCTGGTAAAGTATTCCGCCAGGAAGGGTGACTTTGGTCACTTTTTTTGGTGAATCTTGTTTTGAAAGCAAAATAGCCAGATTGAAACCGGCCAATCTCGAAATTCGATTCACACAAGACTGCGTTGTACTGCCGTTAAAAAAAATCTTCAAGGATTGCCACCATTCCCAAACGGGATTGGTATATTTTTTTACTTTTGCAGGCTTTTTCAAAAAGCTGTCTCATTTCCATTCATAAAATAGCGGAAACTTCAATGAGGACTAAACTGTCTCAATTCAATTACGATTTCGATAAAAATTTAATTGCCCAACATCCTACCGCCAGCCGGGACGAATCCCGGCTGATGGTACTGCACCGGGATACCGGCAAGATTGAACATAAAATTTTTAAAGATTTACTCGGGTATTTTGAGGAAGACGACGTAATGATTTTCAACAACACGAAAGTTTTTGCGGCCCGTCTCTACGGTAAAAAGGAAAAAACGGGTGCCAAAATCGAAGTCTTCCTGCTCCGGGAACTCAATTCCGACCAACGCCTGTGGGATGTGCTGGTGGATCCGGCCCGAAAAATCAGGGTGGGCAACAAGCTCTATTTCATGGACGAAAAAGGCAACGAAATCCTTGTGGCCGAAGTCGTTGACAACACTACGTCGAGAGGCCGCACTATCCGGTTCCTCTTCGATGGCACGGAGGAGGAGTTCCGCAATAACCTCGATTTGCTGGGAAATACCCCCCTGCCAAAGTATATCACCCGCAACGAAGAAACCGTTGACCGTGACCGCTACCAAACCGTTTACGCCAAAGAAAGCGGCGCTGTAGCTGCCCCGACTGCCGGCTTGCACTTCAGCCGTGAACTGATGAAGCGGCTTGAACTGAAAGGCACCCACTTCGCTGAAGTGACCCTTCACATCGGCCTCGGCACTTTCAGGACTATCGATGTCGAAGACCTTTCGAAGCATAAAATGGATGCCGAGTATTTCAAAATCGGGGCACAGGCTGCCGATACAGTCAACAAAGGCAAACTTGCCGGAAAAAGGATTTGTGCCGTCGGCACCACCTCCATGCGCACCATCGAGACTGCCGTTTCGGCAGAAGGCTTGCTGAAACCGGCGGAAGGTTGGACCAACCTTTTCATTTACCCGCCTCATGTTTTCAGCATCGCCAACTCCATGATTACCAATTTTCACCTGCCAAAATCCAGCCTGCTGATTATGATTTGTGCATTTGGCGGCTTTGAACTGGTGATGGAAGCCTACGAACAGGCATTGAAAGAAAAATACCGCTTTTTCAGCTACGGCGATGCCATGTTGATCCTCTAAAATGGTTGATGATAAATGGTAAATATGCTGAACGATTAACCATTTGCCGTTAATCATTTGCCATTAAAAGTACAGCACCAATCCTTTCAGATAGGAGCCTTCCGGGTGAAAAAGACTGACCGGATGGTCGGGAGGCTGCGAGAGATGGTGCATGACCTTCACCTGCCGCCCCGCTTCTATCGCCGCTGCCACCATCGTGTTGTAAAACAATTCCCTGTCCACCACCTGCGAGCATGAGAAAGTGAAAAGCACACCGCCCGGTGCCACTTTTTGCATCGCCGCCGCGTTCAGGCGCTTGTAGCCCTGCACGGCATTGTGGCGTTTGTGCAGGTTTTTGGCGAAGGCTGGCGGGTCCACCACCACCACATCGTACACCGGGCAATCTTTCAGGTATTGCTGCACATCCTGCACGCAGCAGGCATGGGCTTCCGGGTCGAAATGGTTGATTTCTAAGTTTTTTTTCGCCCAGTCCACCGCTTTTTGTGAAACATCGACGGAGTGGACGAGCTT
>JACRAN010000339.1 GCA_016234735.1 Bacteroidota bacterium | reverse complement strand
CCTGCTGCCGAACCTATGATGAGTGCGCTGCCTCCCGTGCCTGCACAATAAGCGAGAAACTCCCAGAAAAAATGGTCGGTCGGGTATTGCTCCAAGGAGTACATTCCCTGAGCGGCAGCTACCAAAGGCACATTGTCTACCACGGCCGACAAAAGCCCGATTGCAAGCGCGATGATGGTCTCACTTTCGATGGTGTCTGTTAACCAGGTTGCCAGGTGAGCCAACATCCCCGCCGATTGAAGCGCGGCGACAGCGACGAGAATGCCAAGAAAAAACAGGACGCTCGGCACATCAATTTTGCGCAGCGCATGTACGACTGAAAGAGAATCTTTGTCGGCAGTATCTTTTTCATGGTGCAGGAATTCGGTGACCACCCACATTACACCCAGCGACAGCAACATGCCCATGTATGGTGGCAAATGAGTCAGGGTCTTGAAGACCGGCACAAAAAGCAGACCTCCCACCCCTAAGCAGAAAACTAAATTCCGCTCTCTGTAAGAAATGGGGCTTGCCTTCGGCGGCAACTGAATTTTTTGAAGGGTGGCAGCATTGCCTTTCATCCTGAAAGTAAGGAAGACAAGAGGTGCAGCCAGACAAACCAAGCTGGGAAGTAGAACATTTGCCACGATTGCTCCGGCGCTGATTTGGTTGCCAATCCACAACATGCTAGTTGTTACATCGCCTAACGGTGACCAGGCTCCACCTGCATTTGCAGCTATTACAATAATGCCTGCGAAAAAAAGCCGGTCTTTTGGCTCGCTGAGAATTTTTCGCAAAAGCGATACCATGACGATGGCGGTAGTAAGGTTGTCCAAAACGGCTGAAAGGAAGAAAGTAATGGATCCTATCAACCACAGCAGTTTGCGGGCGTTGGTGGTTTGAATGCGTTGGGTGATAATTTCAAAACCATCGTGTGCATCAATCAGCTCGACGATAACCATTGCCCCCATCAGAAAAAACAGGATGCCCGACAATTCTCCCAAATGCTCCTGGAGCGAGTGATTGACAGCGTGAGCATCGGAGTTGAACAACATTAAAACCGTCCAGCAAAGTACCCCGGTCAAGAGGGCGCTGGCAGCTTTGTTTACCTTGATAGGATGTTCAAGAGCGATAGCTGCATAGCCCAAGATAAAAATGGTGAGGAGTAAAATTTCCATGCGTGAGTTTTTGTCCTGAAGCAAAGAAATAAAAAATCAGTCAGATTCAAAGCAGAGAAGAGGACTTCTTCCAAAATAGCAAAAAGCAGCCCCTCTCCCACCAACCTCGAAGAGGTCGCACATGTGTTGTGGCAAAACGCAAAATATGCAACCTATCCGAGGTCGAAGGGCTGGAATTCCATGTTTTTTACCCCGACGAAACATCGTCACGACCTCTCTGAGGTCGTGACGATTTTCTTGCGGTTGCCCAATCGTCGAACTACAAGCAGCCAAAATGGAAGACAAACCGTTCCGTATTTCTTTTGGATAAACAAAAAAGGGAGTCAACATGCGTTGATTCCCTTTTTTTAAAACGAAAGAAATCTGCTCTCCGCTTATTTGGCGGAATTGACCACCGCCTTGAACGAATCCGGGTGGTTCAACGCCAGGTCTGCAAGCGACTTCCGATTGAGGCCAATATTGCTGGTAGCAAGCTTGTGAATCAGCTTTGAGTAGGTAGTCCCGTTGATTCGGGCACCTGCATTGATACGGGCTATCCACAATTGGCGGTAAGCACGTTTCTTCAACTTACGGCCTACGAATGCGTAGCCCATCGCTTTATCAACGGCGTTTTTGGCCACCGATATCACGTTTTTCCTTCTGCCGAAGTAGCCTTTGGCTGCCTTCAGGATTTTTTTGCGCCTTGCACGGGACGCTACCGCATTGACTGAACGAGGCATAAATTTCGAATTTTTAGTACAGCTCAGGGAAACACGCCGAAGCGTGAATACTTGCAGCCTGGACTCTCGTTAAAAAATCTGTTTAAAAAATTATCCGTTTAAAATCATCCGCTTTATCCTCGCTTCATCCGCAGCATCCACTACCGTAGAGCCTGCGTGACGAAGTTTAGCTTTTGCACTTTTCCCCCAAAACCTGTGGGAGGTATTGGCGTGGAAACGCTTCACCTTGCCAGAGCTGGTCAGCGAGAAACGCTTTTTCGAGCCGGAATGGGTCTTCATTTTAGGCATAACAAAACGATTTTTATGAAAGGAGCGCAAAGGTAAACAACTCCTCCGGTTATTTCCAAACTAAGGTTTGTTTAAAATACGGTTTGATTGTGATGGTGCGCCGCGATTGGGTCAGGCCTTCTTTTTCTTGGGGGCAATGACGACAATCATCCGCTTGCCCTCTAATTTTGGTGGCGCTTCCGGTGCCCCGACCTCCTCCAGTTCCTTAACGAAACGGTCGAGCAGGACACGTCCCCGGTCCTTGAACACAATGGTGCGGCCAAAGAAATGGACGTAGGCTTTCACCTTTGCGTTTTCTTCCAGGAAGTTTTTGGCGTGGCGGGTTTTGAACTCAAAGTCGTGGTCGTCCGTGTTCGGCCCGAAACGGATTTCCTTCAGCACGGTCTTGGAGGCTTTGGCCTTCATTTCTTTCTCCTTCCGCTTTTTTTCGTAGAGAAATTTGTTGAAATCGGTAAGTCTGCAAACAGGCGGTGAGGCGTTGGGCGAAATTTCAACGAGGTCAAGGCTGGCTTTGTCTGCCCAAAAAAGAGCTTTTCTGGTTGGAACAATGGAGCCAGGCTCAATTGTTTCTCCGACTATGGTACTAAGCTCCTCAAGGTTTTCCCCAACCAGGCGGATTTCAGGAATTCGGATTTGTTCGTTGAGGCGGAATTTAGGCTCTGGTGGCCTTGAGAAATTCCGATTGAATCCTTTTGCCAAATGGAAATAGTTTAGTTAAAAATGATGATTGATATGGTACAACCCCAGGTGATACCTGGTTTTGATACCGGATTTTTTTTACTTCGTTACGGGAATGCCTTCGCTTTAGTTCACTCGTCCGTGCCGTTTTCAGGTAAAAAAGCGGTTGAAAACAATTTTCCTGAAACTTTTCATCACAAACGTAGAAAAGAAACGGTCAATGCCCAACGACCTTGTTGAACATTGACCGGATATTATTAAAAAATCAGGAAAAAGGCAGGTTTCCTCACGTTATGCGTCGGTTTTTACTGCCTTTGCCAAACTAACTTTCAAACCACTGCCATCCTCGTTCAGCAAAGCTTCAAGATGGCTGCCTTCCGGCGGGTTCTCATTCAAGAGGAATTCCGCCAGCGGGTCTTCAATGTATTTTTGGATAGCCCGGTTCAGCGGCCTTGCGCCAAATTGCGGGTCGTACCCTTTTTCGGCCACGAAATTTTTTGCTTCGTCCGTCAGCATCAGGTGGTAGCCAAGTGACTCCAACCGCTTGAAAACTTCCTTGAGCGAGATTTCGATGATACTGAAAATTTCTTCCTGATTCAGGCTGTTGAAAATTACGACATCATCTATCCGGTTGAGGAACTCCGGCGAAAAAGTTTTCTTCAACGCATCCCGGATGACGGTCTTCGAATGGTCGTCAGAAGCCTCCACACGGGCTTTGGTCGCAAAACCAACGCCCTGCCCGAAGTCTTTCAACTGCCGGGCACCGATGTTGGAAGTCATAATTATCAAGGTGTTTTTAAAATCCACCCTCCTGCCGAGGCTGTCTGTGAGTTGACCATCGTCGAGCACTTGCAGCAGGATGTTGTAAATGTCGGGGTGCGCTTTTTCAATTTCATCCAACAACACCACGGAGTACGGTTTGCGGCGCACCCGCTCTGTCAATTGGCCGCCTTCTTCGTAACCAACGTAGCCCGGAGGTGCCCCAATCAACCTGCTGATGGAAAATTTCTCCATGTACTCGCTCATGTCGATGCGGATGAGCGCATCGGCGGAATCGAACAGGTAGCGGGCCAGCGATTTGGCCAATTCGGTCTTCCCTACCCCGGTTGGGCCGAGGAAAATGAAAGAACCAATGGGCTTCTTCGGGTCTTTCAACCCGACTCTGTTCCGCTGGATGGCCTTCACGATTTTCTTCACGGCATCGTCCTGGCCGATAATCATTTTTTTGATGTCGTCGGCCATGTTGACCAGCTTCTTGCTTTCGCTCTGGGCGACCCGCTTCACCGGGATACCGGTCATCATGGACACCACTTCCGCAATGTCTTCTTCGTCAACGGGATATCGCTTGGTTTTGCTCTCCTCCTCCCATTGCATTTTGGCAAAATCGAGTTGACGGAGCAGTTTGCTCTCCTCGTCGCGCAGGTCGGCAGCACGTTCGTACTGCTGGTTTTTCACCGCCTGGTTTTTGAGATCCTTGATTTGCTCGATTTTCTTTTCGTATTCCTCGATGTGTTTCGGAACGTGGATGTTTTTCAAATGCACCCTCGCCCCCACTTCGTCCAGCACATCGATGGCCTTGTCCGGCAGGAAGCGGTCGCTCATGTAGCGGTCGCTGAGGCGCACGCAGGCTTTGATGGCCTCGTCCGTGTAAATCACGTTGTGAAACTCCTCGTATTTCTCCCGGATATTCTGCAAAATATGGATCGTGTCTTCTGCCGAAGGCGGTTCCACCAACACCCGTTGGAAACGGCGGTCGAGCGCCCCGTCCTTCTCAATGTACTGGCGGTATTCGTCCAGCGTGGAGGCACCGATGCACTGCAATTCGCCCCTGGCGAGTGCCGGTTTGAAAATATTGGAAGCATCCAGCGAGCCGGTGGCCCCACCTGCACCTACGATGGTGTGGATTTCATCGATGAACAAAATCACGTCCCTTGATTTTTCCAACTCGTTCATGATGGCCTTCATCCGTTCTTCAAACTGGCCCCGGTATTTGGTGCCGGCCACGAGGGCCGCCATGTCGAGCATCACGATCCGTTTGTTGAACAACGTGCGAGGTACTTTTTTCTGGTAGATGCGCAGCGCCAGGCCCTCAACGATGGCCGTTTTGCCAACGCCAGGTTCGCCGATCAGAATTGGGTTGTTTTTCTTGCGACGGCTGAGGATTTGGGTCACCCGCTCGATTTCGGTTTCACGCCCGATGATGGGGTCGAGTTTGCCTTCTTCTGCGTGCCGGGTCACGTCACGTCCGAAGTTGTCGAGTACAGGTGTGCGTGATTTTTGCTGGCCCTTCCGCTGCTGTTGTTGGTAGCGGGAGTTTTCGTCTTCATCAAACGATTCGTCGTCAGGTGGGGGCGTTGCGTTGTAAATTTCACCGCTGCCCGTCATGCCTTGCTCCTGGCGCACGTATTCCAGCTCCGTCCTGTAGATTTCGTAGTCAATATCGAACTGGTTGAGGATGCGGGAGGCAGGGTTGTCCTTGTGTTTCAGAATGGAGAGGACGAGGTGCTCCGGTGTTATTTCATTGCTCTTCAGGGCTTTGGCTTCCAAAAAAGTGACTTTCAGTACTTTTTCAGCCTGCTTGTTGAGCGGAAGGTTGCCGACATGGATGGTGGAATTCGAGGAAGCCCTCCGGGGAACGGATTCTTCGATGAGTTGCTGAAGCTCGACCGGGTCAACGTCCAGGGAATCCAGCACTTTGATGGCCAGGGTGTCGGATTCCTTCATCAATCCGAGGAGCAGGTGCTCCGTGCCGATGAAATCCTGCCCTAACCGGATGGCTTCGTCGCGGCTGGCAGAAATGATCCTTTTTACTTTCGGTGAAAATTTCTTGTCGTTCATATCTCGTGTCAATCAGTGAAATTTTTCTGTTGGAAGCGAAGCAATGTTAAGATGAAATGAACAAGTTTCAAAGCGCCGGAAAAAAAAGTTGCCCGAGCAGGATAAATTGACGGCCAACCCGTTCATATCAAAAAATATTTCCTCCTTTCTTTTTTGCCTGGTTTTTGGCTAAAAACAATGCCAGCATTTCAAATTCCGCACCTCGCCCCCGTTTTTGTAAAGCAGGAATATTGGCCTGCCAAACTGAATTCCCGCAATTCTTGAAGCAGTGACCTGCACCTGGGGCAAGAATGTCGATTTTACAGCAACTTCCGGGGGCCGTAGTGATTGGATTTTGCCGCATGAAAAATGTCCAAACCTGCACTTCCAATGGCTGCCCTGAAAAGTTGTCGGGCAAAGTTCTGCAAATTAACGTTTAACCCCAACCTTAGTTTGAAGGTATTTGATTTGCTGTCACCTGGAAGGCACCATGCCCAACTCCCGGCAGGCGTTGTGCGGTATTTGGAAAAATATACAGGAGATTGTTTTAACTTAGCGCCCTCGTTTTTGAGCAGCTGCAAGTCAGCAGTGATTACAGCATTGACAGCGTAAAAATAAAAGCATGAAGTATTCTATTGAAAAGCAGGAAAGATTTGCCGTACTCAACCTTCACGACGAGAATCTGAACTCCGTCGTCGCGCCAAACCTGAAATCGGAGTTGGTCATCCTTTCCAACGAAGGGGTGCCGAACCTCATCCTTGACCTCTCGGATGTAAAATACGTCGATTCATCCGGCCTGAGTGCCATCCTGACCGCCAACCGGCTGTGGAAAAACCTGGGCAGTTTCGTACTGACCGGCATCAAACACGATACGGTGCGCAGGTTGATTGAAATTTCCCGCCTCGACTCTGTGCTGACCATCATACCGACCTCCGAGGAATCAAAAGACTTCATCATTTTGGAGGATATTGAGCGGTCGCTCGCTGCCGCGAGAGAATGAAATTTGCGCTGACAATTCTGGGCGTCAATGCTGCCACGCCCGCTTTCGGGCGTTTCCCAACTGCCCAGTTTCTGCAAATCCACAACGATTATTTTCTCATCGACTGCGGGGAAGGTGCTCAAATGCGCATGAGCGATTTTCAGGTGCCCCGCCACAAAATCAGGCGGATTTTCATCAGCCACCTGCATGGCGACCACATCTTCGGCCTGCCGGGCTTGCTTTTTTCTTTCGACCTGAATGGCCGGCAGGAGGCGCTCGACATTTTTTCCCCTGCCGGTTTGGAGGAAATGATTTTGGCCCAACTCCAGCCGGGCGGCAAGCTGACTTTTCCCGTCAGTTTTCACGAAATCGACCCGACTTCGTCCAGACTGATTTTTGAAAATGATTCGGTGGCGGTGCATAGCATCCCTGTCTGGCACCGCATCCCGACGGTTGGCTTTGTTTTTCGGGAAAAACCACGCCCAAAAAACATCCGACCCGAAAAAATCGGGCAGTACCAGCTCTCCATCCCGCAAATCAAAGCCGCAAAAGCGGGCGAAAACATCCAGCTTCCGAGTGGCCAAATAATTGAAAATGAGGAACTTACCTCCCCGCCTGCCCCACTTCGCTCCTACGCTTTCATCACAGACACCTTGTACGATGAGCGCATCGTGCCACATATTCAAGGCGTGAGCCTGCTGTACCACGACACGACTTTTTGCGATGACTTCCTGGAGAATGCAGCACACACGATGCACTCCACTGCCCGGCAGGCCGCTCAAATCGCTTCCATGGCCGGCGTTGGCCGGTTGGTTACAGGCCACTACTCCTCCCGCTACAAAACGCTGGAAGTTTTTCTGGAAGAGGCTTCAACGGTTTTCCCCCGAACAGTGCTGGGCCTGGAAGGCTCCACCTACGAACTTTGAAAAGCGCCTGATGTCAGGACAACTTGCCAATGCCCCACATCAAAATGGAGTTCCGGTCGGAATAAATCAGGTTTTCTTTTCGGAGTTCGTTGAAAACAGAAGTGATGGTCTGGCGGGAAATGTCGGTCTGGTTGGCGATGTCCTGTTGGGTGAGGCAGTGTTTGAACAACACCTCGAACCCTACCTGTCGGCCACGCTTCGTGGCGCTTTCTTTCAGAAAGTCGATGATGCGTGCACGGGCGTCCTTGAAAATCAGTTGGGTTTTGGGAATGAAAAGGCCGGAAATACAAAATACATGTATGCCGGAAGTCCGTTCCGGCAGAAATCAGCGCCGGAACGGACTTCCGGCGTACATGTTGAACTTCATTTCTCCAAAAATGTTAAACTTCGCGCCCCTCATCGAAATTTATCGGTCGTTTTTTCGTCTTTCAATTCCGAAATCCCTGGCTGGTTGACCAAGCCGGTCTTGGTTTGTAAAAAAAATTCAATTACCAATATTGCAAGCTGCATGAATAATTTTTTCACGATTCTTCTCCTTCTCTGTTTTGTAAAAACCCAGGCCCAGGCACCCATGGAAGTCATCCGCACCAAAGCCGTGGACCGCTACACGCCCGTCACCAACATCCACATCGACGCCGAAAACAACAAGTGGGTAGGCAACCGCAAGGGGCTGTTCCAGGTGTACTCACCGGAGCAGGCCACGCCGGTGAACCTTGCCGCCACCGATTGGTCGCTGCTGCAAACGCCTTCCGGCAACCACGACCTGCGGCTGTTGTTGGAGGAACTCATTTCCCAAATGGGCAGCGAGGGCGAGGGCATCCGCTCGAAAGACGACCGCATCACGGCGGCGGTTTTTGAAGAAAAAGGAAGCCAGCTTTGGGTCGGCACTCGGAAGTCCGGCCTGTTCCAGTTCAAGACCCAGCCATCGCTCAAGCTGGTGCAGCGCCACCACGCCGGCAACTCCCGCCTCGGTTCCAACGAAATCAACACCCTGTTCCTCGATGCCACCGGGCGGCTGTGGATCGGTACCTCCGAAGGCTGTGCCTTTGGCAAAGACGGCAAGTGGCAGCGGGAGGAAGACTTGTTCAGCATCAGGGCCTTCGCCCAAAACGGCACCGACGTGTGGGTGATGGGCGACGACCTGCTCTGGAAAGTCAACGCACGGGAAAACTGGGAACCCATCGACATTGATGCCAGCCTGACCGAGGGAACGGTGGTCGATATCGCCTTCGATGGCAACGGGATGCTCTGGGTTGCTTCCCAAATCGTCGCCCGCTTCGACCCGGCCACGGAGGACTCGAAAGTGTTCGGCCCGGCGGAGGAGTTCACCAGCCAGGACGTGGCCTGCATGGCCATCGACCGGGAAAATGCGGTGTGGATCGGCACCAACGACAAGGGCCTCTACCTCATCCAGAAAGCCGATGCGATGGCGGTTACTTGCCTGATTGACAAGCCGTTAAGTTGCGGAGCGAATAAAAAAGATGCCTCGCTGAAAGTCACCGTCAACGGCGGCGAAGCACCCTACACCTACAAGTGGGGCGGCGGCCTCACCGGCACCAACCCCCAAAACCTCGGCCCCGGCGAGTACTCGTTCACCGTCACCGACAGCAAGGGCAAAGCCAAACCCATCAAGTTCACCATCCCCGACCCGAACCTCACACTGGCAGTGGTGCAAAACCAGCCAGCCGGGGAAAGCGGTGCCGCCGACGGCGTTGCCACCGTGAGCGTGGCAGGCGGCAACCCGACCCTCAATTTCAAATGGGACAACGGAGAGACGGCTGCGAAAGCCACTGCCCTCGACGAAGGCCAGCACACCGTCACCGTGACGGACAAAGCAGGCTGCACGGCCACCGCATCGGTGAGCATCAGCCGCAACGTAGGCGCACTGGCCCTGACCATTTCCCAAACCAAATCCATCGGTTGCGCCGGGGCAAAGGACGCAGCGCTGGAGGCAAAAGTCAGCGGCGGCAAAACGCCCTACCAGTACCAGTGGGGCAACCCGAACCTGATGAACGGGGCGGGTATCTCCGGCCTTGCCGCAGGCAACTACACGTTGACCGTCACCGATGCCACCGGGCAGGTTTCCACCGCCGTTTTTTTGGTGAAAGATGCTACGCCCATTTCGGCAACGGCGAAGGTGGACGCACCCGCCAGCACCGGCAATGCCGACGGAAAAGCGACCGGGAAAGCCACAGGTGGCACCGGCAATTTCACCTTCAAATGGGACAACGGCGAGGCGGCAGCCACCGCCGTTAAACTCGCTCCCGGCAGCCACATTGTGACCGTCAGCGATGGCGCAGGATGCACGACGACTGCCTCGGTGAGCATCACGGAGAATATTTTGCCGCTGGCGGTCAGCATTTCACAACAAAAAGAAATCAAGTGCGCCGGGGATAAAAACGCCGAACTGAAAGCCGAAGTGACCGGCGGCAAGGGGCCGTTCAAATTCCAGTGGAGCGCCAGCGGTGCTTCGGGCGAGACTGCTTCCGGCCTGCCGCCGGGCAGCTATTCGGTGACGGTGACGGATGCCACGGGTCAAACCACCACCTCGAACCTGGAAGTGCCGGAGCCAAAGGCCATCACCGCCACAGCGAAAGTCGATGCACCCGCCAGCACGGGCAACGCCGACGGAAAAGCTACCGTGAAAGCCTCAGGCGGCACCGGCAATTTCACCTTCAAATGGGTCAACGGCGAAACGGCAGCCACTGCCGTGAAACTCGCTCCCGGCACCCACTCCGTGACGGCGACGGACGCAGCGGGCTGCACAGCCACGGCCTCGGTGAGCATCTCGGAGAACATTCTGCCGCTGGCCGTGAGCATTTCGCAGGAAAAAGAAATCAAGTGCGCCGGGGAAAAAAGCGCCGAACTGAAAGCAGAGGTGAGCGGCGGCAAAGGCCCGTTCCGCTTCGGCTGGGCAGACGGGACGCAGGCTGAAACGTCGGCCAACCTCGCCGCTGGCAACTACGACCTGACCGTGACGGATGCCACCGGGACAACGGCCTCCGCCAAATTTTCGGTGAAGGAACCCAAGCTGGTCGCAGCTTCGGCCTCGGTGGACGCACCCGCCAGCACCGGAAATTCCGACGGCAAAGCGACGGTAAAAACCTCCGGTGGCACTGGCAGTTTTACCTTCAAATGGGACAACGGCGAGGCAGCAGCGACCGCCCTGAAACTCGCTCCCGGCAACCACGAGGTCACAGTGACCGACGGTGCGGGTTGCTCCGCAACGGCCTCCGTGAGCATCACGGAAAACATTTTGCCGCTGACAGTCAACATTTTACAACAAAAGGAAATCAAGTGCGCCGAGGAAAAAAGTGCGGAACTGAAAGTGGCAATGTCCGGCGGGAAAGGCCCGTTCGACATTGTCTGGAGCAACGGCGGCAGGTCTGAAATGGTCTCAAGTCTCGCTTCGGGCAACTACTCGGTCACGGTCACGGATGCTGCCGGCACGAAGGCCACCGCCTCCGCTCAGGTGACGGAACCCCGTCCGCTCGATGCTTCCGTGGTGAGAAACCGTCCCTCGACCACCGACAAAACGAGCAACGGCAAGGCCACTGTCGATGCGTCCGGCGGGGCGGGGAGCTTCACTTACGCCTGGGACAACGGCGAGACAGCGGCCAACGCCGTTGCCCTGCCTGCCGGGCAACACAAGGTGACTGTGACGGACAAAAACAGTTGTCAGGTGATGTTGTCGTTTGAAACTAAAACCCGCATCATTCCTGAACTTTCCGCCGATAACCTGAAGAGCGGCGAGACCATCAAACTCGAAAAAATCTACTTCCAACCGGACAGCACGAACATGGACGGCACCTCACTGCCAACGCTCGACGAGTTGTTTGATTTTCTGACCGAAAACACTGGCATCATCATCGAAGTGGGGGGCCACACGAACGGCATCCCGTCGCACGAGTTTTGCGACCAACTCTCCTCCGAGCGGGCCAAGTCGGTGGCCCAGTACCTCATGGGCAAAGGAATTCCGACCAGCCGGATTACCTACAAAGGTTACGGCAAACGCAACCCCGTCGCCTCGAACGCAACGCCCGAAGGCCGGGCGAAAAATCAACGGGTGGAGGTGAAGAT
>JACRAN010000035.1 GCA_016234735.1 Bacteroidota bacterium | reverse complement strand
TGGCGCAAAATGGGTGCGCAAAAAAACGGCGATTGCAGCCTTGAACACAGCGGTTGGCAAGAAATTGGGCACGTCCACGCAATTGGAATTGGGCACGTACCAGACCAGCGGCAACTTTGCGTACATCAGCGCAAAACCGAAACAGGCGGACGGCAAGGCCATTGATTACAGCAAGACGGACTATGCCAAGGATGCCAAATCGGGCAAGTTGGCCGACAATGCCATCGGCCTGCTGCAATACGAGAAGGGGGCCTGGAAAGTGCTTACCTACAGCCTCGGTGTGACCAAAGCGCCAGTGGATGCTTGGGTGAAAACACACAAGGCGCCCAAGGCTTTGTTCGGGAAATAAACAACAGGGGCAGATTTCCGAAATCTTGAAGATTTCGGAAATCTGGGGCCTCCTCCTGTCCTGCTTTCATCATTTTTAAACCAAGTAATTCACTCAATTTCATCATACATTTCAAATCAAAATGAAAATGCAGACTTTAATCAAAACCTTTTTCATCGCAAGCCTTCTCTGTTTGGTGGCTTGCCAAAACACCAAGAAAGACGCCATCATCACCGTCAATCAACAAGGAGGGATGACCGTCTTCGGCCAGCCCGCCGCCGACCTGGAGGTGCTGAAAACGATGCTCATTGACTCGTTGGCCAACATGGCCACCATGCCCGAAAAAATCGAGGTCAGCTTCGAGGGCGAGGTGGGCATGGGCACGAGGCACGAGGTGGAGACCATCGCCACCGAGGCCATCGCTGGCGCAAAATTGGCCAAGCTGAAGCCCACGGTCGAGCAGCAGGTGTTCCGCAAGCAGCAGGGCAAGGACTGCGACAAGGACGAAGATACCCGCATGGACTGCGCCCGCATTGACCTGATGTACCACGTCGTGGTGAAGGGCGAAAAAGCCCTGCAGGACGCCGTCACGAAGTGGACGAACAACTACCTGTTCTCAATTTTGGAAAACCCGGAGGCCGCCCCCAAGTCAACCACCCTCGACGGGGCTGCCAAGGCGTTTTTCAAAAACCATGATGACTTCAAAAAGGAAGCTGGAGAGTCTTTTATGGCCGGCGCCTTCGAGGCCACCACGGGCAGCGAAGTGGTGTTCAACAACGGGAAGTTCCTCACCCTTGCCATCAACGGCAACACCTACATGGGCGGGGCGCACGGCAGCCCGACGGAAGCTTTGAACACCTTCGAAGCACAAACTGGCAAAATGCTCGTTTGGGACGACCTCGTGACCGATAAGGCTGCCGTGCAGGCTTTGGCAGAAAAAAAAGTACGGGAGACCAGGGCCGACATGTTCAAAGAAGGCTTCGAGTTCGACGACATCTTCAAGTTCATGCTCCCGGCCAACTATGGCTTGACGGAGGAAGGGATTTTCCTCTTTTACGAGCATTACGAAATCATGCCCTACGCCATGGGCGCAACGGAGGCGACCCTTAGTTTTGAAGAATTGGGGGCGCTTTGCAAAATCAAGCTTTAATCTTGGGTTAGCGGGTTTAGGAGGTTGTATTTAAACCGCTTAAACCACCTAAACTTCCTAAACCTTCAATCATGAAATTCCTTCTAATCTTTTTCCTCGCAGCCTTCACGCTGCTTTCCTGCAAAAACACCACTTCTACCGACCAAAGCGAAGAAGTGCCCACCGACAATGGCGGCTCGCAGGACGACCCTGACCTCGTGGCCATTAGTGAGACCATTCACGGCTTCTACGCATGGTACGAAGCCAATTCAAAGCCCATGCTGGACATTGAGTTCGTGAAGCCCGGCAAGCCCGCCACCCTCGACATGAAAAAATTGGAAGCCTACTTTGCCCTTTTGAAGCAGAGCGGATTCATCAGCCAGGCTTACGTGGACGGGGAAAAAGCCTATCTGAAAAACTTGGAAGCAACAGCCTGGAAAGACGAAAACTCGCAGGAGGAGCCACTCACCGGCCTCGATTACAGCCGCCTCTTCTGTGCCCAAGACTGGGACATGAACTACTGGACGACCGCCCCCGTCACTGCGGAAGGGCTTGGAACTGACAAGGTGACGGCCACCTTGTCCGGCGATGAAGGCGGCAGCCCAAGAATGCAGGATTTCGTGCTGGTAAAGGAGGGCGGCAAATGGCTGATAGCCAAGATTGATTGCGACTCGGGCGCCGAAGCTGCCCTGCCGGAGCAATCCATCGAGGAGCAAATGGCCGCATTTTACACGGGCAGCCTGCCCTGCAAGGATTGCGATGAAATAGCGACCGTGCTCACCTTGAATGCCGATGAAAAAAGGACCTACACCCTGGAGGAGGAGCACAAGGGCAAAAAGCCCAAAACCGTTAATTCGAACGGGACATGGACCGTTGCCGGGGATGTCGTGACCTTGAACGGGAAATCGGGCGCCACCAAGTACCAGGTCACCACGGAGGGCCTCGTCAGCCTGAATGCCGATGGCAGCATGCGGGATGCAAATTCCGCAAAAAAATACCTGCTCAAGAAGACGCAGGGGGAATGAGGGGGCGATAAAAAAGCCCCTGCCGATGTGTGGGCGAAGAACCACAAAGCGCCGAAAGCATTGTTCGGGAACTGAAAATGGAGACGGCTGGGGCCGGAAGCGGCCAAAACGGGCGAGTGAGCAGACTGCCCTTTCCCACCCGGTCGTGGAAAGGGACATGTGAAAATCCCGGGCATTGGCGTTGGCTGATGCCCGGGATTTTTTTTTGGTGCGTTTGTCGTTGCCGCTCCAAAGGAGACCTTGTGGGAAAGGCAATGACAAAAACGACACCTGAGCGCAGCAAGTCATAAAATATCCTTTCATAGTGCGACACACCCCACACCCCGTTGACTGTCAATGTTTTACCAAAAAATGCTGCCCGTTGCGCAGACTGGCGGGTGCTCGGCTTTGTGGCAGGCAACAGTACGAGCAGCGAATCGCACGACTATTCCTTTTGGGATGAAAAACCACTGCCCGGCACGAACTACTACCGCCTTCGGCAAATGGATTTCGACGGGAATTTTGAATACTCGAAAACGGTCAGCGTGGACATTGGCCTTGGTGAAATAACCGTTTTCCCGAACCCTGTCACCGCTGTTCTGACCGTAAACGGCGCAATCAGTGAAGATAAGTAGTCAAGCAAAATTATTCGGCACTTTTTGTTCTTTGAAATCTATGGTGTAGGCTGTTCCGAAACCAGCGAAAATTTCTTGGAGGGCTTCTGCCAAGGTACTCTCGTTTGCGTAGTCCCTTGGATGTACCCACTC
>JACRAN010000334.1 GCA_016234735.1 Bacteroidota bacterium | reverse complement strand
GTTTCCTTCACCGCCGGGTGGTGGCCGATGGCGGTTTCGATTTCGCCCAACTCCACCCGGAAGCCCCGGTACTTCACCTGAAAATCGGAACGCCCCAGGAACTCGATGTTGCCGTCGGGCATCCAGCGGGCGAGGTCGCCGGTTTTGTAGAGGGGTGAGAGGGTGAGAAGGTGAGAAGGTGAGTGTCCGATGAAGCGCTCCGCTGTCAACTCCGGTCGGTTCCAGTAGCCACGACCGACGACAGGTCTGGTGCCGCCGATGTAAATTTCACCGACTTCGCCGGGCTGCACCTCGTGCATTTTTTCATCGAGGATGAAAATCTTGTAGTTCAAAATGGGAATTCCAATGGGCACTTTTGGTTCGTTGAAGCCCTTCGGGAAAGTAAAATACGTGCAGTTGACCGCTGCTTCCGTGGGGCCGTAGAGGTTGTAGAGTTGGCAATCGGGGACAATTTGCTCGTGTTTTTGCGCCAGCGAAGTAGGGCACACCTCCCCGGAGACGTTGACGAGGCGCAGGGATTGCAGCTTTTCGGGCGGTGCCTGTTCAAGCAGCAGGGTGTAGGGCGAGGGCAGTGTCATCAAGTGTGTCACTTGGTTTTTGAAAATGGTCTCGGCCAGCCGGGCCATGTCTTTTTCCTCGCCTTGCAGCGGCAGCACGAGGGGCGCTCCTTGCAGCAGCGTCCAGAAAATAGTGAGCACACTCACGTCGAAACTGATGGAGCAGGTGAGCATCATGGCCCCGATGGGCGACGGGGCAATGGCCTGCTGACCTTCGAGTTGGTTGCAGAGGTTTTCGTGGGCAATCATGCACCCCTTCGGCTTGCCGGTGCTGCCGGAGGTGTAAATCATGTAGGCCAAGTTGTCGGGATTGACGATTGACGATTGACGATTGACGATTGACGATTGTAGAAGGTCAAGGCAAATGACGTGGGCGCTTGTTTCGGGGAGGTTTTTCGCCAGGTGGCTCTGGGTCAGGATGACTTTGGCCTGCGAGTCTTCGACCATGAAGGCCATGCGGTCTTTCGGGTAATCCACGTCGATGGGCACGTAGGCACCACCGGCTTTCAGGATGCTGAAAATGCCGACTATCATGTCAAATGAGCGGTCGATGTAGATGGCGACGAAGTTTTCAGATTGGATGCCGAGTGTGGCGAGGTGGTGAGCGAGGTGGGTGGAGCGGGCATCCAACTCGGCATAAGTCATTGATTCACTGCCAGATACGAGGGCAATGGCATCTGGGCAGCGGCTTACTTCCCGCTGAAAAATTTCATGCAGACAGGTATCGGACGGGAATGTTAACCCCTGCGATACGTGTTGGTCTTCATTCATAGTGGTTGCCTTAGCCGCAGACTTCAGCCAGCCTGCGTAGTGTTTGTTCTATCAGGACAAAGGGGACGAAAATTTCTGGTAAGACTGTGAGTGAGTTCGGTTGTTGGGTATTTATTTCAAAATACCTGTAACTATGTCGTGTGCGTGGGAAATTTTAGCCGGGAAATGCGAGGGGAAATTAATCAAAGCGCACAAAAATAAGCTAAAAATCCTTACGGCACAATCGGTTCGGGTTAGATTTGCGGATTCTTTTCGCCCACCATCCCCCCATGCTATGGCCTGATTGTTGAATTTTTAAACAAAAATTGCCATCGGCCTTCCCGGATGCGTCAATCCGTGCGGCCTGCAACTTTAATTTCCCGATGAAACATCCCGTTTACACGCTGTTTTTTAAGCTGCTGTATTTTTATTTTTTAATGCTTGGCTGGTCAAGCGGCGCATTGGCACAGGTCATTGATTTCAATCAAATCGTGCCGCCGGAAGGCCAGCGCCCCACAAATTTCGAGGATTACCTCGTGCAATTGGCGTGGCTCAACATCCCGGAAACGCAGATACTGGCTTTAGAAAAAACCAAGGAACAGAAGGAGGTCGAACTGCAACGCACGGACTGGATGGATGACGTAAAATTTGGTTTTAACATCAACGAAGTCAGCCTCTCCAACGTCCTGCAACCCAGCGCAGACAACCTCGTGCTCTACCCGCTGTACCAATTTTCGGCGGGAGTGAGCCTCGGAACTTTCACCAACAACAAAAAACAACGGGAAATCGAGGAGGTAGATGTCAAAATTGCGGAGATGGAAGCCAACCAGCACAAGCTGAAAACCCGTGCTGAAACGTTGGCACGCTACCGGAAGCTCCTGCTTGCCATCGAAACCCTGAAAGTGCGTACGAAGGCCGAAGAAGACTCCCGCAACATTTACCAAATCAGCCAGCAACAGTTCAAAAACGCCGACATCGAACTGGAAAACCTACTCCGTGCCTCGGAATCCTACAACAACGCCCAGGAAAAACGCTTGTCGGCTGAAACGGACATCGAGTTGGCCATTTTGGCTTTGGAGGAAATGATCGGCGTCAAGTGGGAGGCAGCCAAACGGTTTGAGGAGCGTTTCAAAAAGTAGTTTTCAACGGTTTCAAAAAACCGTCCTGCATCAATTTGTCTAAATATTCCTTCGCCCCGTTTTTGTTCAAATGCTGGTAATCGCCGAAACCCGCCACTCCCGCCACAGCGTTTGAGTAGTCCCGCACGGGCAGCCCGGTTGCTTTTGCAACCTCGGTTTTCAGCGCTGCAAGGTTGCCGATTTTGGCAGCGAACGGCGGAAAATACGGGTTCACCACCAACTCCACCCGCACCCTTTTTTCTTTGGCGTAAACCACCAAGTCTGCCAGGTTTTTCAGCATGTCAGGGGTGAAATCGTAGTTGAAAGTCGGCAGTTTTTCGGCGTCTTTCTGCATGGTCGGAGAAATGACCCGGTCGAGCAGCCAGTCCTTGTCCGATTTTTTCCAGTAAAAAAACGCCCGCTGGAACACCTCGCTGTTGTAGCGGTAGAGGTGGGCCACCTTCCCGGCATAAAAATCATGGGGGAAGCTGTCCCGCATCAGATTGGAGAGCCGCTCCGACCGGGGCGTGTAGCTGTTGAACCCCGTGACCAACTTTTGGTCCATCCGTTTGTCGAGCAGCGTCACGTCCAGCAGGAGGACTTTTGGTGGCGAGTGGCGGTCGAGATAGTCTTTGACGAGGATGTTGGCCAATTCCACCGGCATCCCATTGTAGCTGAGGTTGCAAGTGGTCAGCCCCGTTTTTTCTTCGATGTAAGGTTGGTAAAAAATCAATCCCCGTGAGTTGCCAACAAACAGCAGGTCGCACTCCGCATCCCCCCGGTACAGGCGGGAGTAGCGGAACTGGCTGCCGTGCGAAATCTTGCCCAACAGCCAGCCCCCGATGCGGTCGCCGGTGAAGGCGAGGGCGAGGGTGGCGATGACCCAGTATGTTTTTTTCATCTTGAAATCGCTTCGGCTGGCCACTTTCCGACCTCGGCAGGTAGGCCAACCTTCTATTTTTGATAAAACTTGCTTATTTTCGTAAAAATTTCAAAACTTCCGGCATGGAAACCCTCATTCAAAAAAAGCAAAAGAAGCTCACCTGGCCTGAATTCCGGGAAATGGACATCCCGGAAGGCGACACTTCCATTTATGAACTCATCAACGGCGAAATCGTGAAAAGAGCATCCCCCAACTCGCCCCACCAGCGGGCATCGCACAAACTCAACGGGTATTTTTTCATTTATAACCAAAAGAAAAAACTCGGAGAGTTCTTTCATGCCCCCTACGACGTTTATTTCGATGAAAACACGGCAGGTGTACAGCCCGACCTCCTGTTTGTTTCAAAAGAAAGAAATTTTATCATCCAGGAAGGCAACGGCATCGTGGGCGCACCGGATTTGATTGTCGAAATCGTCTCCAAAGGCTCCGTGGCCAACGACCGGGTGACCAAAAAGGAGGTGTACGAGCGCTTCGCCGTGAAGGAGTACTGGATTGTAGATGTCCGCAGCAAGACCGTTGAAGTCTATCGCATGGAAGACGACCGCTACAAGCTGTTTTCCTTCGCCGAGGAGGAGGGGAAAATCAAATCCTCGGTGCTGCCGGGTTTTCAAATGGACGTGAAAAACATCTTCGACTGACCCGCCGCTCGTTTGCAACGGGCATTTTTCAAAATTGAAAGTAAATGAACGCATTGCTGCCAAACGTCCCGAAAAACGCAATCAGCCACAGCAACACCGCAAACGATGCCACGCGGAATGCCGGGTAGCGCATCACGATGTTGCCGTAGATGACTTTCAAATTGGAAATCTCCACCGTGAGCAGCATCCCGATGAGCAGAATGCCTTTCACCACAATGAATTTGTTCATGATGTTCACCGCCGAAAAGCCCTCC